>NZ_QOZX01000005.1:0-170308 GCF_008368895.1 Bacillus sp. BB081
AATGTTATCTAGTTTTGAAAGAATATAAAAAACTTGTTGACTTTAAAAGTTAAATAAGTTATAATGATTCTTGTCTTAAATGAATATAGTCTGGTAATGATGGCAGAGAGGTCACACCCGTTCCCATACCGAACACGGAAGTTAAGCTCTCTAGCGCCGATGGTAGTTGGGACCTTGTCCCTGTGAGAGTAGGACGTTGCCAGGCAAAATGGAGGATTAGCTCAGCTGGGAGAGCACCTGCCTTACAAGCAGGGGGTCGGCGGTTCGATCCCGTCATCCTCCACCATATATGTCGGAGGGGTAGCGAAGTGGCTAAACGCGGCGGACTGTAAATCCGCTCCTTCGGGTTCGGCAGTTCGAATCTGCCCCCCTCCACCATTCTTAATTAATGGGCTATAGCCAAGCGGTAAGGCAACGGACTTTGACTCCGTCATGCGCTGGTTCGAATCCAGCTAGCCCAGCCATTAAGAGCCATTAGCTCAGTTGGTAGAGCATCTGACTTTTAATCAGAGGGTCGAAGGTTCGAATCCTTCATGGCTCACCATTTTAACAAAATATGCGGGTGTGGCGGAATTGGCAGACGCACTAGACTTAGGATCTAGCGCCTTTGGCGTGGGGGTTCGACTCCCTTCACCCGCACTTTTAATAAAATAACTCAAACATGTCTTGCGGAAGTAGTTCAGTGGTAGAATACAACCTTGCCAAGGTTGGGGTCGCGGGTTCGAATCCCGTCTTCCGCTCCAATTTTCAATATGACATGCCGGGGTGGCGGAACAGGCAGACGCACAGGACTTAAAATCCTGCGGTGGGTGACCACCGTGCGGGTTCGACCCCCGCCCTCGGCACCATATGCGCCCGTAGCTCAATTGGATAGAGCGTTTGACTACGGATCAAGAGGTTAGGGGTTCGACTCCTCTCGGGCGCGCTTTTATTAACGGGAAGTGGCTCAGCTTGGTAGAGCACCTGGTTTGGGACCAGGGGGTCGCAGGTTCAAATCCTGTCTTCCCGATATTCCCAAAAACATGGGGCCTTAGCTCAGCTGGGAGAGCGCCTGCCTTGCACGCAGGAGGTCAGCGGTTCGATCCCGCTAGGCTCCACTTTATTTATTATATGTCTCGGAGGTATACCCAAGTTCGGCTGAAGGGATCGGTCTTGAAAACCGACAGGCGGTGAGAATCGCGCGGGGGTTCGAATCCCTCTACCTCCTCCATTTTCTTTTTAAATGGTTTAGATACATATAATAATAAAATTTTTATTTTTTCCTTCATGGAGGTATACCCAAGTTCGGCTGAAGGGATCGGTCTTGAAAACCGACAGGCGGCGAGAGTCGCGCGGGGGTTCGAATCCCTCTACCTCCTCCATTTTTTAAAAAACATTATATTGTCGCGGGGTGGAGCAGCACGGTAGCTCGTCGGGCTCATAACCCGAAGGTCGCAGGTTCAAATCCTGTCCCCGCAACCAAATGGTCCCGTGGTGTAGTGGTTAACATGCCTGCCTGTCACGCAGGAGATCGCCGGTTCGACCCCGGTCGGGACCGCCATTTATGTTGGCTCGGTAGCTCAGTCGGTAGAGCAGAGGACTGAAAATCCTCGTGTCGGCGGTTCGATTCCGTCCCGAGCCACCATTTTTTTATGCCGACTTAGCTCAATTGGTAGAGCAACTGACTTGTAATCAGTAGGTTGGGGGTTCAAGTCCTCTAGTCGGCATCCTTTAGGGGCATAGTTTAAAGGTAGAACTGAGGTCTCCAAAACCTCCAGTGTGGGTTGATTAAATAATGCCCCTGTAAAAGTGTATGGGCCTATAGCTCAGCTGGTTAGAGCGCACGCCTGATAAGCGTGAGGTCGATGGTTCGAGTCCATTTAGGCCCACCATATATTATTCCGCAGTAGCTCAGTGGTAGAGCTATCGGCTGTTAACCGATCGGTCGTAGGTTCGAGTCCTACCTGCGGAGCCATGGCCCGTTGGTCAAGTGGTTAAGACACCGCCCTTTCACGGCGGTAACACGGGTTCGAATCCCGTACGGGTCATAAAAAAAAGAGTCAGCAATATGCTGGCTCTTTTTTATTTTGTGGAATCCTCCTTTATCAACCGATTTTCCTGAAATAAATAAAGGGATTTAGGAAAAGCTATGGTATGTATAAAAAGGAGGAGACAAAAATGACACGAGTGAGAGACTTTATGAGTACTCATGTTGTACATTGCACACCGCTAGACAATGTATATGAGGCTGCTGTAAAGATGAAAGAAGAATCGATTGGATTGATTCCAGTTGTTGAAAATGAGCAAGTTGTTGGGCTTGTTACGGACCGAGATTTAGTTGTTCGTGGGATTGCTGAGAAACATCCTGGATCTAATAAAATTACAAATGTAATGACAACAAACATTGTTTCAGTTTCTCCAGATGATTCTATTGAAAAAGCTACAGAGTTAATGGCACAGTATCAAATTAGACGATTACCAGTAGTTGAGGGTGGTCAACTCGTTGGGATGCTAGCACTAGGTGATTTAGCTATAAGAGAATTGGCAGATGATCAAGCGGGATTCGCTTTAAGTGAAATCTCGGAGCATACGGAATGAAGAGAGATTTTAATTAGTGGAATAAGTTACGTATAAAAATCAGATGCATTATTCTAGTATATATGGATTAAACTAATATGTTAGCATGATGTATCTGAGACATTATATAATAAATATATGGTTAGTAATTTCGACAGTTTTTTTTAAATTTGTCATTCTTAATTTTTAATAAGAGAAAAAATGATATACTGATAGATATAAGTATTATGAAAGATTTCGAATATAACAATATTCATCGTTAATGATGTAATAATGGATTAATATTTCCTATGTAGACAAAAGGGAAGGGGAATTATATGAGGGCTGTACAGCGCGATCCAAATTGGAATTTGGTTACAGATACATATATAGAACCAAATAATTTCGCTGAATTATTTTCTTTGCTTGTACCTTGTCATCCAAAAGGCGAAGGGAAAGAACGAACTATATTAGTGTGGAAAGAAAAAGAATTTTATAAAGAAGAAAATTTAGCGGCATTTATCGTATATGGAATGGATAAAGTAAAGAATTTGCCGCAGTTTCATAAAGATGAAATTCCAACTTTAGTACGTATTCTTCGTTTATGCCAAGAGATTGGTTGGTATGAAGAAGCAAATACTTTTATGATAACTCAAGGACTAGCTGAGTTTGTTCACACTTCATTGGAATATGAAACGTGGGATCTGTTGACGCAAGCGGTTGCTTTAAACTATTTAATTATTAAATATCGTATTGGTGAATTGACTGATGGGGATGTAGAAATTTGGGATAGGGTTAAATTTAATGAGAAATGTATAACGGATTGTAAACATCTATTATCTCATAAAGAAGTATTAGAATTTACATTCTTTTATATGTGTAAGAGAGCTAAATTACTATCAAAAGAGCAATTAAATAGTGATATGATGAGTCTAGCGATGTATTGTAATACGTTTGTGTATGACTTATACACACATGACTTATTACGAAAATATCGTAAGTGTACAGACTTCCTATCATATTATGGACCTAGTCAAGCGGTGTTAGCTTGTCAAAGAGCTGTACTTTCTCAAATTTCAGATCGATTAGACCCATTGAAAACTACTCATGTAGATGATTATTTATATGTAATGAAAGAAATGATGGAGCATATGACGATAGGAATAATGGATCGATATGATCATTTTATCGGGAAGTTATTATCATATGTGCCATTTTTCGAAATGATTCAAGTTCCACAACATGCATATTATTGTGAAGAATTGCTGTATATTTGTAAGGGCATTGAATATAAAGAAGAAATATTACGCAATTATATATTTATACAATTACATGATTGTTTACCATCATTCTTTAAACTATTTCTTAAAAATAAACGTTATGCAACAATTCATGATATTCTGTTCTATTGGTGTGATGATGAACAAAGAATGAGCTTAGAGAAAAAATATAATCTTAGCTTTATTTATGAAAAATATGCTTGTGGATAAAGAGCATTTTCTATATAAATTAAAAAGGATCTCAAGTTTATGTGAGATCCTTTTTTTATTAGTAAAGCAAGGAGAACGCAATTAAGACGAGAAATAACATTCCATAAAGGAGAAATTGTGCCGTATTACTTCCTTGTATACCAAAAAAAGTATTTATTTTCGTGTATAAATTCAATATATATTTTATCGGATTATCTTTGAAAGATCGGTACACAGTGTCTCCTCTTTCTAAGCTTTTTGTTCGTGTTTTTTGTTAGTAGGGACGTGAATGTATCTAGCTATGAATAATAAAACAGCCATAAAGAATACAGGAAATACGGTAGATAAATAAAAACCATTACTAATAATATTTGTTATTAGGGCACTTAATAGAAAGATGGCATTACATATATGGGCAATTTTTTGTTTTAGTTGTACTTGAAAGGATTCCATCATAATTTCTAAAGCCACAAAAGCAATGATAATAGATAAAAATACAGTGTTTGTATTGTAAATGATTAAACAACAGATTAAACCTAAAAAGGCTAAGTATTCAATTAAGAGAGGTATATTGATATTGCGTTGCATACAATTTACCTAACTAAATATGGCAGTGGGTTTACTGCATTTGTTTTTTCAAAATTCCATTCTCCATTGTGTAATTCAAAATGAAGATGTTGCCCGTATGAATGACCTGTGTTGCCCATATGACCTACTAATTGTCCAGCTTGTACTTGATCACCAGCTTGTACAGTGCGATCTTTCATGTGAGCATAGACTGTCGTATATAATTTCCCGTTTATTTGATGGGCGATGAACACAACATTGCCATAGCTAGCTGAATAATATGATTTCACAACTTTACCTGCAGCTGCCGCCTGGATAGAGACATTACCTTGAGCTGCAATATCTATACCATAATGCATTTGTTCCCAGCGTATATCAAAGGTTGAGCTAATTCTTCCTTGAGTAGGGAATTTGAAAACTGCTGGAATGGAAGTAGGTTGAGCCGTTTGAGCTTGTGATTGATTTTGCATCACATAATGTTTTGCTACGTATCCGTATCCTGTGCCAAAACGAATTTTATACCAAGTTCCTACAGTTTCCACTACTTGTATTTGTGTACCATTTTGTAATGAACCAAGTAGTGCACTACTTGTACTAGCGTTGCCACGTACATTAAGTTTAGGTGTTGCAACTGTGTATTTCGTATTATTTTGAACTGTGATGCCTTTTACTAAAGGTTGTGAACCATTAGACACGAATGCTTTTTGTACGTAACCTGTTTTGCCATTATGTAAAATTTTATACCACTCGCCTTGTTCTTCTTGAATGGTAACGAATTTTCCATTTGGTAATACATCTAAAATTGAAGATTCTAAATTAGGTTCAGAACGAACGTTTAATGCATTGGCATTAACGATGTATTGATTATTAGATTGAAGTTTGTTTTTTAGTAGAATAGCATCTTTTTGTACGTAACCTACTTTATTATTAACAGATACTTTATACCAGCCATTAGTTGTTTCAAGTATGTTTACTTTCGTATTAAAGCGAATTGTATCAATTGATGAGCTATTTGCGTTATCTTTTGTATGTAAGGCTACTTGATCGACTTTGACATATCCAGTTTTCACATTAGATAATTGTTCAGCGTTGGCTGTTTGTACATTTGTTTCTCCCATAGAAGGAAGTAAAGAGGCAATTGCGACAGTAGTTGCTGTTAAAGCAGTAGCTTTCATATTCATATAATAGAGACCTCCTCTAGTTGTATAGTTGTAATTTTATTATAGTATAAAGATATAATATAGTGGGTGTATTCACATAAATGTAATATGAAATCAATATAAAAATAAATTTTTTGAGGATAATGATTCCTTTTTATCCAATTAATTAGGATAATAATTTCTAAGATAGAATATAAGTATTATATAGTTTTGTTATTTTGTTGACAATTGAGAAAATTAAAATAGTTGATGATGTCTTATTACGGTGTTATACTGACAGTGTTAATTTCATAGTTTGCTAGGAGAGCTGGTGTTGCCAGCTGAGAGTAGGCCGTAAGCCTTTGATCCTTTTCATTACCTGATCTAGATTATGCTAGCGTAGGGAAGCAATACGGACACTAATAATGAGTCCCCGTTTCTTTGCGTATAGAAACGGGGCTTTTTTGTTTGAAAATTTCATATTGAAACCACTAGGGGTGCTTGTTGTGCTGAGAGAGGAATAATCCTTAACCCTTACAGACCTGATCTAGGTAATACTAGCGAAGGGAAGTGGAGCAACGAATAAATTATAATTTTATTTGCTGTAACCACTTCTTATTTAGAAGTGGTTTTTTATTTAGATATATAAATTGAAAGGGGATAGCGAAATGAAATTTTGCGATAGATTATTAGAAACTGTACAACAAGTTTGGGAGATGAGTCATAATCATCCGTTTGTAGTAGGTATGGGAGATGGCACGTTAGAAAAAGATAAGTTTCAGTATTATATTATTCAAGATTATTTATATTTGTTAGATTATGCAAAGCTATATGCGATTGGTGTTGTAAAAGCAACGAATCCACAAGTAATGGGGAAATTTGCTGAACAAATTGATGGCATATTAAATGGAGAAATGACGATCCATAAACAATATGCAAAAAGACTTGGTATTTCTATAGAGGAGATAGAATCTGCAAAACCATCTGCTAAAAATTTAGCCTATACAAATTACATGATGTCTGTATCTCAAAATGGCACACTTGCGGAATTAATAGCAGCACTTCTTCCATGTATGTGGAGCTACTGGGAAATTGGAAAGCGTTTAAACGATATTCCTGGAGCAAGAGATCATGAGTTCTTTGGTGAGTGGATTCAAGGATATAGTTCGGAAGAATACGGTAGCCTTTGTATTTGGTTAATCGATTTATTAAATGAAATGGCAGTTGGAAAGTCTGACAAAGAGCTAGATCGATTAGAGGAGATATTCCTATATTCCAGTCGATTTGAATATTTATTCTGGGATATGTCCTATCGTAAGGAGATGTGGGGATTTGAGGAGCAAGAACATACTACAGTTTCATAATGTTTCTTTTCATTATGATGAGAAACCAATCATCAATGAATTAAATGCTTCTATACAAGATAAAGAGTTTGTAAGTATTATTGGACCGAGTGGATGCGGCAAAAGTACTCTATTTCGCCTTATTACAGGTTTAGAAGAAGCAAGTACGGGACAGATAGAGCTGACAGAAACAAAGAGCCATCCTGTAGGGTATATGCCCCAAAAAGATATGCTCCTGCCATGGAGAACGATTATTGAGAATGCTGCCCTACCGCTAGAGTGCCAAGGTGTACAGAAGAAAGAAGCACAAATAAAGGCAAAGGAACTGTTACATAAATTTGGCTTACAAGGGTATGAGACAAAATATCCGAAAGATTTATCTGGTGGTATGAGACAACGCGTATCTTTTATTCGAACTTTATTAACAGGCGGGGAGATATTGTTGTTAGATGAACCGTTTAGCGCGTTGGACGCTTTAACGAAGGCATCTTTGCAAGAATGGCTGTTTGAACAATGGAAAGAGTGGGAAAAAACAATTTTATTTATCACTCATGATGTGGAAGAAGCGTTGTTTCTTTCTAATCGAATTTTAGTAGTAGAGCAGCAACCGATAACTACTTTAACCGAGAGGGTCGTACCACTTGATCGTAATCGAACAAGAAAAGATTTATATAAGCCTGAAGTGTTAGCGCTTAAAGATGAGCTTCTTAGTATGTTACAAAGGCAGGTACTCGTATGATTAACCGGTTGAAGGAGCTATTACCTGCCCTTACACTTACTAGTATTTTACTTGCCTTTTGGGAAGTAGGCGCAAGAATCGTAGACGAAATGTACATTTTACCGTCACCGTCTGCAATTGTGATGAAGATCTGGAAACTAAAAGATATATTATTTACGGTTCATTTGCCGGCAACCTTATCCGTCGTTTTAATAGGGGTGGCTATTTCTATCGTACTTGGGGTAGGGCTAGCGATGTTAATGAATGCGAGTAATTGGATGGAGAGAGCATTTTATCCACTATTGGTTGCCTCACAAACGATTCCGATTACAGCGCTTGCTCCGCTCTTTGTTTTATGGTTTGGATATACGATCTGGAGTAAGGTTGTTGTTACTGTTTTAATTACGTTTTTCCCAATTGCGGTCAATACGTATGATGGACTACGCAGTACGAAAAAAGAATGGGAGGAGCTATTATTTACGTATGGGGCAACGAAAAAAGATGTTTTTCTTAAATTAAAATTGCCGTCTGCTCTTCCTTATTTTTTCTCAGCTTTAAAAATTGCAGTTCCGCTTAGTGTAATTGGGGCAGCAATCGGTGAATGGCTCGGTGCACAAGCTGGGCTTGGATATTTCAGTAAAAGAATGATGACGCAGTTAGACGGAGCAGGTGTATTTGCACCCATTGTATTGTTATCATTATTAGCTATTTTCTTCGTCATACTTATCTCAGTATTAGAAAAGAAATTTATTAGTTGGAGGAAGTATTCATGAAATTTTTAAAACGCATCTTTGTGTTGACATTATTAGTTGCAATGATTACTGGATGTTCTAGTAATTCAGCGTCAGATAAGGGGAAAAAGGAAAAAGAAATAACGGTCATGCTTGATTGGTACCCAAATGCGGTACATAGCTTTATTTATGCAGCAATTGAAAAAGGCTATTTTAAAGAAGAAGGAGTAAAGGTGAATATAAAATTCCCTTCTAATCCGACTGATCCATTAACTTTAGCAGCTGCAGGAAAAGTAACGGTTGGCTTATATTATCAGCCAGACGTTGTCATGGCAAAAGCAAATGAACAAATTCCAGTGAAATCAATTGGAGCTGTCGTACGTTCACCATTAAATCATGTTGTATCGCTGAAATCAGCAGGCATTCAATCGCCAAAAGATTTAGAGGGGAAAACAGTTGGCTATTCTGGAACACCTTTAAGTGAGATGTATTTAAAAACGATGGTAAAAGAAGCTGGTGGTAATCCAGATACAGTGAAAGTAGTCGATGTTGGCTTTGATTTAGTACCGGCATTAATTACGAAAAAAGTGGATGCGGTAACAGGGGCATATATTAACCATGAAGTACCTGTTATGCGTCATGAAGGTCATGAACCAGCGTACTTTAACCCAGCAGATTACGGTGTACCGAATTACCATGAGCTTGTATTTGTAACAGGTGATAAAACGTTGAAAAAAGATAAAGAAGCGTTACAAGCTTTCTTACGTGGTACGAAAAAAGGCTATGATTTCATGAAGAAAAATCCAGATGAAGCATTAAATATTTTATTAAACCATCAAGAAAAAGAAAACTTCCCGCTTGTACCAGAAGTTGAAAAAGAGAGCATGAAAATTTTATTAGAGAAGATGGAAACGAAAGATGAGCCATTCTTATCGGATTCAAAAGAGTCATGGGAGAAACAAAATAAATGGCTGAAAGATAAAGGAATGACGAAAGAAATCGTTCCGGCTGAGGAATTATTCGAAAACATTTTAAAGTAGGCGAATGAATATGAAAAATGAGCTTCATGTAATCTCAAATGGTCACATGTCATTCGAAGAGTTAGTGAATGTAGCGATGCAAATTGAGAGTGAGATTGATTATTTGCATATTCGTGAGCGTGAGAAAAGTACGAAGGATTTGTATGAAGGTGTGGAAAGTCTTTTGAAGAAAGGCTTTCCAGCATCGAAGATAGTAATAAATGATCGAATTGATATTGCTATTTTATTAAACATTCCGCGCGTGCAGCTCGGATATCGAAGCGCAAATGTAAGGTCGGTGAAAGAAAAGTTTTCTTATTTGCATGTCGGTTATTCTGTGCATTCTTTAGAAGAAGCGATCGATGCATTTAAGAATGGAGCGGATTCACTCGTCTATGGTCATGTATTTCCGACAGATTGTAAAAAAGGTGTACCAGCGAGAGGGCTTGAAGAAATTTCAGTCATTGCAAAGTGTTTATCTATACCGATTACAGCAATTGGAGGAATCACCACGGAAAACACTGGTGATGTTCTTGCTAACGGTGTCAGTGGTATTGCTGTTATGTCTGGGATTATAAGTAGTAATAACCCGTATAGCAAAGCGAAATCTTATAAGGAATCAATAAGAAAGTGGGCGGAAAAACATGTGTAAGAAGTATGATGTAGCGATAATTGGCGGTGGTGTAATCGGTAGTTCAGTTGCACATTTTCTAGCAGAAAGAGGACATAAAGTAGCGATTATAGAGAAGCAAAGAATTGCATCTGAAGCCTCGAAAGCAGCCGCTGGTTTACTTGGGGTTCAGGCAGAATGGGATGCATATGACCCACTATTTGAACTTGCGAGAGAAAGCCGTGCTATATTTCCACAACTTGCAGCAGTTTTGCGTGAAAAAACAGGCATCGATATTGGATATGAAGAGAAAGGCATTTATCGCATTGCCCAAAATGAAGATGAGAAGGAAAGAATTCTTCACATTATGGATTGGCAGCAGAAAACAGGTGAAGATTCTTATTTTCTAACAGGAGACCTTTTACGAGAGAAAGAGCCGTTTCTATCGGAGTCAATTATAGGTGCTGTATATTATCCAAAAGACGGTCATGTTATTGCACCGGAGCTTACGAAAGCATTCGCACATTCCGCATCATTCTCGGGTGCTGATATATATGAACAGACAGAAGTGTTCGATATTCGTATTGAAAATAATAAAGTGACTGGGATTGTTACAAGCGAAGGTATTATCGCGTGCGAGAAGGTCGTGATTGCGGGTGGTTCATGGAGCACGAAGTTACTAGGTTATTTTCACCGCGAATGGGGTACATATCCAGTTAAAGGAGAAGTAGTAGCGGTAAGAAGTAGAAAACCACTTTTAAAGGCGCCTATTTTCCAAGAAAGATTTTACATTGCCCCAAAGCGTGGTGGACGTTACGTAATTGGAGCAACGATGAAGCCTCATACGTTTAATAAAACAGTGCAACCAGAAAGTATTACTTCTATATTAGAGCGTGCTTATACAATATTGCCAGCTTTAAAAGAAGCAGAGTGGGAAAGCACATGGGCAGGATTAAGGCCACAATCAAATCACGAAGCTCCTTATATGGGAGAGCATGAAGAAATAAAAGGTTTATATGCTTGTACTGGACATTATCGAAATGGCATTTTATTAAGCCCGGTTTCTGGTCAGTATATGGCTGATTTAATAGAAGGAAAGCAGGAGAATCACTTGCTAGATGCATTGCTTTCTAAACCGGTTTAGAAAGGGGATGGAGGTTTGAATTTAAAAATTAATGGTAATCAAATGGAAGTGCCAGAGAGTGTAAAAACAGTGGCTGAGCTACTTACACATTTAGAGTTAGATAACAGAATTGTAGTAGTAGAGCGTAATAAAGATATTTTACAAAAAGATGATCATACAGATACATCTGTTTTTGATGGAGACCAAATTGAGATTGTAACTTTCGTAGGAGGCGGTTGATTATGTTAAACATTGGACCATTTTCATTTCATTCTAGACTTTTATTAGGAACAGGGAAATTCCCTGATTTTGATGTACAGCAAAAGGCAATTGATGTATCTGAGGCTGAGGTTTTAACGTTCGCAGTACGTCGTATGGATATATTTGATGCAAAGCAGCCTAATTTATTAGAGAAACTTGATGTGAAAAAATATAAGTTATTACCGAATACAGCTGGAGCAAAAAATGCTGAAGAAGCTGTTCGTATTGCAAAATTAGCAAAAGCTTCGGGGCTTTGCGATATGATCAAAGTAGAAGTTATTGGTGATGATAGAACGTTATTACCTGATCCAGTAGAAACGTTAAAGGCATCTGAAATGTTACTAGAAGAAGGATTTATCGTTCTTCCGTATACATCTGATGATGTTGTATTAGCACGTAAATTACAAGAACTAGGTGTGCATGCAATTATGCCAGGAGCATCACCAATCGGTTCAGGGCTTGGTATTGTAAATCCATTAAATTTAAGTTTCATTATTGAACAAGCGACAGTGCCAGTTATCGTTGACGCTGGTATCGGTAGCCCGGCTGATGCGGCATTTGCGATGGAATTAGGAGCGGATGGTGTGTTATTAAATACGGCTGTATCGGGAGCAAAAGATCCAATAAAAATGGCACAAGCAATGAAATTAAGTATTGAAGCAGGACGATTAGGATTTGAAGCGGGGCGTATTGCACGTAAACGTTGTGCAACAGCAAGCAGTCCTTTAGAAGGAATGAGCGTAGTTGAATAATCGATATTCTCGCCAAGAATTATTTTCTCCAATTGGAGAAGAGGGGCAACGAAAGATAAGAGAAAAGCATGTACTCATTATCGGTGCAGGTGCATTAGGTAGTGCAAATGCAGAGATGTTTGTAAGAGCAGGTGTTGGCACAGTAACGATTGTTGACCGAGATTATGTCGATTGGAGTAATTTACAAAGGCAACAATTGTACGCAGAGAGTGATGTAGAAAATAATCTTCCGAAGGCTGTAGCGGCAAAAAAACGTCTAGCAGAGATCAATCGTGAAGTAAGAGTAGAGGCTCTCGTTCAAGATGTAACAGCTGAGGAATTAGAAGAGCTTGTTACAAACGTAGATGTAATGATTGATGCAACTGATAATTTCGAAACACGTTTTATTGTGAATGATATAGCGCAAAAACATTCTATTCCATGGATTTACGGAGCATGTGTAGGGAGTTACGGCCTTTCTTACACAATTCTTCCTAGTAAAACGCCATGTTTATCTTGTTTATTACAATCGATTCCGCTTGGCGGGGCGACATGTGATACAGCGGGCATTATATCACCTGCTGTATCTCTCGTCGTTTCTCATCAAGTAACGGAAGCTCTTAAATTGTTAGTGGAAGATTATGAATCACTTCGAGATGGACTTGTGTCGTTTGATGTGTGGAAGAATGAATATTCATGTATGAATGTGCAAAAGCTTCGTAAGCATAATTGTCCTTCGTGCGGAGAGAATGAGATATACCCGTATTTAAATAAAGAAAACACATCGAAAACAGCAGTTTTATGCGGGAGAAATACAGTTCAAATTAGGCCACCTCATAAAGAAGAAATGGATTTTGAACGATACAAAGAGCTGCTGAAAGATCGCGTAAATGATTTAAATGTAAATCCATATTTATTATCATTTTCAGTTGAAGAAAAGAGATTAGTTGCTTTCAAAGATGGACGTGTACTCGTACATGGAACGAAAGATATAAGCGAAGCAAAAACAATTTATCATCGCTATTTTGGATAGAAAAGGATGAGTGGGATGAAAGTAAATAAAGCTTTAACAATTGCAGGATCTGATAGTGGAGGCGGTGCCGGCATTCAAGCAGATTTAAAAACATTCCAAGAGCTTGGTGTGTATGGGATGACGGCTATTACGGCAATTACTGCTCAAAATACGCTTGGCGTTCAAGGGGTATATCCAGTTCCGTTAGAAGGTATTACGGAACAGCTGAATTCAATTGGTACGGATTTAACACCAGATGCTGTGAAACTAGGAATGTTATTTAGCAGTGAAATTATTCAAATTGTAGCAGAACATATTAATAAATTTGGGTGGAATAATATTGTACTAGATCCTGTTATGATTGCTAAGGGCGGTGCATCATTATTACAACAAGAAGCAGTACAAGCATTAAAAGAATATTTATTACCAGTAGCAACCGTTGTAACACCGAATGTTCCTGAAGCAGAAGTGTTAACTGGGATGGAAATTCATAATGTTGAAGATAGTAAGGAAGCTGCGAAAGTACTGCATGAATTAGGTGCGAAATACGTGCTTATGAAGGGCGGCCATGCAGAGTATCAAGGTAATGAAGTAATTGATTTACTCTTTGATGGTGAGCAATTTATCGAATTTAGAAGTGAACGAATTCCTTCAAAGCAAACGCATGGAAGCGGGTGCACATTTGCGTCTGCAGTTACAGCAGGACTTGCGAAAGGATACTCGATTGAACAGGCAGTTCAAGAAGCAAAACGATTTATTAGTATAGCAATTGAAGAGCCATTGAATATTGGAAGTGGTCATGGGCCGACGAATCATTTTGCGTATAAATTGAATAAAACGCGTGTATAAGTAAGGGGAAAGTCAGTTTTGTAACTGGCTTTTTTTCTGTTTACTTTTTCCAATTACAGGAGTAATATATCAGCCAGAATACATTTTTTGTAATACGCTGAGTCCAATTGTATGGAGCGGAGGAACCAATTTGTGCATTGTCACTCGGGGTGAATCTTTCAATTTTGAAAGTAGGGCTACTCTCAAAGTCCGAATCCGACAGCTAACTTCGTAAGCGTCTTGAGAGAGGACGGTGCCATGATGGATACATCACTTCATCGATCTGATTAGTATAGGGGAATATCAATCTATGTTTGAGTTCTTTTATGCTAAGGAGGATGAGGTACATGGAATTAACACTTATTTGTGTTGGGGAAGAAAGCAAGGTAAATAGTTTAAGAGATTTAGTAGCGTTTCAACATGAGTTAATTATTTTTACAGCAAATGAAGAGATAGCTGCTGAAGTTAGGAATTGTGGGTTTGATTGGACTTATAGCTGTAGTAAGGCGCAAGATTTTACTAGTATTTGTGAGTGTATTAAGAAGGTGATTTTACTAGGGGATGAGCTTCCAATCATTAGTTTCTTCACAGAACACATTCGCTTTTCTTTTCAAGCACCTATTACTGTTGTTACAAGGAATAAACGATATCCAGCGAGGCTCTATGAAACAATTGGGGCTACATTTGTCGTGTTTACGAATTGTAATAATATTTCTTTTTTATTTTTTGAATAGGGCGGGGGAAAAAAGATGAAGGTGTTGTTACTAGGAGATATAGCGAATCGTTGGGCGGTATCAGTAGAGCGAGTTCAAGAATTGGTGGTGCTTGATCCTATTTTTCCAAGGCCCTATATCATATTGCCATCGAAAGAAGCTTTATATTTAAAAACAGATGTTATCGAATATGAGCAGCTACATGCAGAATTGTCACAAGTTTATATTCGCGGGAGAAATTTGCGCGCGTTTTTGCGTGGAGAATAAATAGTGAAAAAAAGAGCGAATGCTGAGTGCAACAAGCTATGCGCTTCATGTCATTCGCTCTTTTTATTTCGTATTTAAAAGATCATTTCTGTGAAAAAGAAAGAAAAGATGAGAAAACAGATGAAATCATATTAATAACACTCAATGTAAGCGTTTAAATAGATGGATATTTTCTTATTTTCAGTAATTTGGCTCTTTACAAGTTAAATATAGAGGAGTATATTTACTCTCATAAATCATTCATAAAATTTCCAAAAAAACCTAAAATCGCTGAGTTCCAGAAATGGAGCGGGGGAACCAATTTTGTGCATCGTCACTTGGGGTGAATCTTTCAGTTTTGAAAGTAGGGCTACTCTTTAGGCCCGAATCCGACAGCTAACCTCGTAAGCGTTTAGAGAGGAGGTTTACTTTGTGTTGTTCATTTCGAACACTAAGTAGAGCTTAGTGTTCTTTTTTTGATAATTAAATGGTAAATTTTTACAAGGAAGAGGGGTAGCTATGTTAGATTTTGTAATGATCGGGATTTTTGTTGTGTTAGTCGCATCGATGGTAAGTCTTGCAAGTTGGTCAGATAAAGTTGTGAAAGAAGGGAAGCAATCATGACGGCTGCCTTATCGGTTATTGTTGCAGCAATTACGGTGTACTTAGTGTATGCATTATTAAATCCAGAAAAGTTTTAATTAGGGGGAATCATTCATTATGATTTGGGTCGCAGTTGTTATTACCATGCTGTTGTTTATTCTTGTGGCAAAGCCAATGGGGATTTATTTAGAGAAAGCCTTTCAAGGTAGTAAAAAGTTAGATAAAGTATTCGGGCCTTTTGAAAAACTTATTTTTAAAATTACGGGTGTAAAAGAATACAATCAAACGTGGAAACAGTACGCATTGTCATTAGTTTTATTAAATGGATTTATGATTGTTGTCGTATATTTCATTTTCAGACTACAAGGAGTATTGCCATTAAATCCAGCACACATTGAAGGGATGGAGCCTACGCTTGCTTTTAATACAGCGATTAGTTTTATGGCTGATACAAACTTACAGCATTATAGCGGTGAAAATGGTTTATCTTATTTATCACAATTAATCGGAATTACATTTTTAATGTTTGCAGCACCAGCAACGACTTTAGCACTTGTAATGGCGTTTATAAGAGGGCTTGCTGGGAAGGAACTCGGTAACTTTTTCTTTGATTTTACGAGAGCACTAACGAGAGTATTTCTTCCTATCGCATTTATTGCGGCACTAGTCTTTGTCGCACTTGGTGTACCACAAACGTTAGACGGGGCCGTTACAGCACAAACAATCGATGGGGCAAAGCAAAGTATATTACGTGGGCCTGTTGCATCATTCGTGTCCATTAAGGAACTCGGAAATAACGGCGGTGGATTTTTCGGAGCAAACTCTACACATCCTTTCGAAAATCCAGGGCAAATGAGTAATATTTTACAAATGATGCTTATGATGTTATTGCCAACAGCACTTCCATTTACTTACGGACGAATGGTAGGAAATAAAAAACAAGGTCGTATCCTTTTCGTATCACTATTCATGGTATTTTTACTAGGGTTTATAACGATTACTACATCTGAATTACATGGGAATCCAGCGTTAAATGGAATGGGCATCGAACATGTACAAGGGAGTACAGAAGGAAAAGAAGTACGATTTGGAACAGTATTTTCTTCCCTATACGCAACAGTGACGACAGCTGCTGAAACAGGAGCCGTTAATACGATGCATGATACGTTAACACCAATTGGCGGGTTAGTACCACTCGTAAATATGATGTTAAATACAGTGTATGGCGGCGTTGGAGCAGGTTTTGTGAACATTATTATGTATGCGATTATCGCAGTCTTTATATCTGGATTGATGGTTGGACGGACACCCGAGTTTTTAGGTAAGAAAATTGAAGGCAAGGAAATGAAATTAATTGCGGTAACGATACTATTTCATCCACTGCTTATTTTAGGGTTTTCAGCATTAGCTCTTTCAACAAGTTTAGGAACGGATGCCATTTCTCATTCTAGTTTCCACGGTTTAACGCAAGTGGTATATGAATACACATCGTCAGCTGCGAATAACGGATCTGGATTTGAAGGGTTAGCGGATAATACACCGTTTTGGAATATTACAACTGGCTTAGTTATGTTTTTAGGGCGCTATTTCAGTTTAATTACGATGTTAGCTGTGGCAGCTTCGTTGAAAGAGAAGACGGTAGTGCCAGAAACAGTCGGAACGTTTCGTACAGATAATAGTTTATTTGGAGGTATCTTCATCGGAACGATTGTAATTGTCGGTGCGTTAACATTTTTCCCGATGTTAGTACTTGGCCCAATTGCAGAATTTCTTACATTGAAGTAATGGAGGGTAAATGATGAGACCGGTAGTAGTAAAAGAAAAACAAGTAAATCAGTCACAAATACATGCTGTAGAAGATGAAGTTAGACAAGCGAAAACGATGGATCGTGATATCGTGACACATGCGATGAAACAATCCTTTGCGAAATTGAATCCGAAAGTCATGATAAAGAATCCGATTATGTTCGTTGTAGAAATTGGATTTATCATTACGTTCATTTTATCGTTTCTTCCAAGTCATTCTAGTAGTGTACCAGGATGGTTTAATATAACAGTTTCTCTCATTCTATTATTTACAGTTTTATTTGCTAACTTTGCAGAAGCGTTAGCGGAAGGACGGGGGAAAGCGCAAGCCGATTCTTTAAAACAGTCGAAGAAAGATGTGTTTGCAAATGTTGTAAAAGAAAATGGAGACATTGTTCAAGTTTCAGCAACTGATCTGAGAAAAGATGACGTTGTTATTGTAAAACAAGGAGAAATGATTCCGAGTGATGGGGAAGTAATTAAAGGATTAGCGTCTGTTGATGAATCTGCGATTACAGGGGAATCAGCTCCTGTAATAAAAGAAGCGGGCGGCGATTTTTGTTCCGTAACAGGCGGGACGATGGTCGTAAGTGATGAGATTACAATTGTCATTACGAGTAATCCTGGTGAATCATTTATTGATAAAATGATTTCGTTAGTAGAAGGAGCTGCTCGTCAAAAAACGCCGAATGAGATTGCTTTAAATACAGTATTAACGAGTTTAACGCTTATTTTCTTAATCGTTGTTGTGACGTTGCCGATTTTTACAAACTATTTAGGGTTTCAAATTGATACAGCTGTACTTGTAGCGTTGTTAGTTTGTTTAATTCCAACGACAATTGGTGGTTTATTATCAGCAATTGGTATTGCCGGGATGGACCGCGTGACAAAGTTCAATGTGTTAGCGATGTCGGGTAAAGCAGTAGAAGCTGCGGGTGATATTAATACAATCATTTTAGATAAAACAGGTACGATTACTTTCGGGAACCGAATGGCACATACATTGCTTCCTGTAGGAAATGAGACGATTGAGCAAGTAGGGAAATGGGCTGCGATTAGTTCAGTCTTAGATGAAACACCAGAAGGTCGATCAGTTATAGAATATGTAAAAATGAAATCTATATCATATAATCGAGAAATTGCAGAACAAGGTGAGTTTGTTCCGTTTAAAGCAGAAACGAGAATGAGTGGTGTCGATTTACAGGACGGAACGAAAGTGAGAAAAGGTGCTGTAGGTAGCGTGATTGAATGGGTTCAATCACAAGGTGGGATAATTCCAAAAGATTTAAATCAAAAAGCGGATTTCATTTCAAAAGAGGGTGGAACACCACTTGTAGTTGCAGTGAATAATCGTATTTACGGTTTAATTTATTTAAAGGATACAGTAAAGCCAGGTATGCGTGATCGTTTTGAACAGCTGCGCCAAATGGGGATTAAAACGGTTATGTGTACAGGGGATAACCCGTTAACAGCAGCAACGATTGCAAAAGAAGCAGGAGTAGATGAGTTTGTTGCTGAGTGTAAGCCAGAAGATAAAATTGCGGTTATTAAAGCAGAGCAAGATAAAGGGAAACTTGTAGCGATGACAGGTGATGGTACAAATGATGCTCCGGCATTAGCGCAGGCGGACGTTGGATTAGCAATGAATAGTGGTACGACAGCTGCGAAAGAAGCAGCAAATATGATTGACCTAGATTCGAATCCAACGAAGATTATTGAGGTAGTAGGGATTGGTAAGCAATTGTTAATGACACGCGGTGCGTTAACGACGTTTAGTATTGCGAATGATATAGCGAAATATTTCGCAATCATTCCAGCAATGTTTACACTTGCAATTCCGCAAATGGAAGCATTAAACATTATGAAATTAACATCACCACTTTCAGCAATCTTATCAGCATTAATATTTAATGCAGTTATTATTCCATTACTCATTCCATTGGCGATGAAAGGTATCGCATATAAACCGATGAGTTCGAATGCACTACTTGGCCGAAACCTACTTATTTATGGACTTGGTGGGGTTATTGTACCGTTCATTGGAATTAAAGTAATTGATATAATTGTCGGCTTGTTCATATAAGGAAGAGGGGAAAAAGATGGCGAAGAAACAAAGTATACTATCACCAATTGTCCGCATTACTTTTACATTTTTAGTGTTGTGCGGCCTTGTATACCCGCTTATTGTTACTGGTATTGCACAAGCGGTAATGAAGGATAATGCGGACGGAAGTTTAATATATAATGATAAAAATGAAGTGATTGGTTCTAAATTAATCGGTCAAAACGTCACAGATCCACGTTATTTTCATGGGCGTGTTTCTAGTATTGAATATAAGGCAGAAGCATCTGGTTCAAATAACTATGCACCGTCTAATCCAGATTTAGGGAAACGAGTAGAGACAAGTATTGAAGAGTGGAAGAAACAAAACCCAACTGTTCCAGTTACAGAAGTGCCGATCGATCTAGTGACGAATTCAGGTTCAGGGCTAGATCCTGATATTAGTCCAGAGGCAGCTTCTGTGCAGGTGGATCGTATCTCTAAATTAACGAATATTCCGAAAGAAACGCTAAATCAGTTGATTAAGAATCAAACGGAAGGTGCGGCACTTGGCTTATTTGGAGAAACCCGCGTGAACGTCTTAAAGTTAAATTTAGAATTAAAGAAACTAATGAAATAGTAACAGTGCTACCTCAATCTAACGGATTGAGGTAGCGTTGTTTCGAAAGAAAGGTTGTGAATGTGTTGTATGCGGATGACTATAAACCGACGTTTCAAAGGCGAACACCAGAAGAGTATTTAGAATATATTCGTCAGCAAAACCGCGGGAAGTTAAAGCTATATGTAGGAGCAGCTCCAGGAGTAGGGAAAAGTTATAAAATGCTCTTTGATGCAAGAGAGATGAAAAAAGACGGTATGGATATTGTAATTGGTTTAATTGAAACGCATGGAAGAAAAGAGACAGAAGAAGCAATTGCTGATTTAGAAAAAGTTCCTTTAAAAGAAATAGATTATAAAGGGAAAGTATTTTATGAACTCGATGTAGAAGGAATTATAAAACGTGCACCACAAGTAGTTGTTGTGGATGAACTCGCGCATAGTAATATTCCTGGATCTAAAAATAAGAAACGTTATATGGACGTACAGGAATTACTAGAGGCTGGTATATCAGTATTATCAGCATTTAATATTCAACATTTAGAAAGTGTTCACGATATTGTAGCTCAAATTACGAATGTAAAAGTAAGAGAGCGTATTCCAGATTTTATTTTACAAAAGGCAAATGAAATTCAGCTCGTTGATGCAACGCCGGAAGTATTAAGGAAGAGATTAATAGACGGAAAGATATATAAAGAAGAAAAAATAGAGCAAAGCTTACAAAATTTCTTTACGCTTAATAATTTAGGGGCACTAAGAGAATTGTCGCTTCGTGAAGTGGCAGATGATATGGACGAGAAAATTAGCCAAACCGTTATAGAACCGATTGGTGTGAAAGAAAAAATTCTCGTTTGCGTACAATACAGTTCAACAGCGGAGAAATTAATAAGACGGGGATGGCGCATGGCGGATCGGTTAAACGCTGAATTGTATGTATTAAATGTTGAAAGAGAAAATATAGAGTCCCTTTCAGCAGGGAAAAAGCAAACGATTGAAGAGTGGGAGTTGCTAACGAATCAATTTGATGCGAGTTTTGTTTTAGAAGAGGCAAAAGGAAGAAAGCCAGCGGATGTTATTATTGAAGTCGCGAAAAGACTACAAGTAACACAAATTTTACTCGGACAATCGGCAAGAACACGTTGGGAAGAAATACGAAAAGGTTCAATTGTAAATGAAATTATGAGAGAAACGAAGTATATTGATATTCATATCGTTGCAGATCAAAGAGTTTAGAATAGAGACCATCTATAGGTCTCTATTTTGCTTTTTGTACAGCCTGAAAACATATCATTTTCATTGTGCATAAAATGATAAATAGAAATGTAATTGCACCTAGGAAGAAAATCCAAAAGTAATTTTGATTAAATACAAGAAATCCACCTACAAGTGGCCCTGTGCCCATACCGAGATAGCGGATGAAGTTGTACATACCGATGGCTGTTGCGCGTTCTTGTACGAATTCTTCCGTTAATAAAGTAGTGTGAGTTGGCATAGAAAGTCCCATGCTAAAACCGTATAAAGAGGTGCCGATAATGATGAATGGGATGTTGATGCTATATGTGAAAGAGAATAAAGTGACACATATAATATTGAAGAAACTAGTAGTGAATAAAGCTTGCTTTGTCGTGAGGCTTTTTTGCAAAAACTTGTAGCAATAACATCCTAACATGATGGAAAGGGACATTGGTACAAATATAAGACCAATTTTACTTATAGTTAAGTGAAATAAATTTGTTAAAATACTCGGTAAAAAAACGAGGAAGCAAAAGTAAATACAAAATTGAATAAAGCCAATAAGAGTAATAGAAAATCCAGTTTTATTTTTTAAGATAAACGAGTACTTCTTTTTTGCTTGCGGTTGCTTAATTACAGTTGGTTTTGTTTCTGGAAGTAGTGAAATGTTTATAATTAATAAGAGAATGCCAAGTATAGATAAAAACAGAAATACGGATACGTGGCCATTTATACTGCCGAGATAACCACCAATGAGAGGGCCAATCGCAGGTGCGAGAGCAAGTAACATTTGATAAAGGCTCATTGCTTCTCCGCGTTCTTTTCCTTCAAATAAATCGCCTATAATCGTTGCTGCGACTACAGGTATAGCCGCTATTCCTATAGCTTGAACAGTTCTAAAAAATAGAAATAAATAAACGTTCGCCGAAAAAGCACATCCGATTGAACCAATTGTACTAATGATTAAACTAGGGATAAGGATAGATTTTCTCCCTTTTGTATCAATTAAAGGTCCATATATGAGCTGCATAATTGCAAGAACGAATGTGAATAGTGAAACTGTTAAATTTACTAGATAAAGAGAAGTGTGAAAAGAAGCTTGAATCATAGGCAAAATAGGTGTGTAAATATTTTGAGCGAAGGAACCGAGTAAGGCACTCATACAGACAACGTATAAAATGAAATGTAGTTTGGATTTTTTCATTATGTTAACCTCCTTGTATTTTAGTTTCCTTGGAAACTAAATTTATTTTAACATAATTTTCTCACTTGTAAATATGAAAAAATGATTTTAAAATGGTATATAGTTAAATTGTTTCTTTGGAAACCTAGGGGGCGAACGGATTGGAACGTACAATGAAACAAGTGGAAATACTTTCGGACATTCGTACACTTTTGCATAAAAAAGAAGAACATTTGAAAGGGCAAAATGAGAAGTTTCTTCGTGAAACAGGTATAAGTGGTATGTCTTTATCTGAACTACATGTGATCGAGTGTATCGGAAAAAATGCTCTGATGAATGTAACTGCTATTACGACAGAAATGGGGATGACGAAGGGGGCAATCTCTAAAATTTGTACAAAGTTGTTTCAAAAGCAATTCGTTGAGAAGATGCAAATGTTAGATAATCAAAAAGAAATTTTCTTTCGCTTAACAGAAAGCGGAAATGAAATATATAAAGCTCATGATAAATTGCATAAACAAGCTGAAGAAAAGTGGCTGTTACTTTTAGATGGATATACGAAAGAAGAGCAAGATTTTATTCAAAGGTTTATAAAGGATGTCTCCGGTCATTTGGAAATATAATTGGAAGAAAAAACTCCTTCATTTCAAGACTTTTGAATATAATTTCTAAAAGAACTCATATATAATAGAAAAAGATACTTAACATGGTGAATAATTAAAGAGTCAATATATAAAGAGGAGAGAATAACATGCTTGAAAATACGGGGTTAGTATTAGAAGGCGGCGGTATGCGTGGTGTATATACGGGCGGGATATTAGAATACTTTATGGAACAAGATTTATATTTTCCATATGTAATCGGTGTATCAGCTGGTGCTTGTCATGCAGCGTCGTATCTTTCCAGACAAAGAAATAGAAATAAAACGGTCAATATTGATTATGCATCACACCCACAATATTTATCATATAAAAACTTATGGAGAAAACGTCAGCTATTTGATATGGATTTCATTTTTCATGAGATTCCAGAAAAGCATGTACCGTTTGATTTTGAAACATACTTTAATAGCCCAGAGCGTTTCCTTGTAGGGACGACGGATTGTGAAACAGGAAGGTCTATTTATTTTGAAAAAGAAGGAACGAATGATGATGCACTAAATTTATTACAAGCATCTAGTTCATTACCTTTCATTGCACCAGTAGTAAATTACCGAGGTAAGCAATTGTTAGATGGCGGGATTTCTGATCCGATTCCAGTTCGTAAAGCACAGGAAGATGGGTTTAAAAAATCAGTCGTTATCTTGACGAGAAACCATGGTTATGCGAAGAAAAAATCAAAATTTGGCTGGATTGCATCGAAAGCTTATAAAAAATATCCGAACCTTGTTAACACGATGTTGAATCGTTATGAAGTGTATAATGAAACACTTCACTACATTGAAAAAGAAGAACAAGCTGGGAATTTATTTGTTATTCGTCCGGAAGTGCCGCTTCAAGTAGATCGTATGGAAAAAGATACAGCAAAACTACAAAATCTATATGAGCAAGGCTATGAAGATGCAAAGAGACAGTTTGCAGATTTACAGTCGTTTTTACAAAAATAAGTATTAGGCTGTGGAGAAGACTTTCGTATGATTGTTGCAAAAGGAAAGTAGAGCATCGAATTCGATGCTCTACTTTTTTATTTATGAAAAAATCCCTCTTTATGAGGGATTTTAATGTGGTAAGAAAACTAATTGATAAGCGAACAAGATTCCGAATACATACACAAGTGGGTGAACAGAACGGAATTTACCTTTTGCGACTTTCATAAGTGGGTATGAAATAAATCCAAGTGCGATACCTGTTGCGATACTTGATGTAAGTGGCATGCTTAATATTACTAAGAATGCTGGGAATGCTTCATCAAATGCATCCCAATCAATGTGGCGAACTGATCCCATCATAAGACTACCAACGATAATTAATGATGGTGCAGTAATAGCTGATACACCAGAAACAGCACTTACTAATGGTCCGAAGAATGCTGCTAGTGCGAATAAAACAGCTACTGTAACAGTTGTTAAACCAGTACGACCACCAGCTGCAACACCAGCAGATGATTCAATGTAAGCTGTTGATGGTGTTGTTCCGAACATAGAACCGATTGTTGCTGAGAATGAGTCAGATAGAAGAGCTCGTCCAGCTTTTGGAAGCTTTCCGTCTTTCATAAATCCACCTTGTTGAGCAACGCCAAGTAATGTACCTGTTGTATCGAATAATGTAACAAGGAAGAATGAAAATACAACGCCGTATAATCCGTAGTTAATTACATCAGATACAGCAGTCATTGGATTGGAAACGATGATTCCTTCTGGTAATCCAGGCATTGATGTAACGCCGTTTGAGAATGTTAATTGTCCTGTGAAGTAAGCGATAATACCAGTTAATAGCATTCCAATAAATAGTGCACCATTTACATTTAAAGACATAAGGACAATTGTAATTCCAAGTCCAGCTAATGCTAGTAGTACTGGAGCAGAGTGAAGATCACCAAGTCCAACTAAGTTTGCTTCATTTTTTGTAACGATACCTGTTAAACGTAAACCGATAAAGGCGATGAAAAGACCGATACCAGCAGTAATTGCATGTTTTAAGTTTTCAGGAATTGCTTCCATTAATTTTGTACGGAAAGATGTGAATGATAACAAAATTAAAATCATACCTGCTACGAATACAGCAGAGAATGCAATTGCGAAAGTCATGCCTTCATGAGCTTTTACAACAGAGTAAGAGAAGTAAGCATTTAATCCCATACCTGGTGCAATTGCGATTGGTAAGTTTGTAAAGATCGCCATAAATAATGTTCCGACAACAGCAGCGATAATTGTTGCTGTAAATGCTTGTTCAAATGGAACTCCTGCATCTCCAAGGATGACAGGGTTTACGACAATGATATATGCCATTGTTAAGAAGGTAATAATACCTGCCATAATTTCAGTTTTAATAGAAGTTTTATGTTTTGAAAGGTTAAACATATAAACATCCTTTCTGTTTACGAATGATTTTCACAACAGTTATATATAATATTCGTTTTTTAACTATTTTGCAATAGTTTTGCATAAAAAGTTTATAACAATTCATATTTTGTGTCTTAAATTCGAATATTAATCGTAAACCGATGTGCGAATTTCAGTTTTTATTGTGCGCATTATAAGGAAAAGGAGTTGAAAGAAGCTATGCCACAGCAAAAAAACTTTGTAACAATGCCTGCGCAACATCAAAATAAACAGCCTGGTATTGAATCATTAATGAATCCACTTCCGCAGTTTGAAGATCCAAATTATAAAGGAAGTGAAAAGTTAAAAGGAAAAAATATATTAATTACAGGAGGAGACAGTGGGATTGGAAGAGCTGTTTCCATCGCTTTTGCAAAAGAGGGAGCAAATATCGCGATTGCTTATTTAGATGAAGATGGAGATGCAAATGAGACGAAACAACATGTAGAACAAGAAGGGGTAAAGTGTGTGTTGTTGCCGGGTGATTTAAGTAATGAACAGCATTGTAAAGATATTGTCGAAGAGACCGTTCGGCAGCTAGGTAGTTTGAATGTCTTAGTAAATAATGTCGCGCAGCAATATCCGCAGCAAGGATTAGAGTATATTACAGCAGAACAGCTAGAAAAGACTTTTCGTATTAATATTTTTTCTTATTTTCACGTTACGAAAGCAGCACTTTCTCATTTAAAGCAAGGCGATGTCATTATAAACACGGCGTCTATCGTTGCATATGAAGGAAATGAAACGTTAATTGATTACTCGGCAACGAAAGGAGCAATCGTAGCTTTTACAAGATCACTTTCTCAGTCGTTAGTGCAAAGAGGAATTCGTGTAAATGGTGTTGCGCCGGGACCAATTTGGACACCACTTATCCCGTCAAGCTTTGATGAGAAGAAAGTCTCTCAGTTTGGAAGCAATGTCCCGATGCAAAGACCTGGTCAACCATATGAATTAGCGCCAGCATACGTATACTTAGCGTCTGGCGATTCATCCTATGTTACCGGACAAATGATACATGTAAATGGGGGCGTTATTGTAAATGGATAGTTTTCATTTATAAGAGCAAAGTAAAGCTAATTCCACTTATTATATTGAGCGCTAGGGGAGGGATATAGATGAAAAAATTATGTTTCGTCATACTATTATTTTTCATCCTACCGGTTAGTGCTTTTGCTGATACAGATCATCTAATATTAGTGAATCTTACGACAAACCAATTATCTTTTTTTGAAAATGGAAATTATACAAAGACATTCCCCGTAACAACTGGAAGAGACCGTACACCTACGCCTGAAGGTAGTTTTTGTATTATAACTAAATTTAAAAATAAAGAATATCATCGAAAAAAAATAGCTGGGGGTGCACCGAATAATCCTCTCGGTACGCGTTGGTTAGGTTTGGATAAAAAGGAGTACGCGATTCATGGAACAAATCGGGAATGGACGATTGGAAGCCGAGAATCGAATGGCTGTATTCGCATGCATGACAGGGATATACAATGGTTATATGACCGAGTCCAATTGCAAACAAAAGTGATCATTTCTCGTTTTCATACGAGCCCCGAATATGAAGCGAATAAGCTTGGTTACCGCGTTGTGAGCTGGAATGGTCGTAAAGTAGAAGAAGAGCAAATTGGCATGCTTACGTTAGTAGACCGTGCCGATATATATTGGCAAGAACCAAATGGGCAGTTAACAAAAGTGAAAACGGTATTGCCAAACGAAAGATATCCAGTGTATTCAAAACGAAAAGATGGAATATATTATATAGGAAACAATTTGTATATTGTGGATGAAACAGGAGAAAAAATTCGTTATGAGCAAATTCCTTCTTCGGTTTTAAGTAATATATATAAACGGAAATATAATGTTCCGTTATAGGCTACCGTATTATAGACGGTAGCTTATTTCTACTTCGAGTTTAACTGCAACTATTGTATTTTGCTGAATATAATACAGTACAGATAGGGGGACGGTTACATTATGAAAAGTGAATTTGCTTTTAAAATTTTCTTAGTAACGACCTGTTTATTTATCGTGTATTTGTATGCGTTTCTCGTTTTTTCTTTTTATGTTCCATATGTTGATTTAATATTGTTCTTCGGATTTATTTGGGCATTTGTGAAAGCAAGAGAAGGAGAGAAGAGTATATATCGGCGCATTACCTTATGTGGGACAGTTGTTCTCGTTATTTTGTACTTTTTTATCATGCATGATTTTTGGAGAGGAATGTAAAAAAGCATACGAGTACTCGTATGCTTTTTTTGTTTAATATTTTGGCTTAAATGTATGACAACAAGTCTCTACACTCGTTGTTACAGAACTTTCTAACGTCTCGTTTGTTAAAACCGCGCTTGTATATGAATCATTTGTATCCGAACCAGTTTCTTGTGCATCTGGTTGAACAATGATTGCACTTGCTTGACAAAAGTTACCTTGTCCCCAAAATGAGCAATTGGAAACAGAACATTTCACTTCTGGCATAAAACCCCCTCCTTATACATTAGTTTGGGACTTTATGCCCATTTCATGTGTAGAAGGAGTTTCCTTTTCTCGTTATTTCTTCGTTTGCTCAAGCCATTCTTTTAATTTGTCTTTCGGTTGTTCACCACTAATACGGCTTACTTCTTTGCCATCTTTAAAGTGAATGATTGTTGGAGTTCCTTTAATTTTATATTCATCCCAAGGAGCATCTAGTTTTTCAATATCCATAACTTTCATATCAACGTTCAAGTCTTTAGCCATTGGTACTACGACAGGAGATAGCTTTTGACAATGAACGCAAGATGTTTGATAAAAGTATACTGTTTCTTCTTTGTTCTCTTTTAAATTCTTTTGAAGATCTGAAAGAGAGATTTTGTTTGCATAGTAGTCAGGGCCATTTGTCTTACTTTCAGTAGCATTATCAATTTTTTGGCTAGTAGCATTTTTTTCTTCCATTTGTGTGACAGCGAAAATTGCTGCAAACAGGGCGATAATAATACCACCAAATATAAGCATTTTTTTCATGGATTCATCTCCTTATTTGTTTTTTATTACAATAAAACTACATACAGCGATTGTAATAAAGCCGATAAGTGCTAAAAACGGGATTGTAATAAAACCAAACCAGTTTATAAATTCTCCGGTGCAAGGTACACGGCCGCAAGCTGCCCCAGCTGCTGAAAATGCAGCGACTTTTTGAATTGCATAGTGATATAAAGAAATACAAGCACCAATACTTGCAATTGGTAAAGAATAACTTGCGATGCGATAATCTTTCTTTGCTACAGCGATACCAAGCCATAAAACGAATGGATACATAATAATACGTTGATACCAACAAAGTACACAAGGCTCAAATTTCATGATTTCGGAAAAATAAAGACTTCCTAGTGTAGCGATAAAAGAAGCTCCCCATGCGGTAAGTAAAGCATATTCTTGCTTTTTTTCTCGTCCCATATTTTATACCTCTCTTATAATAGTTACATACTAAATTATAGTATGAAGTGGCACAGAAAAGAAAGAAAAAATATGTTTATCAATAAAAGTTTTATAAGGAAAAACTTTTATTGATATCGATATTTAAAAAAGCGCCATTCTCCTGAAGAGAATAGCGCTATATTTTACATTTGAATTTGCTCTACTTCTTCTATATGTGACTTTTGGGATGCGTGGTCAATATATTGAAATAGGAGCTGCAATTGTTTATCAACTTCTGGCATTTCTTTACTGTATTGATAAGCGTGTAAAAAATGTTCAATACGCTTAGAAAATAGTTGATCGTTCGTTTGAACCATAAGAACGAGTAATTTATCCCAATTACAGCTATATGTGTAATAGAGAGCTTTGTCATAGTCGTTATATGTTTGCACTGTGTACCCTCCTTACTGAGGAGTTATATATAGTGTGTGACAAGTAAGGAGAAATACACTTGAAAGAATTTGTTAAGAAAAAAAGTGAATGAAACGAAAAAACGAGGTGTATCCTCGTTTTTAAGCTTTTGGCATTGGCGTAGGTGTTGGTTTTCCATATCCTTCTTTATACTTATTGTCAATATAGTTGCGAATTTCCAGCGTTGATTTTCCTTTTTGTTTCATCGAAGCAGATTCAACTGCGATTTCTAGGCAATTGACGCAAGTCGTTGCATGGGAATCCCAAACAACTTCACCATTCTTTTTAATTTCACGAATAAAGCAATTTTTATTATTTTTATGTCCTACACTCTCACCGCAACCGCAGTAACATGGAATCCAATCTAATAGCTCTGCATTTTGCCCAGCGACAGTGTATATATCTTTCATTTGTGGATCAAGCTTGTCTAGGAAGGTAGGAAGTGTGTCGACTCCTTTTGTTTTTTCTTGAATGTCAGCTTGTTGAGTATGCGATGCGTGGTCATGCTCTTCTTTTGATTCAGATGATTTTTTTTCGTTTGTACCAGTGCTTCCGCAACCAGCAAGAATTAAACTCAGTACTGCAAGTAAAGAAAATACATATTTCTTCATACGCTTGTCCCCTTTACAAATGTATTAATCAAATTGTATCAGAGATTACGATGTGTCGGGTGAAGATTTTTTCGACCGATTTTTGAAATGCCATCGTAGTGAATGGAATAGAAATAAAATTGGGATATAAGCGTATACAATATATAAGCCAGCTTGAGACAGTACCGTATTTAATGCATTGATACTTTCGCGGTTTGTGAAAAATAAAGAAGCTATAAAGACGATGAAAATAAAAAATGGTAATGTAAATTTAAATGAAATATGAAAGGAACGCTTCATCGTTTGACAAGATGACCAAATGGTTAAACAAAGGTTTGGCAAAATAATTAAAAACCAAACGAAAATAATAATGTATTCAAAGCGTTGAATGAAAGGGACTTTAATTATTTTTAGCATCGTTAAAGTAGGCCATATAGTACGATTTAGTTGTCCCTCGCTATAATACATAAAGGACACGATGGCTAAAACTACATAAATTAAGGTACTAAAAACAATTCCTGCATGGGCCCATCTTTTTAAAGATTTTCCTTTTTCAATAAATGGATAGAAGATAAGGATTGTTTCAAAACCGAGAAATTCTAATGCAGATTGTTTTGCCGATATAAGTATGTCAAAAGGTGAATGTGTAAAGATGGGTAAAATATTACGGAAATGTGCATATTTCATTGGATAAATTAAAAAGAATACAACGAAAATAGGAAGAATGACTCCCCAAAAGCATATTCCTGTCACAGAGCGAAATCCGCCTTTTATAATGTAGTAAGTCACTAATAAAAACATAAGGGTAAGTTTCCATAATTTAATGGTAGGGAAAATCCAAACTTGTATTACTTCCATATATGTACGAAGAACAGTAAGGCAAAATAATAAGCAATAAAGAGTGAAAATTACAGAAAATATGGATCCAAGCCACTTTCCAAAGCTTGTTGTATGAATGCTAATTAAATCTCCGTCTTTTTCAAGCATTTTTAGCATACAAAACAGTACAATATGAGTTGCAAACCCCGCAATAATAAGAGAAATCCAAGCATCATAACCTGCATTTTTTAAAATTACACGTTGATATCCGAGAATTCCTATTCCGATTTGAAGAGAATGCAGTAAAATAAATGCAAAATATGGAGAGACTGTTTTTGTTTTATTCATTGTATTCATTGCTTATTTCACCTCACTATTCCCCGATTCCGGATTGAACAATATTAATATCTAAATTTACATCCACAGCTATATTTTGATACATATTTCGAATTTGTTTTATATTCCATTTTCTCGTATGACTTCTAATTTCATCGCGTATTCCTAAAGGGTCAATTTCCTTTTCTTGAAATTGCTTGATTAACCTTTCACAGTCTTTTTCAACATTTCGCTCAATTTGTTTTTTTATATAATTGATATTTGTTTTTTTTCTTAAATCAATCCAATTAGGAGAGTTTTTAATTAATCCATCTAATTTTAAATGAATTTTTACTTTTGGTATGTCGCCAGTTTGATCTATATCATATTTACTTTTCCCAGCTAAATCTTGTATGACAACCATGCCTTTATGTTTATTCTTTTTTATAGCTGCTTCGTAACGTCCATTTTTCGTAGGATTAATAAGTAATTTTGTTAAAACAGAATGTCTTTTATCTGTATACATGACCACTTTATCGTCTTTTAAGAAAGCAAGTCCTTTGACAACGACGGAATGATTAGCGTCCGTTTCAATATATGGGGCATAGGCATCACATACAGAAGAATAGTAATTATATAAAAAAACGTTCAATGAGGTTTGTGGAATGTTCTCATTTCGTATATTTTGCTCGAGTAAATCAACAATGGATAATGAACCATTTTGTTTTCCATGATTTAAAAGATCTTCAGCTGACCCATCTACAATTGCTAGTTGTATATCACGCCCAATATTTGGATCACGTTGTAAGTTAGTAATAATTTCCCCCATTCCTCGTTCTCCTAGAGTTTTTCCAAATAGGACGACACGCATTTGACCTACAACAACATTGTGAGGAGATTTCGCATTTAATCGTGAAGCAATAGTTTCAAGTGAACGGGCAGATGTTGATTGAGTTTCTGGTTTAGACTTTACACCATGTGTATATTCTGGAAATAAGATAGTTCCTTGGAATCTTTTGTTTTTTGTGATGTCAAATCCAGCGACATGAATAATACGCTGCGCATCCACTATATACGTTTGTGTACAGCCGGTTTGTAGAAAAAAGAAGATAATGATAAGGTGCAATAAGAATTTTTTCATTGACCATCACCATCACGTTTTTGCTTCGCTTGGTTTGGATTATAGCGCCATTTAGATTTTGGTCTAAGAAAAGAAGGCCTTTGTGCCGTTTGGCTAAATGGTAAGCGGAAAAAACCTTCTGCTGCACCTAAACCACGAAATGGATATAAAGGTAATAAATAAGGTGATCCAAGTGACTTTAATTTAATTAAATGAGCTAAAATAAATACAAATCCGACAATAAGACCTAATCCTCCGAATGCACCGGCTAAAAGAATAAGTGGAAATCGTAACAAACGGATAGTAGAAGACATCTTTACAGTCGGTGTTGTGAAAGATGCAAGGGCAGATAAAGCAACTGCAATTAATAAGATCGTACTCGTTAAAGCAGCTTCAACAGATGCTTGCCCAATTACAATTCCACCAACAATCCCAATTGTTTGTCCGACTTTTGTGGGTAAACGTGCTCCCGCTTCACGCAGCAATTCGATTGTAATTTCTAAAAAAAGTGCTTCTAGAATAGGCGGGAAAGGTACGTTAGCTCTCGAGAAAATAATAGGACCAAGTAAATCGGCAGGAATCATTTGATAATGATATGTTAAAGCTGCTGTATAAATGGCAGAGGAAAAAAGAGAAAATATAGCCCCGAAAAAACGAATGATACGAAAGAATGAACCAATCATCCACGGTAAATAATAGTCCTCTGGCGAAATAAAAAAATCTAGTAACGTTGTTGGGCCTGATAAAGCATAGGGAGAGCCATCTGTTAAAATTAAAACTTCCCCGCTAATTAATGCAAATATTGCTCGATCTAATCGTTCTGTAGGTAGTAGAACAGGAAAAGGTGAATTGCTATTATCACTAATAAATTGCTCAATCATAGTCGCATCAAACGGGACATCAAAGTCAATGTCTTCTAGCCGTTGTATTGCGGTGTTGATAAATTGTTCATTTGTAACTCCTTCTATATAAGCAACTGCTACTTTCGTTTTTGACATAGATCCGACGGTAACTTCTTTAAAAATGAGTTGCTCTGTTACGATATTTCGGCGTAATAAGTGTATATTTGTATCAAGGTTTTCAACGAAACCAACTTTAGGACCAATTACACTATACTCATTTTCTGTGTCATTATATAACCGTTTTCCTAAAACGGTACTCTCTGCACGAATTAAGGCATATTGATCGGGATTCGAATTGCTTTTTAAACGTATTAATATATATCCACCTAATAATTTTTCGCGAATATCATTAATAGAAGGAGAGGTAATGATATCTTCAATAGACACAATATTATATAAATCAGAGATATTTTGAATGTGTTCTGCCTTCTTTTTTATAGGAGTTAAAATGAATTGTTTAATAATAAGTGCTTCCACGACAGATTTATAATAAAACAAGCATAACGTTTCATCTTCAAGTATGTTATAAGAAACAAAGTCGGTAGATTCTTTCATGGTGTATATAAATTCTGGAATAGAACAAATTGTTTTTGTAGTAGTCTTTTTAGATTTTTTAGATGATAAACGAAACATTTTCTCACCCCTAACATATATCATTTACTTGTGTTAGTTTTTGGGAAAGACGGGAATTTATACTTGAAAATTGAAAGTTCATAAAGAAAAGGAAGAGTATTGAAAATCTCTTCCTTTTTGGTGTATTAATTTGTTTTCTTTTCCTTAATAGACTTTACTAATTTAATCATTTCTGCTCGTACATCTTCTTTTTTTACATTTAATTTTTCAGCAATTTGTTTCATATCCATTCCGTCTTTTTTCATTTTTAGCACATCATCAAGGGGAGTATTACTTTTTTGAGAGATTATTGTTAATACCGTGAGCTGACGTAATCCGATATTATATTCTTTCATTTTTTGCTTTAGTCCGTCTGGTGTAGATTTTTGCATATTTGCTAATTCTTGCAATAGTGCTTTTTTTGTTTCTTTATTCATATGATGCTTTTTCAACTTACTTGGATCTACACCGAAATGCTCGGCTGTTGTCTCCCAAGATTTATTTTGCTTATAGTAAGCTAAAACGTCTTTCATTTCTTTTTTACTCATTTTTGCAATGTGGGCAGCTTTCCAAATTTCATGTTTGTTATAGCCGAGTTTTTCGAGCGACTGCATTTCTTCTTCTGAAATTGGTTTATGATGATGGAATGTTACTTCTTTTGGCGTGGCAGCGGAAGCAGGGAAGGTAGATATCCCGCATAATAATGCTGCCATAGTCATACTTACTACGATTTTTTTGTACATGTAAATTCCTCCTAGATAGATAATGTGGAAAACTGTACACATATCATTTCCATAAAATGTGAAAAACTTGTGAACAAGCTAAGTTTTTTTATTCACAGTATGAAATGATGTTTTGAAAGTTTTCCAACATAAAACATTGATTAATAGTAAAAAACTAGGGTATAATCGAAATTGAAAATCAATATCAATAACAAACGTATACATATAGATGAAAATAAGGGAGAGAAAAATATGACTATGACTACATATACTTCCATCGCAAATGTGATTAAAGAAAGACGTTCTGTTCGTACATTTACAGATAAAGCAGTAGATAAAGAGTTATTAATTGAATTATTAAACGACGCAACGTGGGCACCGAATCATAAACACCGTGAACCATGGAATTGTAAATTATACATTGGAGAAGGCCGCCAGAAATTAGTAGATGCAGTATTAAACTCTTTCACAGAAGAAGAAAGAGCGAAACGCGGTAAAATTTTATCAGATCGTTTCTTAAGCACGCCTGCACAAATTGTTGTTTATATTAATGAAGATCCACGTCAAATTCAACGCGACGAAGATTACGCTGCAACATGTGCATTTATGCAAAACTTCCAACTGCTTGCTTGGGAACGTGAGTTAGGTTGTGTTTGGAAATCAGGCGGATTAAACTACAATCCATTATTTATAGAAGGACTTGGTTTAACAAGAGGTCAACGCATCGTTGGAATTCTTCACATTGGCTATTTCGATAAAGCACCAGAAGGAAAAGCTCGTACACCGATTACGGAGAAGATGGAGATTATTGAAGGGTAATAGATGAGACATTCTCGTTTTTATGAGGATGTCTTTTTATTATGCAATCAATCCTCATGAAAGCTTGTTTCCAATCATACACTTTCTTAAGGGAAAGTGTAAGGAGGGAAAATAATGAGAGCAAGTGACGATAAAGCACTGCAATATGCGATTGCGGAAATTACGGAAATTGCGACTGGATTTGGGCTTGATTTTTATCCGATGCGTTATGAAATATGTCCAGCGGAAATTATTTATACATTTGGTGCATATGGGATGCCGACGAGGTTTTCACATTGGAGTTTTGGAAAACAATTTTTCAGAATGAAATTACAATACGATTTAGGTCTTAGTAAAATATACGAACTCGTTATTAACTCTGATCCATGTTATGCCTTTTTATTAGATACGAACTCGTTAATTCAAAACAAATTAATTGTAGCGCACGTTTTAGCACACTGTGACTTCTTTAAAAATAATATTCGTTTTTCAAATACGAAGCGAGATATGGTAGAAAGTATGTCTGCAACAGCTGAACGTGTGAAAGCATATGAGCATAAGTATGGAAAGGCAGAAGTAGAGACATTTTTGGATGCCGTACTTGCTATTCAAGAGCATATTGATCCATCGCTTATGCGTCCGAAACTTGCGTGGAGTATTGAAGATTTAGAAGAGGATGTAGAAAAGAAAAGGATATCACAGTACGATGATTTATGGAATTTAGATGATCGAAACAAAAAGAGAGAACGACCTAATATGCATAAAAAGAAGAAAATTCCGCCGCAACCAGAGAAAGATTTACTACTCTTTATTGAAGAATATAGCCGTGAGCTAGAAGATTGGCAGCGCGATATATTAACGATGATGCGCGAGGAAATGTTATATTTCTGGCCGCAGCTTGAAACGAAGATCATGAACGAAGGTTGGGCTTCGTACTGGCATCAACGCATACTCCGTGAAATGGACTTAACATCTTCTGAAGCGATTGAATTCGCAAAGCTTAATGCAGGTGTAGTTCAACCATCAAAAACAAGCATTAACCCATACTACCTGGGTATTAAAATGTTCGAAGATATTGAAGAACGCTACAATAACCCGACAGAAGAAATGAAGCGACGCGGTGTAAAACCAGGGTCTGGTCGTGATAAAATCTTTGAAGTACGCGAAATTGAATGGGACGTATCGTTCTTAAGAAACTACTTAAATAAAGACCTCGTAATGAGAGAAGATATGTACTTATTCCAGCGCCAAGGAAAAGAATATAAAGTAATAGATAAAGAGTGGGAACATGTACGTGATCAGCTCGTAAATATGCGTACAAATGGTGGCTTCCCGTACTTAGTAGTAGAAGACGGAGACTACTTAAAGAACGGAGAATTGTACATTAAACATAGTTACGAAGGAATCGAGCTCGATTTAAAATACTTAGAAAAGGTATTACCATATCTTCATCAGCTTTGGGGAAGAACGGTGCATATGGAGTCCATTGTGGAGAGTAAGGGCGTAGTATTTTCTTATGATGGGAAGATGGTGCATCGGAAGTATGTGTGATGAAAAGAACGGACATAGAATGCTATGTCCGTTCTTTTTTATTTGGAACAAGGTCAAATATGCTATTCTTGAAAAAAGGGAATTACATAGAGAAATGGAGCGATTCAAATGAGCAGAATAGGGGTATGCAAGGTGGAGATTACGCCGCCTGTCGGGATTGATTTTGTCGGATACCATAGAGAGACCGGAATAAATAATATTGAAGAGCGTATTTATGGGACAGTTTTTGTATTTGAAAAAGATGAAATGAAAACTGTGTTTATAAGTATTGATAATATTGGGATGTTAGTAGAAGATACGAATATGATTCGTGAGCGAGTAGCGAGTAGGCTTCATGTGCCATTTGAGCGAATAACAGTTGTTTATACACATACACACTCTGGTCCGGAAACTGTTGGTGAGCAACCTTTAGTAAAGTCGTATAAAACGATTTTAGTAAATAATGTAGTGCAAGGTGCTGTTACTGCGAATAACAATTTGAAGTTGTGCGAAGTTGGATGGGGTGTTACGACAGGTGATATTGGTGTCAACCGAAGAGAGAGAACATCTGATGGAAGAGCGAAGATGGGAACAAATATAGAGGGTGTTGTAGATAAACGAATTGGCATGTTAGCGATAAGAAATGCTGAAACGAAGGAGCTATCTGGGATTGTAGTATTTTGTACTGCGCATCCGAATGTTTTAAAAGGTGATAGCGATGTATTATCAGCGGATTATCCTGGAATGACGAGGGAGATTCTTGAGAAAATAGTAAATTGCCCTGTTATTATTGTGCAAGGAGCTGCTGGTAATGTAAATGCGAAGTATCGCGGTTCAAGGGAAGCAGTAAAGCAAATGGCTTACACAGTTAGTGGACATGTATTAACGATGTTGCCAACAGTTACATATAGCCCAATTGTAAATTTAAGAACAGTTTCGAGTACGATGCAAATGAAGTTGAAAGATATTCCTGAAATGAATGAGATACGAAGCATGGCTCAATTGGCGGAGAAGCAGTGGGGTGTGAATACGGATAAATGGCTTACTATCGTTTTAGAGAAATATAAGCAAGGTATTCGGCAGTTACGTATTGATTTAGAAGTTCAACTGTTTCAAGTTAATGATGGTATGTTCGCTGGTATACCACTGGAACCTTTTTCAGAAACTGCGTTAGAAATGAAAGAAAGTCTTCAAAATGAACTAGCTTTCTTTGGTGGATATATGAATGGATATATTGGTTACTTACCGACAAGGGAAGAGTTTGAATATGGTGGATATGAAGTGGAATTAAGCCCTGTTGTGTATGGACCGGTTACGAATTTATTGATGCCACCGGGGGAGAATACTGCGGAGTTGGTTGCGAAGAGAGTTATGGAATTATATAACGCGTAAAAAATATATTCAGTAGAATAAAATTTAAAGAAATTAATGATTTTTAATACAGCTATAGAAAACGAATCCATTTTGAAAAAGAATAATCAAAATGGATTCGTTTTTTATATGGAGTTTTTGTTTACCAGACAGGTCGTATATTTGATGATAACTTCTCTGTATTTTCTTTAGTAACGAATGTTGTTAAATCTTCTTTTAGCATTTGCATTCGTTCTGTACCTATGTTTTCAATCCATCGCTGCTCTATTTCAGCTACTATTTCTTCTTTTGCTTTCATTACTGCTAAACCACGTTCGGTTAAAATAATGATTTTACCCCTTTTATCAGTAGGGTGTATTTTACGTGTAACGTAGCCACTATTCTCAAGAGAATCGACCATTTTACTTACAGCTTGCTTAGAAACCCCTAAATACTCAGCTAGTTCTATACCAGTCGCTCCATTAGGAAGAATGCGTTTAAACATAAATCCATGTGCTGGTCTAATATCCTCAAATCCCAATTCACTTAATCTGTCATGTAGCTCAGTAATTAATGTACTAAAGGATAATGATAAAAGTGAAGTAAGATCTAACTTGTTAAATGTTTGATCCATGTATATAACCTCCGCGCTTGTAGTCAATTAAGTTGACTATATGTAATACCTATTGTATAACATTAGAATCAATGGAGGTTTCACATGGTTAATATCGTAAAAATTAGAGGGAGTGTCTTTGCACCATATGCATCGTTGGAACCTATTAAGGATCCTGCAACAGGAAGATCATTTGAATATGCTGGAGATGCACGTGAGTTTACACCATACGCTGTGAACGCAAAGCGTTCAAGATTAGAACAAGAAGTGAATATTGATTTTTATAAAAGAGAAATTTTCACATATGCAGATGCTTGTATCGTCACAGTGAAGATTACAAATCCAGATGGCTCAATTGAGTATCAAAAGGGAGAAACAAGTACAGAAAATATTGTATGTACTAATATCGTATGGGGCGAGGATGAAGTTTCATTTGAAATGAGAGCAAGTGCAAGTAATCCGTTAAATGCGGCAGCACCTGCAGCTGATTATTTGTTGGCTATACGAGTTAATAAAAATGGTACTGTGCATGTTGAAGGTGTACATGATGGTTTCCCTTGCTATGAATTTTATAAACAAGTAGATTTTGGTTCGTTTGAATTAATATATACACATGATTTTAGAGAAACAAATGATACTCCAGCAGCACTAGCTGGAGAGATGGAATATAACTTTAAAATGACAGTCTAAACGTAAATATAGCACTATTTTTTAGAAGGAAGTAGAAAAGTAAAAGAGAAATCTATTGGTTTTAGGATTGAAATTATGGCTTGTTTTATTTAATAGTATTCAGTATCTAAAATAAAATTATAGAGGTGTTTCTTATGACTAATATCGTAAAAATTAGAGCCAGTGTCTTTATTCCAATTTCTTGGACAGAAGCTAAGAAGGATATGGAAACAGGAAAAATAATTCAATTCGAAGGTGATTCGCGTGAATTTACACCACATGCGGTAAATACGATGCGCTCTAGAGTTGAGCAAGAGGTAGTAGTTGATTTCTATAAAGAAGAAGTGTTTTCATATGCGAACACGGGTATTACGACCGAGAAGGTTACAAGTCCAGATGGTTCTGTGAGTAAAAGAACAGGGAAAGCAAGTACAGAAAATATTGTGTGTACTAATATCACATGGAATTCTGACGGTGTGCAATTCAAAATGAGTGCGAGTGCAAGTAATCCATTAAATGTATATGCGCCTCCTGTGGATTATGTATTAAATGTATGTGTGAAAAAGGACGGCAGTATTGATGTTCAAGGAGAGCATGATGGTTTCCCTTGTTTTGAATTTTATAAGCAAGTAGATTTCGGTTCATTTGAAAAAATATATACACATGATTTTAGAGAAACTGGTGATACAGCTATAGCATTAGGTGGAGACATGGATTATAGTTTTACAAAGAAATTATAGGAAGTATGACAATGGAGCGATTGCTTGCTTCATTCGTGAAGAACTTGGAGATGTCTAAGTTCTTTTTTATTTGTTTCAAATTTGTGAAAGAAAGACATATTGATTGAAATTACATTTTTTATAATTTATCATATACCCATACAGGTATAGGTTTCGTGTATGTGATATATGAGAAAATTCAATAATAAATAAGATGGAGGTTTGAAATATGTCTAGAAAAATTATAGTAGTAGGTGGAGTTGCCGGCGGGGCATCAGTAGCTGCAAGACTTCGTCGTTTAAGTGAAGAAGATGAAATTATTATGGTGGAGCGCGGTGAATATATTTCATTTGCAAATTGTGGATTACCATACTATATTGGCGATGTCATTACAGAAAGACAAAAATTATTAGTACAGACTGTTGAAAAGATGTCTAAGCGTTTTAATTTAGATATACGTGTATTGAGCGAAGTCGTACAGATTAATAAAGAAGAGAAAACAATTACTATAAAGAATGTAACGACAAATGAAACATATAACGAGGAATATGATGTGTTAATTCTGTCACCAGGAGCAAAACCAATTGTTCCACCTATTCCAGGTATTGAAGAAGCGAAGGCGTTATTTACGTTACGAAATGTACCTGATACAGATCGTATTAAAGCATACGTTGATGAGCAGAAACCAAGTCATGCGACGGTTATTGGTGGCGGATTTATTGGCGTGGAGATGGTTGAAAATTTAAGAGAACGTGGAATTGATGTTACGCTTGTAGAGATGGCAAATCAAGTGATGCCACCAATCGATTATGAAATGGCAGCATATGTACATGAGCATATGAAAAATCACAATGTTGAGCTTGTTTTTGAAGATGGTGTAGATGCATTAGAAAAGAGCGGGACTGTTGTACGTTTAAAAAGTGGTTCAATTATAAAAACAGATATGATTATTTTAGCAATTGGTGTACAACCAGAGAGTAGTTTAGCGAAGGATGCAGGATTAACCCTAGGAGTTAGAGGAACGATAAAAGTAAATGAAAAATTTCAAACGTCGGATCCACATATATATGCAATTGGTGATGCGATTGAAGTGAAAGATTTTGTTACTGAAACAGAAACGATGATTCCTTTAGCGTGGCCGGCTAATCGTCAAGGTCGTATGTTAGCAGATATTATTCATGGTCATACGGATTCTTTATATAAAGGTACGATGGGAACTTCTATAGCTAAAGTTTTTGATTTAACAGTTGCTTCGACGGGAGTAAATGAGAAAATATTAAAACGATTAAATATACCCTATGAGGTAGTACATGTACAGGCAAATTCGCATGCGGGATACTATCCGAATGCTACGCCAGTGCTAATAAAATTAATTTTTAATAAAGATAGTGGAAAAATTTATGGAACGCAGGCGTTAGGACGTGACGGTGTAGATAAGCGTATGGATGTTATCGCAACAGCCATAAAAGCAAATTTAACTGTAATTGATTTGCCAGATTTAGAATTATCATATGCTCCGCCTTATTCTTCTGCAAAAGATCCGGTAAACATGGTAGGGTATGCGGCAAGTAATATAGTGGATGGTTTTGTGGACACAGTACAATGGCATGAAATAGATCGTATTGTTGAAAATGGTGGATATCTTATTGATGTTCGAGAGCCTAATGAACTAAAGCAAGGAATGATTAAAGGCTCTATTAATATTCCGTTAGATGAATTACGTGATCGTTTGGATGAAGTGCCGGTAGATAAAGAAATATATATTACTTGCCAACTTGGTATGAGAGGGTATGTTGCAGCGCGTATGTTAATGGAAAAAGGATATAAGGTAAAGAATGTAGATGGTGGCTTTAAATTGTATGGGACAGTATTACCAGAACGTGTTGTATATTAAGGTTTCACTTCTTGTTTTGTGAACATATAAGATAAACATTAAAAATAGGGGTTTGCAAAATACCCTATAGGGTATAATATATTGTCATAAGTTATAAATGGTGACATAATGGTAATGAGGTGATTATACAATGGAATATAATCAAGATATGAAAAATAGATTGAAACGTATTGAAGGGCAAGTTCGTGGTGTACTTCGTATGATGGAAGAAGGAAAAGATTGCCGAGAGGTTATTACACAGTTAACGGCATCTCGTTCCGCACTTGATCGTACAATTGGACTTGTTGTGGGAACAAATTTAGAGCAATGTTTGCGTGAGCAGTTTGAAAGCGGTAATGGTTCAAATGAAGAGTTAATTAAAGAAGCTGTTCAATTACTTGTAAAAAGCCGATAATCTGTCAAACATAAGTGTTGACAGATTTTCAAAAACATTTTAATATACCCCTACAGGTATATGTATATAAATTATGGAGGAATCGACTATGAGTATAAAAGTGGATATGAGTTTAGATTGTAAAGGTTTGGCCTGTCCGATGCCGATTGTGAAGACGAAGAAGGCGATGGAAGGTTTGACATCAGGGCAAGTGATTGAAGTTCAGGCAACAGATAAAGGGTCTACTGTAGATATACAAAGTTGGGCGAGTAAAGTAGGTCATCAGTACATCGGGACGAAACACGAAGGAGATCTATTGATGCATTACGTTAGAAAAGCACACGAGCATGAAGTGAATGAAGTAGTGAAATATCCTCATACGATTACGAATTCGGAATTGGAAGAGATATTATTAAGTGGTGAAGAGTGTATTGTAGTAGATGTTCGTGAAGAGGCGGAATTCGCTTTTGGTCATATTCCCTCAGCCATTTCGGTGCCGTTAGGAGAATTAGACAGAGCAGCATTAGATCAGGCGAAGCAAATTTATGTTGTTTGCCGAACTGGTAACCGTAGTGATGTAGCTTGCCAAATGTTGAAAGATAAAGGGTATTCAAATGTGACAAATGTCATTCCAGGTATGTTAGAGTGGCAAGGGGATATAGAGAATTAAATTTTTTTAAACGAAAATATACCTCAGGGGGTAAGAAGATGAACGTTAAATCGTTACAAGCAAAAGATGTTGCAGAGAAAGTTTTATTCGGAGAGTTGTTTATTTTAGATGTTCGAAATGAGACGGATTATGAAGATTGGAAAATTGAAGGGAAACAAGTTTCTTCTATAAATAAACCGTATTTTGATTTGTTAGATGGTGTAGATCATATTGTAAGTGAATTACCTAAAGATAAAGATGTTTTAGTAGTGTGTGCAAAAGAAGGGTCTTCTATATTTGTGGCAGAGCAATTAACAGAGGCTGGATTAGAAAATATTTATTATTTAGCTGGTGGTATGAAGGCATGGAGTGAATATGTAAAGCCTATAAAAGTTGGAGATTTAAAAAATGGCGGGAGTATATATCAATTTAACCGCCTTGGAAAAGGCTGTTTATCTTATATGGTCGTTTCAAATGGTGAAGCAGCAGTTATTGATGCAGTAAGAACAGTTGAAGCATATGAAGAGTTTGCGAAAGAGCATGGCGTTACGATTACGAATGTAATGGATACACATTTACATGCAGACCACATTTCTGGCGGACGTAAGTTAGCTGAAAAAGTAGGTGGCACGTATTGGTTACCGCCAAAAGATGCAGAGGAAGTTGTTTTCTCATATAAACCGCTCGTTGAAGGATCCGTCATTACGGTGGGGGGTACTAAAATTGAAATTGATGCATTATACTCACCCGGGCATACGATTGGAAGTACATCATTTATTGTAGATGATTCCTATTTATTATCAGGCGATATTTTATTTGTAGATTCAATTGGGCGTCCAGATCTTGCTGGAAAGGCTGAAGATTGGGTAAGTGATTTACGTAATACTTTATATAGCCGATATAAAGAGCTATCTCAAAGTTTAATTGTGTTACCAGCTCATTATTCAAAAATAAGTGAAATGGATGAGAATGGTGTTGTGAGCGCAAAGTTAAAAGATTTATTTGCGTATAATGCAGGACTAAATATTGAGGATGAGGGAGAGTTTCGTAAAGTTGTAACGGAGAATTTACCACCTCAGCCGAATGCTTACGAAGAAATTCGTCAAACGAATATGGGGAAGATTCATCCGAGTGTAGATGAAGAGCGTGAAATGGAAATTGGTCCAAATCGTTGTGCAGTTCATGAATAATAAAATAAATAAAAAATGGAGGAATAGATGATGGATGTAAAACAAGTATTAGATGCGACAGGTTTAGCATGTCCGATGCCGATTGTAAGAACGAAGAAAGCGATGGATACTTTACAAACTGGGGAAGTGTTAGAAGTACATGTAACGGATAAAGGGTCAGTTAAGGATATTCCAGCGTGGGCAAATAAAGGTGGTCATGACATCGTAAAGCATGTAGAAGAAGCTGATGTGCTGAAGTTTTGGATTAAGAAGGCGTAGTAGTTTCATAAATGTAGAGAGGTTGGTTATATGAATACAATATTAAGTACGCTCTTCATTGTACTGGCTGCAGGATTTGTTATTTCACGTTTTTTACCGGTAAAAGGTGTTCAAAATATAAGTGGAAAAGAATTAAAGAGTATAGCGGGAAAAAAGGGGAAGCAATTTATCGATGTTCGTACAGTAGGTGAATATAGAGGAAATCATATGAAAGGGTTTCAGAATATCCCATTAAATGAGTTAGCTAGTAAAGCAAATCAATTAGATAAAAATAAGGAAGTAATCGTTATTTGTCAGAGCGGGATGAGAAGTAAGCAAGCAGCAAAGGTATTAAAGAAATTAGGGTTTCAGCACGTTATCAATGTTTCAGGTGGTATGAATGGTTTGTGAGGAGGGAATTAAAAATGAAAGAAATGACAGTAAAAGAATTAGAAGAAAAATTGTTACGTAAAGAAGCAGTAAATATCGTAGACGTACGTGAAGTAGAAGAAGTAGCCGAGGGGAAAATTCCAGAAGCAAGTAACATTCCACTAGGACTATTAGAGTTTCGAATGCATGAGTTGGATAAAAACAAAGAATATATTATCGTTTGTCGTTCTGGCGGAAGAAGTGCACGAGCAGTTCAGTTTTTAGAGAGCTACGGTTTTCAAGCAATCAATATGGTAGGTGGTATGTTAGCGTGGGAAGGTAAAATCATATAGTACAGAGATAAATGATTTGAGCTTTTTTATAAATGACAAAATACCCCTATAGGTAATCGGAGGGAGAACAACATGGAACAACAGAAGAAAACAACAATCGTTTTATTTAGCGGAGATTATGATAAAGCGATGGCTGCTTATATTATTGCAAATGGTGCAGCGGCGTATGATCAAGAGGTAACTATTTTTCATACTTTTTGGGGATTAAATGCTTTAAGGAAAGATGAGCATGTGAAGGTGAAGAAAATTTTCATAGAAAAAGTATTTGGAAGAATGATGCCGCGTGGTGCAGACAAGATGGGATTATCGAAAATGAATTTTGCGGGTATGGGACCAAAGATGATTAAAGGTATTATGAAAAAACATAATGCTATGCCTTTACCAGATTTAATCGATTTGGCGAAAGAACAGGGGATTAAACTTGTAGCTTGTCAAATGACAGTAGATTTATTAGGGTTAAAAGAGGAAGAGATTATGGAAGGGGTAGAGTTTGCAGGAGTAGGAGCTTATTTAGCAGATGCTTCGGATGGGAATGTAAACTTATTCATTTAATTCACCTTCTTTTTAGAAGGGAGGGGATGTAAGATGAGCTTAGTCGTATTACTTTTTATAATTGGGTTTATAGGATCGTTTATATCAGGAATGGTTGGAATTGGCGGTGCGATTATTAATTATCCAATGATCCTATACATTCCGGTATTGCTAGGATTTACTAGTTATACGTCACATGAAGTAAGTGGTATTACAGCGGTTCAAGTATTCTTTGCAACTTTTGCAGGGGCATGGGCCTATCGGAAAAGTAATGATATGGATAAAACGCTAGTTGTGTATATGGGAGCTAGTATATTAATAGGAAGTTTCATAGGGAGTTTTGGTGCTAACGTATTAGCGGAACATACGGTCAATGTTGTTTATGCAGCGTTAGCAACAATAGCTGCTATTATGATGTTCGTACCGAAACGAAATAATAGTGGTGAAGTGACATATAATAAATGGTTAGCAAGCTTGTTAGCGTTTATTGTAGGAGGCGCATCAGGCATTATAGGTGCTGGAGGTTCTTTCTTATTAGTTCCTATTATGCTAGTTATTTTAAAATTGCCGATACGTACAACAATAGCAACATCTATCGCTATTACGTTTATTTCCTCAATAGGGATTACGACTGGAAAAGTGATAACTGGGCAAGTAGTTGTAATTCCAGCTCTTATTATTGCGATTGCAAGTATCTTTGCTGCGCCGCTTGGAGCACGAGTTGGGAAGAGGATCAATCAAAAAGCATTGCAATATATGTTATCGATTTTGATTGTAGGCACTGCTGTTAAGATGTGGATTGATATGTTATCGAAATAAAAGGATGGCGCTGCTTGCAGCCCATCCTTTTATTTATGCCCAAATAACTTTCATTAAGTTTTTATATTCGTCATTTGCTAATTTATATAGCATTCTCGTATGTTCAAAGACAAGTGCTGGATTGAAATTTGGTTCTGAGAATGCAAGTGATGCTGAAATATCAATTGCATTTTGCTTATTTAACGTGAATTTTGCAAATCGGTAAGATGTGTTTAATTCATTGATGACATGCAAAATATCATTTGTTGATGTTGCATCAGGTACGTGAGCAACATTGAAGCAGTATATATCCACAGTAGGATGTTCGTTTTGGAATGCAGCGATAAGTTGAATTTTTGCGCCAGCTTCGGTCTCTAATCCTACCGAAAAATGAACAGAACCGTCATTTTCATCTATATTTTCTTCCATGTATATATCGTTGGATTTTAAGTAGTCTTTAAAATCTGAGATGTTATGTTTTACTGCAGCTTTCATATGTATGAGCCCCCTGATAATTGGAATAGATTGCTACTATTTATTATAATTTAAAAATATTAAAAAAGATAGTTAGAAAGTTCTGATTTTTGGTTCCGAAGAAATAAAAAGAAGCAGCACTCTACCTCCATAGAGAACTGCTTCTTTTTTATTCATTGTCGTTAGATGATGTTTTTGTATCTTCACTGCTATTTTTATTCTTATTTTTAGATTCATTGTTACTTGATTCACGTTCACTTGAATTTTCCGACTTAGATTCTTTTGTTTTCTCTGTGCTTGTTTTCTTTGAATTAGAGTCTGTTTTTGTATATGCAGGTAATCCAAGGTGAGCACGAAGTTCGTTTGTAACAGTTGCTAATTCTTTTTTATCTGGATTGTAGTAATACGTTCGGCCGCCACCAGCAGATTTGCTACATGTATCGTCACCTTTTTCCATATAGCAGTCTTCACCTTGAATTTGTAATTTCTCAATTTCCGAGTCCGATCCGTACTTATAGAATGAAAGCATATCATCGAATGTTAAGTTCGTAACGAATTGTCCGTTAATATCATCAATGATGTTACCAACTTTTGTTACAGATCCAACGCTTGTTAGTTTCTTTAAAATAGCTTCAATAACGAGTTGTTGACGTTGTCCACGCATTGCATCACTATCGATGTGGCGCGTTCTAGCAAGAGCAAGAGCTTCTTCACTATTTAGCTTTTGAACACCTTTTTTCAGATGAATTGCATCAGCATTATCATTGCTATCTTGTTCAGTAAATTCAACTGGTACATCGACTTCAATCCCGCCTAAATCATCGACAATTTTCATAAATGATTTGAAGTTAAACTTTACAAAGTAATCGACAGGAACATTCATTAATTTTTCAACTGCATCAATACTTGCTTGTGGTCCACCATCTTTTCCGTTTTTAGTAGAACCGTATGCATGGGCGTGTGTAATTTTATCTTTTTTCTTTTCCACTGGAATATAAGTATATGTATCTCGTGGAATGCTTAATAGTTTTACAGTTTTGCTATCTTTATTAAACGTTGCAAGTAATAGTGCATCCGTTCTTATAGCTTCACCATATTCTTTCCCGCGGACATCGCTTTCATCAACACCCATAACTAAGACAGAGACATTATTTGCGATAGGTTTTACAGCTTTATCACGTAAATCAGATTTATCACCGCGTGCTAAATCGTGTGCGGCATTTCGAACAGCAGAAGATGCTTTATTTACTAAAAACCAAGTATAACCGCCACCTATTATTAAAAAGAATAGAATAACGCTTATAATAATTTTTGTTTTTTTCTTACCTTTTTTCGGTTTACTGCGTGTATTTTCTTGCAAAGATGGGTTTTGCTCCATTTACTGTACTCCTTCATTTGGATTGAAATACGACACTCATATCCACTTATTATAATGAAATTTGACGAAAAAAAACATTACAAATCATTTACATTTCGTAAAAATTCAATTTATTTATAAAAAGTTAGATTTTCTATATTTTATTTTTAAGATGTAGAATAAGTATAAGTTGTTTTAGTAGAAATGAAAATATGTATTGTGAGAAAGTAATAGAGAAGTAAGATTTGTTGAAATATAGCCAAGAAGAAATGAGTAGAGTCACTTATTTCTTCTATATAATAAAGAAGAATTTTACGGATAAAGGAGAGGGCATAGTGAATCATACATCATTCCGAGCAATCGTTGTGAACGAAACAGAAAGTAAGCAGTTTGTAAGAAACGTTGTAGAGAAAGAAGTAAGTAGTTTACCTGAGGGGGACGTATTAATACAGGTTCATTATTCTTCATTAAATTATAAAGATGCGCTTTCAGCCACGGGTAATAAAGGGGTTACGAGGACATATCCTCATACGCCAGGAATTGATGCTGCAGGAGAAGTTGTGAGTAGTGAAGATGCAACCATTAAGGTAGGCGATCAAATCATTGTAACGGGTTATGATTTAGGTATGAATACTTCTGGTGGTTTCGGAGAATATATTCGCGTGCCAGCATCTTGGATCATCCCTTTACCAGAGGGCATGTCATTAAAGGAAAGTATGATGTACGGGACAGCAGGTTTTACAGCTGCTTTATCAGTATATAAGCTTATTGGAGCAGGCATAACACCTAGTATGGGAGATGTTTTAGTAACGGGTGCCACAGGCGGCGTAGGGAGTGTAGCTGTTAGTATTTTAAGTAAGCTAGGATTTAACGTAGTAGGAGCGACAGGGAAAATGGAAGAGGAAGAGATGCTACTACGTCTAGGAGCGAAACAAGTGATTCATCGCACAGAGTTGAATGATGAATCAGGAAGACCAATGTTAAAAGGGATATACGCCGGGGTTATCGATACTGTAGGTGGACATATGCTAGAAACCGCTTTAAAAACGGTAAAGTATGGTGGTTGTGTAACGACATGCGGTAATGTGGCAGGGCAGGAATTACAAACAACAGTATATCCGTTTATTTTGCGAGGCATAAGTCTTTTAGGAATAGATTCTGTGCAATGCCCAGTGGATGTAAGAAGAGATGTGTGGACGCTTTTAGCAAGTGAATGGGAAAATAAAGAGCTACTATCTTATACAGAAGAATGTACATTAGAAGAGTTAGATGAAAAGTTTACACTTATATTGCAAGGAAAGTTAAAAGGAAGAACAGTTGTAAATATGAAATGAAAAAAGAGACGCTTAAACTAGCGTCTCTTTCCTAATTATAATGATTGTTTTAAATTGATTTTACCTTGTTCACCTAAAACACCATCAGCAATATTTACAGCGTGATCACCGATACGCTCTAAGTTACTTACCATATCAACGAAGATGATACTTGCATCGCCAGAACAGCTACGTTCGTTTAGACGTAATACGTGACGTTTACGAAGAACTCGTTCCATTTGATCGATTTTACGTTCTTTTGCAATAACCGTTTGTGCTAGTTCAGTATCGAAGTTTGTTAAAGCGTTGATTGCATCTTGTAATGTTGAAATTGTTAATTCAAGCATTTCATTTAATTCAGTTAGTGCTTCGTCTGATAGAGAAACACGATTTGAAATTTGGAAATCTACAAGTTCTACAAGGTTTTCTACATGATCACCGACACGTTCAATATCTCCAACAACACCAGCTAAAACGGAGTGTTTTTCAGAGTCTGAAGGTGAAAGCGGCTTTTCTGATAGTAAAACTAAATACTCGGTAATTTTTTTATCTAAATTGTTAATAGCTCCTTCTAATTGAGTAGCCATGTTTTCGTGCTTTTTGTCTTGTGTATTTAAATATTGATTCGCTTCTTTTAAGCCGTGTAATGAAAATTCAGCCATACGCACAACCTCTTTTTGAGCTTCAGTTAAAGCAATAGCTGGAGATTGCTCAATAAAGATTGGATTTAAATGTTGCGGTTTGAAGTTAATAGATGAATCTTCACCACGAATGATTTTTGTTACGATCCATGCTAATACTGCAATAAATGGGAACTGAATGATTGTATTTGTTACGTTAAATGTTCCATGTGCAAATGCAATTGTCATTTCTGGATTTAAGTTTAATGACGTTTGGAAATATTGGATTAAACTTGTAAATGGTACTAATAAAATTGTAAAGATAATGGTACCGATAATATTAAAGATAACGTGAACTAATGCTGCACGTCTTGCGGCAATTGAAGTACCGATTGCTGCTAATACTGCTGTAATTGTCGTACCGATGTTATCACCGAACAATACAGGAAGAGAAGCTTGTAAATCGATTGCACCTTGACCGAATAGTTCTTGTAAAATACCAATTGTTGCGCTTGAGCTTTGTACAATTAAAGTGAACACTGTACCGACAATAATTCCTAAAATTGGATTATCACTCATGCTAACCATTAACTCTTGGAATGACTCTAAAGAACGAAGAGGTTTCATACCTGCGCTCATTAATTCTAAACCGAAGAATAACATACCAAAACCGAATACAACTTGACCTACAGAATGTACTTTTTTATTTTTAAAGAAGAATAGTAAAATCGCTCCAACTGCCATAACTGGGAGCGCATATTCTCCGATTTTAATTCCGATAATAAATGCAGTAACTGTCGTTCCGATGTTCGCACCCATAATAACACCGATTGCTTGTCTTAATGTCATAAATCCGGCACTTACAAGTCCGACTGTTAAAGCGGTTGTTCCTGAACTTGATTGGATTAATACAGTAACTAACATACCTGCTAGTACACCCATAAGTGGGTTTGTTGTAAATCGATCTAAAATATCGCGAAGACGATCACCAGCTGCTTGTTGCAGTCCATCGCCCATGTATTTAATCCCGAATAAGAAAATACCTAATCCACCAACGAACTGGAAGATCATATCTTGAACATTATATTCCACGCATTCCACTCCTTAAATTTCATGTACGCTGTAATTATTAACTAAACCTTGAGGCACTGTAAACGGTTTGCTAGTAAAATTTACACTAACTTTACAAAGGGGCAAAAAGTTTACAATTCTTTAAAGAAACACCTGTGTTTTATTAGTTTTTATCTTGTATAAATCTTAATTTTGTAAATAAATCACACTTTTTAGAATAGTATTGTTCAGGTGGATATGAAGGAAAGCGTCTGCGAGTTCATCGTATATTTTTTGATGAAAGTTAAAAAAATATGTAGGAAAATGCATGTAGTTTTATAACAGAAAAAATACGATAAAAAAAGCCACTGAAATTATCCAGCAGCTTTTTCTCTGTTTTTATCTCCATGCTTTTGCTTTCTTATACTTGTAATGTAAATGAATAGGAAAGCAATAAGTAATAGAGAGGAATAACGATATACAGTTGCGTAGTTTGTAAAATGTGCAATGAATCCAAATATAATTGCGCCAGCGCCAATGCCGAGGTCAAATGCTGAGAAGAATGTAGCTGTAGCAACTCCTCGTCGATGTGGTGCTACTCGGTCGATCATCCATGCTTGCAGTGCCGGTTGAATCGCTCCGAAACCACTTCCGTAGCATGCTGCTGCAACAATTAAGCTTGGAATGGTAGTCGTATACGACAATAAAATAATACCTATAAACGTAATGATAACTCCTGGAATAATAACGAATGCATGGCCTTTCGCATCATACAACTTTCCAGAAAACGGACGAGTGACAGCAATTGCAAGTGCATTAAATAAGAAGAAGAGGCTTATATCAGCAATTCCGACTTCCGTAGCAAATAATGTAATAAAGCTCCCGATTCCTCCGTACATTAATGTAATACATAATATTAATAATGAAGGAAGTAAAGCTTTGCGCTCAATAAATCCATCGAGAAAAGTACCAGATATTTGCTGTGGTGGTTGCGGCGATTTTTTGATTTGAAGTAGTTTCGTTAATATTAATGAAACAATTGTACATGAAAGTGCACATAAAAAAAGAACCGTGAAGTTATATGTTTGCATAAGCCAAAGTCCGATAAGTGGACCGAGCGCCATTGCAATCGTTCCAGAAAGACCGAAATATCCCATGCCTTCGCCGCGACGAGCTTGCGGAATTAAATCTGAAACGACAGTTCCATATGTAGTCGTTGTAATACCAAAGCCAGCTCCGTGTAAAATTCGCACGGCAAGCAATAGGAAGACGGTTGAAGCGAAAAGATAACTACCCATAGCGAGTAAACAAATAGCAGTACCGATCATTAAAATGATTTTTTTATTGAATTTTTGCAAGGCGTTTCCAGTTAGTGGTCGAACAAAAAGTGCCGCGACGGTAAACATGCCTACAACAAATCCGATATTGGAACTTGTGCCGCCAATTTCTTTCACATAAACAGGTAAAGTAGGAATTAACATTTGAAACCCTAAAAACATACATAAGTTTGCAAAAATTAAAGCGACAAACTCTTTCGTCCATAACGATTCTCGTTTTACGAGTATTGCTTCTCCCATATATTCATCCCCTATATAAAATTTTCTCTTTTCTTTCGAGTATATGTATTGGTCAATGTAACAGTCAAGGAAGGTGCCTTGAAAACGTATAACAATTTCGAGGTGGAAAAACTGACAAATTTGTGTAAAAGCTACACAACTATGAAAAAAAGTTGTAAAGTATAGATGTATAGACTTGTAGTTATTATGAATGATAGAAATTGTTTTTTCTTTAAAGAAAGCGGATTCAAAAAGTAGTGAATGAGAAGGGGATATATACTTTTTTACTACATATATTTGAAAAGGTTTACAAAACAATGAAGAAAGAGGCGTGTACATATGAGACGATTAGGTATTTCTATTTATCCAGAACATTCAACGGTAGAGAAAGATAAGGAATATTTAACATTAGCAAGTAAATACGGATTTACTCGTGTATTCACATGCTTATTGTCTGTAGATGGAGAAAAAGAGAAAATTATAGAAGAGTTTAAAGAGACAGTCTCTCATGCAAATGCATTAGGGTTCCAAGTATTAGTTGATATTAGTCCGTCTGTCTTTACACAATTAGGTATTTCATATAATGATTTATCGTTCTTCCATGAGTTAGGAGCGTACGGCATTCGTTTAGATGTCGGTTTCTCTGGTTTAGAAGAATCGATTATGACTTACAATCCATACGGCTTAAAAATTGAAATTAATATGAGTAACGGTACGAAATATGTAGATAACATTATGAGCCATAGACCAAATCGTGAAAATTTAATTGGTTGCCATAATTTTTATCCGCATCGTTATTCAGGATTATCATACGATCATTTCATTAAATGCTCGAAACAATTTAAAGACTACGGTATGAGAACGGCTGCTTTTATTTCATCATTTGATGCAACGTACGGACCTTGGCCAGTAACAGAAGGGTTATGTACGTTAGAGCAGCATCGTGAATTACCGATGACAACACAGGCGAAGCATTTATTTGCGACAGAATTAATTGATGATGTCATTATTGCGAACGCGTATGCATCAGAAAAAGAATTACAAGCACTAGGTGCATTAAATAAAGAGAAACAAACATTTGATATAGGATTATATGATACAACAACAGAACTAGAAAAAATTATCGTATTAGACGAGCCTCATTTTTACCGCGGAGATGTATCTGAATATATGATTCGCTCGACACAAAGTCGTGTGAAATATAAGAAAGAAGAGTTCAAACCGCATAATACACGCGAAATTAAACGCGGTGATCTTTTAATTGATAATGAACAGTATGGCCAATATAAAGGTGAATTGCAAATTGCGTTAAAAGATATGATGAACACAGGAAAAACAAATGTAGTTGGCCGAATTGTGGAAGAAGAAATTTTCTTATTAGATTATTTACAAGCATGGGATAAATTCGGATTTACATTAAAGAAATAGATAAAATGAAAAAGGAAAAAACTACTGACTTCAGCAGCTTTTTCCTTTTTATATATAAATTGTGAGAGGAAGAGCTATGACAAAAGTGCATCAGCGATTAATTTCTATTTTAGAGGAGTTTTTAGAAGAGAAGTCGATGTTAAATCGAGCGTTTTTAGCGAGCCGTTTACATGTATCAACGAAGACGATTCAAAAAGATATAAAATTATTAAATGATATATTGGAAGAAAACGGGGCGAAAATTGAATCGCAAAGAGGGACTGGATACGAACTAGAAATTATACAAACGAAGAAGTTTGAAGAGTTTTGCGTGGACCTATTTCAAAAACAGACGGAAAGGATCCCAACTTCTTATGAAGAAAGGATAGCGTACATTCTGCAACGTATTGTAACGACAGAGGGGTATGTGAAGCTTTCACAGTTAGCAGAAGAGATTTATGTGAGTAAATCGACTGTGAATTTAATTATGAAAGATGTTACAGATATATGTGGTCGCTATCAATTACAAATCGAAAAGAGACCGTATTATGGTATACGTATTGTGGGAGAGGAGTTTCATATTCGTTCTTGTCTATCACAATATGGTTTACCGCGTTATGATCATACTCCGTTTCATGAGCAATTTGAACAGAGGGATACATATTTATCGTTACCTCATATACCGCTTATCCGTTCGGTTATATTAAAGTATATCGAGGGAGGAACGATATATTTATCAGATATTGAAATTGATAATTTAGTCATTCATATTGCAATTGCATTAAGGCGTTGTGAAGATCAACATTATATGAAAGGACTAAATGCGGAGCAATCAGAACTTATCATAAAGAGAGAATATACAATTGCGAAACAGATTTTAGGGGATTTAGAGAAAGAGTTGCATCTTTTATTTCCAGAAGAAGAAGTTTTATATGTGACGATGCATTTATTAAGTACTGCTGTTACAGCGAGAGATCGTTATGAAAATGTGGAAGAGCTATTAGGGAAAGATCTATATGCATTTATGCAACATATTCTTTTTAAAGTAGCGGAAGAACGGAATCTTATTTTTTATTATGATGAAGAATTATTATTTGGTTTTGGTGTTCATTTAAAAACGTTATTAAACCGTTTGAAGTATAAGTTAAATACGAGAAATCCTCTATTGGCAGAAGTGAAAAAGAATTATCCGTATGCTTTTGAAATTGCGGTTCTCGTAGGAGATATAATTGGTGAATATACGGGAGAATCGATTCCGGAAAGTGAAATTGGTTATATTGCGATTCACTTCGGCGGAGCGATGAGTCGTTTACAGGAACAGAATCAAAAGAAACGATGTTTACTAGTTTGTGCGACTGGTCAAGGAAGCGCTCAGCTATTGAAATATAAAATTTTATCACAGTTCCGAGATAAATTAGAGATTGTAGGGATTACAGGTTATTATCAATTGAAAGTGGAAGACCTTTATAAAGATAAAATAGATTGTATTATTAGTACGATTCATATACCGAGTGGTTTGCCTGTGCCTGTTATAAAAGTGAACTCAATATTTGATGATAAAGAGATTAAGTCAATCGGTCAGCAGTTGTTTACGCATGTGAATACTAGTGTGCAGCAGTATATAAAGGAAGATTTAATCTTTTTAAATCATAGCGCTTCTACGAAGGAAGAGGTTATTCAGTTTTTATGTGAGAAAGCTGCTGAGAAAAACTATGTACCAGAAAACTTTTATGATTCTGTTATGGAAAGAGAAAATACATCTCCGACAGCGGTTGGGAATTTAGTTGCGATTCCTCATCCGATGCAGTTATTAAGTGAGAAAACATTTTTGATGTTTTGTACACTTAATAAAGCGGTTGACTGGGGAGATAAGAAAGTACAAGTTATTATTTTATTTAGTGTAAAACGTAATAATAATGAAGATTTACAACGGCTTTATGATTTTTTATATGATATTATGTCTAGTCAGCATACGATAGAGAAATTAACTCAGGCTGGAATGATTGAAGAATTTCAAGAGATTTTACTATCGTTTTGAAAAAGTATATAAAAACTTCCGTTACACAACGGAAGTTTTTTATGTTTAATTGTATGCGTTTTCATAATAAGATAAAAATATAGAAAAAAGATAGCTTGGGGGAATTTAAAATGAATGATATGCAAACTCCATTTGCGTTAATTTTACATGGTGGCAATGCGAGAAGCGCGGCGCTTGAAGCAATTGCTTTTGCAAGACAAGGAGATTTTGAGAATGCGAGTGAAAAGATGACACTTGCTAGTGAAGAGATTTCAGCAGCTCATCGCATTCAAACAGACTTAATTCAAGAAGAAGCAAGAGGAAATCATGCAGAAATCAGTTTACTGTTAGTGCATGCACAAGATCATTTAATGAATGCAATTACAGTGAAAGAACTTGCTGAAGAATTTATTACTCTTCATAAACGAGTAGAAGAGAAAGTGACAGTATAAGATGTACATTTTATTATGTTGTGCAGCAGGCATGTCAACGAGTATGGTTGTAAGAAAAATGCAAGAAGAGGCAATGAAACAAGGGAAGGATTATAAAATTAAAGCAGTTGATTCAGAACTTGTGAAACTGGAAATAAAAAATGCTGATGTTGTTTTAATCGGGCCACAGGTGAAGTATTTGTTTCCAGCGGTACAGTTTCTTGCGAAATCATACGATATACCGGTTGCAATAATAGAACAACGAGATTATGGGATGTGTGACGGTTTAAAAGTACTGAAACAAGCAGAACAATTAGTTTTAGCATAATTATATTTTTTTAAATATAAACATTATAATGTTATAACTTTATTTCATTCTTTCGTAGTGAAGAGAAAGAGGAGGGGTATTGATGAATGGTTTTATGAGTTTTATGGAACAAAAGATTATGCCAACAACGCAAAAGATTGCAGGACAACGACATTTATTAGCAATTCGAAACGGGGTTATTTCTACATTGCCGTTAACGATTGTCGGATCATTTTTCGTTATCTTTTTAAATTTACCAATTGATGCGTATATGGAGTGGATTGCACCATTTCGCCATATTTTAGATATTCCATTCCGATTCACAGTAGGTTTAATGGCGTTATACGCAGCATTTGGGGTGGGAGCTTCACTCGCAAACTTTTATCAGCTCAATCAGTTAAGTGCAGGGTTGTTATCTGTACTCGCCTTTTTACTAGCATCAGTTGAACCAATTCAAATTACGAAAGCTGTACCAGGTGTTATTGATGCGGGAAGATATATTTCAGTAGGAACATTAAGTGCAACGTCTTTATTCGGCGCAATTGTTACAGCTTTAATTGCAGTAGAAATTTATCATTTTATGATTAAGCATAATATCTCGATTAAATTACCAGATAGTGTACCACCAGCAGTTGCAAACTCGTTTGCAGCATTAATTCCAACTTTAGTCGTTATTCTTTTATTCTGGGGTATTCGTTACGGTTTAAAATTTGATGTAAATACAACAATCACATATTTAATCGCACCACTAAAATCAGTATTAGTAGGAAATAATTTATTCGGCGGTTTATTAACAGTATTCTTAATCGTGTTCTTCTGGTCATTCGGTATACATGGCCCAGCGATTTTAGGACCAATTATTCGTCCGATGTGGGATTCAGCAATTCTTGAAAATATGGAAGTATTCACAGCTACAGGAAATGCACATCAATTGCCAAACTTATTTACAGAGCAATTTATTCAATGGTTCGTATGGATCGGTGGATCAGGCTCAACATTAGCTTTAGTTATTATGTTTATGTTCTCTAAATCTAAATTCCTAAAAGAGTTAGGTAGATTATCATTCGTGCCAGGTTTATTCAATATTAACGAACCGATTATTTTCGGGGCACCAATTGTAATGAACCCAATTTTAATTATTCCATTCGTTATTACACCGTTAGTGACAACGACAGTATCATATTTCGCAGTTGTTTCAGGCATGATTCCGCTCATGATGGCGAAGTTGCCATTTACGATGTTAGCACCAATTGCAGCGATTATTAGTACAGACTGGACAATAATGGCTGGTGTACTTGTACTTGTTAACTTTGTGATCTCATTCGTTATTTACTATCCATTCTTCAAAATGTATGAGAAACAGCAATTAGCAGGAGAGGAGAAAACAGAATGCTCGGAGCAATTATCATCTTAATTACATTCGTAGCGGGGCAGTGTATTGCACATTATTCAAAATGGGTACAAAGTAAATCTTTATTAGTGTTACTACTCATATCAATTTTATTTATCGGTAGTTCAATGGGTGCATATGTAATGCTAAACTTGCAATCACCGTACGTAATTATTGTACCAACGATTTTATGTGCAACATGTTTATCTGCAAAATATAGATTTACGAGCATGGCATTAATACAACGTGTGAAGGAGATGCAAAAGCATGGAGCGTAAATTAGGAATTTCACTTTATCCAGAGCATTCAACGAAAGAACAAGATATGGCATACATTTCGGCAGCGGCACGCCACGGTTTTTCAAGAATATTCACATGTCTATTATCTGTGAATCGTCCAAAAGAAGAAATTGTAGCTGAATTTAAAGAAATTATTAATCATGCAAAAGATAACAATATGGAAGTTATTTTAGATGTAGCTCCGGCGGTATTCGATCAACTCGGTATTAGCTATAGCGATCTATCATTCTTTGCAGAGTTAGGTGCAGATGGTATTCGTTTAGATTTAGGTTTTGATGGATTAACAGAAGCGAAAATGACGAATAATCCGTATGGCTTAAAAATTGAACTGAACGTAAGTAACGATATTGCATACTTAGAAAATATTCTTTCGCATCAGGCGAATAAACCAGCTTTAATTGGTTGTCATAACTTCTATCCACAAAAATTTACTGGACTTCCGTACGACTATTTTATCCGCTGTAGTGAACGCTTTAAAAAACACGGTATTCGCACGGCAGCATTTATTACGTCACATGTAGCTGACATTGGTCCATGGGATATTAATGACGGATTATGTACGTTAGAACAACATCGTAACTTACCGATTGAAGTACAAGCGAAACATTTATGGGCAACAGGGCTTATTGATGATGTTATTATCGGAAATGCTTATGCGAGTGAAGAAGAGTTAGAGAAACTAGGAAACTTAAATCGTTACATGTTACAGCTAAAGGTACACTTTGTAGACGAAGCGACGGAAGTAGAGAAGAAAGCGACACTGCAAGAGTTACACGTAAGACGCGGCGACATAACAGAATATATGGTGCGTTCTACAGAAGTACGTAAAAAGTATAAAGACTATGACTTCCCAGTGCGCGAAAGTGTATTACAGGAAAGAGGGCAAATTGTAATAGGTAACAACTCATTCGGTAAGTATAAAGGTGAACTGCAAATCATTCTAAAAGAGATGCCGATAGATGAACGGAAAAATATTGTCGGTACAATTGCAGAAGAAGAGTTATTCTTACTAGATTATGTAGGAGCTTGGACGCAGTTTACTTGTGTGGAATAGGGAAGTATAGGGGGGCTGTCCGAATTTTGGGCAGCCTTTTTATCATAAAGTACTTTTCAATGTCAAAGTTTGTCGGTAAATCGATATTCCTTGTCGAATCGTTGATATATTATAAGTTACGATAGATATATTCGGAAAATCGTTGATTATTGTAGGTTACGATAGATATATTTGAAAAATCGTGGATATAATTTCAGGTAGAGTATATTTTCCTTTAGAAGGAACGCAAAAAAAGTCAGCCTCAATGAGACTGACCCTTTTTTATACGAACTAGTTTAATACTTTAACTGTAACTGTTTTACGTCCCCAGTTACTTGATGTACCTTTATCAGGCATTAAAACGTCAATTTTATTTCCTTTAATAGCTCCACCAGTATCACCAGCGATTGCTACTCCGTAACCTTCAACCCATACTTTTGAACCTAATGGAATTACACTTGGGTCAACTGCAATAAGTTTCATATTTGGATTAGCTGTTAAGTTGTGACCTAAAGCTGATTTTACTTGGTCGCCTGCTTTATAACCATTTTCAAGTGGATCTGCTGTGTAAGCTGTTGCTACAACACGTAACTCACGAGAAGATGATGGTGCACTTGTTTCAGTTTCTTTTGCAACAGGTTGTTGTGTAGCTGGTTTTTGAGCTTTAGCCGCTTCACGAGCTTCAGCTGCTTCTTGAGCTTTAGCTGCTTCACGAGCTTTAGCTGCTTCACGAGCTTTAGCCGCTGCTTGAGCTTCAGCTGCTGCCTCGGCTTTAGCTGCTTCACGAGCTTTAGCTGCTTCTTGAGCTTTAGCCGCTGCTTGAGCTTCAGCTGCTGCCTCGGCTTTAGCTGCTTCACGAGCTTTAGCCGCTTCCCCGGCCTTAGCTTCTGCTTGAGCCTCAGCTTCTGCCTGAGCTTTAGCTTCTGCCTGAGCTTTAGCTGCTTCACGAGCTTTAGCCGCTTCTTGTGCTTTAGCTTCTGCTTGAGCCTCAGCTGCTTCACGAGCTTTAGTTGCTTCTTGAGCTTTAGCTTTTGCTTGAGTTTCAGCTACCTCACCGGCTTTAACTGCTTCACGAACTTTAGCTGTATCTTGAACTTTAGTTGTTTTTTCAACTTTAACTGCTGGCTGAACTTTAACTGGAGCTTTACCTGTTAAGTAAGGAACGTGAACATAAGCTGTTTTTCCGTTATATTCAAATTGAATCCAGTCATTTTGTACTTGGTGTGTTGTTTCAATTACATCATCTTGTTTCAATTTACCAAGAATTTCTGAGTCTGTGTTTGCACCAGCACGTACGTTTAATACGTTTGCTGTTACGTAGTAAGTGTCTTTTGTATAGTCAGCGCTAATGAAAGCTTCTTTACCGCTATTCAATTTCACTTTTGACCATCCGTTTTCTGTATGTAAAACGTTAACTTTATATCCATCTAATAACTTTCCGACAACTTGTGATTCAGTAGTTGGGTTTTCTCGTACATTTAGTACATCAGTCGTTACGATTGTTTCTGCTTTAGCAGATGTTGTGAAAATCCCAAGACCAAAAACCGCTGCTGTTGCTATACCCATAAATTTTTTCATAATAGCCTCCATTGCATTTGTTTTCGTTGACCTCATTATAGCAACCATTATTTTCTTATTTGCGGAAAACACAAAACTACAAAGCATTCGTAACGGGTCATTAATATTCTGTAATAATTCCAGTAATATCCTGGAAGCGCTTTCTTATAGTTATTAGGGGAGGTTAGAGCATGTGATGCATAAAAATGAGAGTATTTCAATTTCTAATAGGTTAATAATATTTCTGTAGCATTACGTAATCATTTCGTAATCGTTACGAAAATGGCGTATTTTGCTGTTAGAACAGGTGATTAGTTATGTAAAAATAACTATTTTCGCTGTGGAGAGATTGAAATGAGGTGAAATTTAATGAAATATCGCAATAATTGTTACAAAATAAGTCGAGGTATGGAAAAAATTACGCCTTGATTTTAGGTCATCACATATTATTTTTGCAATAATAGGATTCTATAATAGCTTTAGTAGGTTAAAATAATTAAAGATGTTGATAACGTGAAACATATATAATAGAAGAAACACGATTTAATAGATAAATAAAAAGCGTAGAAGTGTAAACTCCTACGCTTTTGTTTATTCATATCGTAAACATTCAATTGGATCCAGTTTTGCAGCTTTGTTAGCTGGTAGTAGACCGAATATAATACCAATTAACATAGAGATACCTACTGCAAGAAGTCCAAGTTCTTTTGAGACAACAAGTGGCCATCCGGCAAAGATGGAGACGATCCAAGCGAAGAAGATGCCGAGCATGAATCCGATGAAACCACCTAGTCCTGTTAAAATACAAGATTCAATTAAGAATTGTGTTAACACTTTACCGCGAGTTGCACCAAGTGCTTTACGAATACCAATTTCACGTGTACGTTCTGTTACAGATACAAGCATGATGTTCATTACGCCGATACCACCAACAAGTAAGGAGATAGCAGCAATACCACCGAATACCATTTTCATCATACCAATGGATTCGTCTAATTGCTTCGTAAATTCACCTAAGTCTTGTGCTTCGAATTTGTGCTCAAATTTCGGAGCTTTCATTTCGTTTAAAACAGAAACGGCTTGTTTTTCTACACTTTTACGCTCTGTCGGAGAGGTCATCGTTAATCTTACAGAGTCATACTCATTTACTCCTGAAATGACAGGCGCGTTTTCAAGTGACGTATAACCTTCAGGCATAGGCATTCCAAAGTCGTTTTTCGTTTCGTATACACCGACTATTTTATACGGCTTTCCTTTTATATCTGTGTATTGATTTGATTCCCAACCACTAAATAATTTGTTGAAAGCTTCTTCATTTAATATAACAGCAGGGATTGCTTGGTTTAATTCACTGTCGTTTAATTCACGACCGTGAACTAATTTTATTTTCGAATCTGTCATAAAGGCGCCTGTTCCACCTTTTAAATCAAGATTTACATCTTTTGAACCAGCAGATGCTTTTACTTTCATACTTACATCTGGATACACATCTTTAACGCCTGGCACAGTTTGAAGACGGTTTAGCATATCAGGTGTGATTTTGGCACTATCTGTTCCATAATCGGGATTGTTGTAGTAAATCGTTACTTCATTATCTTTTCCTTGGCCTAACTCTTTTTTGAATTTTGCATTTGTACCATCACCCATTGAAATAATAGTAATAATGGCACTAATACCGATAATAATTCCTAGCATCGTTAAGATAGAACGCATTTTGTGGGCAAAGATAGAGGAAAGGGCCATGCGTATATTTTCACTCGTGTTCAAAATTAACCTCTCCAATCTTGGACGATATTTCCGTCACGAATTACAATTTGCCTTGCTGCAGCTTCCCCGATTTCACGATCGTGGGTAATCATAATGATTGTTGAGCCTTGTTTGTTTAATTCGTAAAAGAGGTCCATAATTTGTGTACTTGTTTTCGTATCAAGTGCTCCTGTCGGTTCATCGGCTAAAATGAACTTTGGATTATTTACGATTGCACGTGCGACTGCGACACGCTGTTTTTGTCCACCTGATAATTCGTTCGGTAGGTGAGTAGCACGATCAGCTAAACCTACTTTTGTTAAAGCGGCTAATGAGCGCTCGCGTCTTTCTTTTTTATCGACTCCAGCGTAAATAAGGGGTAGCTCTACATTTTGAAGTGCTGTAAGTCTCGGTAATAACATGAAGTTTTGGAATACGAACCCGATCTCTTTATTACGAACGCGTGCAAGTTCTGTTTCAGACATGTTTGAAATATTTTGACCAGCTAGTTCATACGCACCTGTCGTTGGTTTATCTAAGCAACCGATAATGTTCATTAATGTTGATTTACCAGAACCAGATGGTCCCATAATAGAAGTGAATTCTCCTTGGTTCAGTGTTACGTCAATTCCGTGTAATATTTGAACGGATTCTGCACCATTTTGGAATGATTTCGTGATGCCTTTTAAGTTAATCATCGGGCGACGACCTCCATACCATCTTTTAAGTCTTTTTCAGGCTTAGAGATAATTTGCTCTCCTTTTTTCACTCCAGAAACTTTTGCTTCGCTATCAGTCTCGAATTCAACAGTAACAGCTTGTTCTTTCGCTTTACCGTCTTTTACAACGAAGACAACATTTTTGTCACCTTTTTTCACGATGCTGCTTTTCGGAACAATCGTACCAGTTGCTTCGCCAGATTTACTTGTTACGTAAACGTGGAAGCCGTTTTGTAATTCTTCACTATTATCTAATGTGACAGTGAATTGATAGTTAGAAACTGTTTTGTTTTCATCCATGCTCTTTAATGGTGTAGAACCGATTTCTGTTACTTTTCCTGTCCAAGTCTTACCAGCGACCGTTTTTGATGAAACAGTTACTTCTTGCCCGACTTTCATACTAGCAAGCTCATATTCAGAAAGTTGACCTTTTACTTTAAATGGCCCAGCGTGGCGAAGTGTAATGCCGCTCATACCTGTTTTTTCATCAGCAGTTTTCACGATATCATCAATTACGCCATCAGCAGGACTTGTTACAGAAAGTGTGTTTACTTTCTCTTTTGCTGCTTTAATCATTTCATCAGATTTTTCAACTTCAAACTTTTTCATTTCAAGTTGCGATTCTAATTGTTGCACTTCGACTTCCGATGCTTTTAATGCTTCAGCGGGAAGGCCTGCATTTTTATCTTTTTGTAATTTTTGTTTCGCTGCATCAATTTGCTTTTGGAACAATGTTACTTCTTTTTGTGCGATTTTCTTTTGCATTTCTGCTTCCGTTACACCTTGTTTCGCAGTAGGGTCATTATATTTAAAAAGGAGTTGCCCTTTTTTCACTTCATCACCTTTTTTTACAGCTAATTCATACGTACCTTTTGTTGGATCAAATGAAATTGTTTCGATGCCGTTTGGAATGACTTCACCGCCAAATTTTTGCGCGTTTTCAATTTGTTTTTCTGTTACTTTATATCCGCTATATGCCGTTGCTACTTCTGAACTACCGCCAGCAAATGCAAAATATGATCCAGCTGCAATACCGATGGCTACTACACTAGTAATTAACACTTTATTTTTCTTCTTCATCTATTTATCACCTTTTCGCTCGTTTTAGTATCTACATTAAGTATAGAAGAGGTAAAGAATCTGACAAATCGTTTTAGCTTACAATAACCTTACAGTTTTGTAAGGTATGAATATGTAAATGTAAGGTAGAGCTTGTCCTAGTGTAAGCAAATGAATTGACTCGTTGTTTCTTTCTTACAATAATATTGTATGAAGGAGAGGAGGAAGGAAGATGGAAGCTTATTTTAGTGTGCATCCATTAAAACCATTTATTCCATACTCAAGGCAACACGTCCTTATATTATTTATTATGTTGGTGGGGATATTTTTTCTGTATCAATACCAAGATATATTACGGCAAAGTGAGTGGAATATAACGGTTCGATATGCGATTGCATTTTTATTTGTTGGGAGTGAAATTGGGCTCCATATGTGGGAATGGAAAGCGGGGATTTTTGAACTAGGCACTTCATTACCATTTGAGCTATGTACGATTAGTTTATTGTTAGCATCGATTATGATTGTAACGAAAAGTTACCGCATATATGAGATTGTATTTTTTACAGGGATTATCGGTGCATCACAAGCTATTTTAACGCCGAACGTGCAATATGCTTTTCCGCATTTTCGCTTTATAGAATTCTTCGTTGCACATGTATTACTCATTTGGGCACCACTCTTTATGACGTGGGTAGAAGGATATAGACCGACCTTGCAATCAATTAAGCGTACGATGATATTTTTAAACATAATAATTCCAATCGTTTCTTTTGTGAACTACAAAACAGGTGGCAATTATATGTTTTTAGCTCGTAAGCCAGAAACTGCTTCATTACTCGATATGTTAGGGCCACACCCTTACTATATTATTTCATTAGAAATAGCTGCGCTTATCGGATGTTTTATTTTGTATATGCCGTTTGCGAAAAGAGAAAGACATGCGCATAAAGAATCACTAGGATCATAACCTAGTGATTTTTTTATTTGAATATTTACAATTCAGAAAATTAAGAATAAAATTAGAGGGTAAATTATATAAAGAGAGAAGGGAAAACGTGGTCAAAAAAGTTTTTCTGAATGGAATGGAAGTGACGATTCAATTTCTTATTTCGATTTTGGGGATTATTATGTTAGGGGCTCTGCCGAAATTGTTTTATGGATTTAAGCTGGATGTATCAAAGTACATACAGAGTTTAAAAGAAGTGTTTGTGAACTTAATGGATATTTCCAATTTGCAATATGTGAGAGGTAAATTTTTATTTCCACAGTTGTTCGTCCATTATAAAGAAACGATTATTATTTTTTTGGCTGCTTTTTTCATTTCATTATTTGTAGCATTTTGTATTGTTTATGTAATTATGAGTAGTTCACCGCGTATACAACATCGAATTAAATCATTTCTTATCTTCCTAGAATCCATTCCAGATATTTTTCTTATTTTAGTATCACAAATTTTAGTTGTATGGTTTTTTAAACAAACAGGTTTTTTACCTTTTAAAATTGCTTCAATTGGAGGCGAGTCGATTAGGGGGTTGCCGATATTTTGTTTGAGCATCCCGACTACGATTATGTTTGTAAAAATGGTCGTGCTTCGTTTTGAAAATGAACTAGAAAAAGATTATGTACTATTTGCTAAGGCGAAAGGGCTGGGGCGCTTTCATATTTTAAATCGTCATATTTTACGAAATGTGTTGCTTAGTACACTATTCTTTGCGAAAACGAATATCTTTTTTATGTTATCTAATTTATATATTATAGAATGGATTTTTAATACGGGTGGTATTTTTATGTTTTTGAAATCGTATGAGGGTATTAGAGTTGAGGTTTTCATCGTGAGTGTACTGCTTATTTATATTCCGATTTTTATTTTATTTAAATTGTTTCATTATCTCATTCCGGCTGCGATGAAGGAGAGATTATAATATGTGGACGTATATAAAACGTGATAAAAGATTTTGGATAAGCATTGGGTTTTTTCTCCTATTAGTTCTTTTGAGCATCGGAAATACGATATGGAATGATGGACACATTAGACAAGTTACATTGCAATATGATGCGGATGAAAATCCACAAGTACCACCGTTTTCACCTTCATTACAATTTTTACTTGGGACAGATCGGAAAGGATATGATCTTTTACATTTAGTCATTGAGGGTGCGAAGTGGACGATTGGTATATCTATTTTAATTGCGGCACTTAGAATGGTAATAGGTGTGTTTTTTGGTGTCGTACTCGGAACGTACATAAAAAGAGGATTTTCAAAAATTGAGGCTTTTTTTGATAGTTTTACAGTTATTCCAACAATTATGATTGCTTATTTCTTCCTTCAATTTGCAAATACATTTGGAAGCGGAGAGGAAACAACAACCTTTTTTGAAAGAGCTTCGTTTCAAGTTGTCTTACTTGTAATGCTTGTAATGCCAGTTATTGCACTCTATGTTGCGAAGGAAGTTCGTAAATTGCGAACGGAAGAATTTGTTGATGCCGCACGCATATTAGGTGGATCGAGAAGACATATTGTTATAAAGCATCTTTTCCCGCATCTCTATATGACGTTTATACTTGTATTTTTTCAGCAGTTTACGCAGACTCTTACTATTTTAATGCACTTAGGGTTACTAGAAATATTCTTTGGCGGAACGGTTAAGTTTCTAGGACCGATAGAAGAAATAGAATCTTATACACATGAATGGTCAGGGTTAATTGGAGTCTATTTTAGATCATTAACAGTGAATCCGTGGATTCCTCTCGTTCCCATTACATTTTTTGGACTTACTATTTTTTCAGGAAATATGATTGTAAAAAGTATAGAAGAGGCGATGATGAAAGTAAGGTTAGGAGGAGAGATAAAGAAGGACATTGTAGAAGAGAAACAATCTGCTGTACAGTCAAAAGAAGAGCTGTTTACGTTTAAACATACGATGTGAAGATAAAAAGAAGCAAGCACGGATTTCATGCTTGCTTCTTTTCTTTATTTTGTAGAAACTTCACCTTCAGCTTCTGTTTGCGGAATAAAGTATCCGATTAGACCACCGATTATTGCTGGAACGATCCAACCGATTCCTAAGTTGTAAAAAGGAATGGTGTGTACAATATTCGCAATAAAACTTGGTATCATTTCCACATTATCAAGTGCATGAATACAGCTAATAAGGAATGCTGCGATCATTGCTCCGATGTAGACAGAAGGTTTACGTTTCGTATATTTATCAATAAATGATACGAAAATTAAAATGATTGTAATTGGATATAAAATAATTAATACAGGTAATGTAATTTTGATTAATAAACTTAATCCTAAGTTTGAAATCACGAAGCTAAAAATACAAACGTATAGTACGAGCTTTTTGTAAGAAACGTTTGTTAATACTGTTGCAAAATAGTTGGCGAATGCACTTACAACACCAATTGCTGTCGTTAAACAAGCGAAGATAATGGCGATACTTAATAAAACATTACCGCTTGTCCCAAAGAATTGGTACATAACAGTAGCTAACAGTTGACCACCGTTCTTGAATTGTCCCAAGTTGCCGTTTGAAGCGCCGATATAACCAAGTAAGAAATAAACAATTGTTAAGAATACGGCTGCAATGCTTCCACAAATAATTGTATATTTCGCAATTGATTTTTTCTCTTGTATACCGTTTTGGCGAATTGCATTTACAACAATTGTTGATAATACGAGAGCACCGATTGCATCTAACGTTAAAAATCCTTCAAGAAATCCTTTGAAAAATGGAATTTCTTTATAGTCACCAATAGGTTCTGTAAACGTTCCTGGTGAAAGAATCGCTTTTGTTGCCATAATTGCAATAATTCCAAGTAAAATGGGCGTTAATATTTTTCCAATATGATCTACTAATTTTGATGGATTTAATGATAAGAAGTAAACGACTGTAAAGAAAATCGCACTAAAGATTAACATAGAGTACCATTGGTCCGGGAAAAGTGGTGCAATCCCAATTTCGTAAGATACAGATCCAGTTCGTGGAATAACAAATAGTGGGCCGATTGAAAGATAAATAATGATAGCGAATATTGCTGCGAATTTTGGATGAACACGGCTTGCTAAAGTGTTAAAACTACCACCGGCAAGGGCAACAGCGACGATAGCTAGTAAAGATAAACCGACGTCTGTAATAATAAATCCTGTAATGGAGACCCACATATTTTCTCCGGAAGAAAGACCGAGAAGGGGCGGAAAAATCATATTACCAGCACCGAAGAAAACTGCGAATAGTAATAAACTAATCGAAAGTATTTGCGCTGGCTTTAAAGTTGTACGCATATAAAGAAAATCCTCCTAATGAGTATTTTTGTCGAAAATTCAAATAATTTGTCGAGTAACTGTTACTATTTTAAAGGTCTGATGACTAGAAAGCAATAGGGAATTTTGAAAATATTAAAAAATAATACATTAAATCGAATAAATATACTATTTGTATGTTTAATAAGAAGGATTTAATCTTTAACGTAAAAAAACACATATCGCTAGGATACGTGTTTTAAAAAAATATTTTTTTATCACGTTCTTCTTTTAAAATTTCAACTGCTTCTCGGAAACGTTGTGAATGGACAATTTCTCGTTCACGTAAGAAGCGTAGACTATCATTTATATCTGGATCATCGGATAAATTAATGAGCCATTGATATGTTGCGCGTGCTTTTTCTTCAGCCGCAATATCCTCGTATAAATCGGCAATTGGATCACCTTTAGCCTGTATATAGGTTGCAGTAAATGGAACACCAGCAGCGTTATGGTAATGAAGTGCGCTATCATGATCAACATAATGGGGATCAAGTCCAGCAACTTTCATTTGTTCAGGAGTTGCATCTTTCGTTAGTTTATAAACCATCGTAGCAATCATTTCAAGGTGAGCAAATTCTTCCGTACCAATATCAGTAAGTAGGCCAATGACTTTATCGGGAATTGTATAACGCTGATTTAAGTAACGGAGTGCGGCAGCTAACTCTCCATCTGCACCACCATATTGCTCAATTAATAATTTTGCAAGTGCTGGATTGCAAGTTCCCACTTTAACTGGGTATTGTAATTTCTTTTCATAAATCCACATAGTTTCTCTCCTTTATATTTGCCATGGCCAAGGACCTTTGCTCCATTCCCAAGGAGCATTAGAATAGCTGTTTCCAAACTGTTGGAGTGGCCCGTATTTTTCTTCCATCTTTTGTTTTAATACTCTTCGTTTATAGGAAAAATCATTAAATTGATTAATCGCAGCGGTGTCATCTGGATGTGTATCTAAATAAAGAGTGAGTTCAACTAGTACAAAGTCCAGTTCTTGAAGCTCCAGTAAAAGCTGATAGTATTCTTCTGGTAGCGATTGAGTCACGTCAGTAGTCACCGCCCTTTTTTATAAGGATTTTCATAATAGTCATAAAAAATAGGCCATAAAGTTCCTTTTTGTAGCGCTTCTTTTGGCGTGAATTGTGGTAAGTTTGGCGGTTGAAAGCCTAAAAATAAATTAGGAGGAGTAGAATAATATTTTTTTCCAATAGGAGGACAAGGATCGAGAGGACTATGATAGGGCACGAATGATCTCATATATTTATTCACGAATAAACCTCCTTACATGTTCATTACTACGTATTGTATTCAGACATAATGAGCATTTATGACACATATAAAAAAGTAATAAGTACAGGGGGAATGAATGTGGAGAATGTAAAGAATTTAATTGTGTTAGAAGTAAAGAACTTAAAGGAAACTCTGTATTTTTACGAAGGGATTTTAGGAATAACACCTAGTTCAGAGAGGCCGCAATTAGATATTACAGGGGTTTGGTATGATACCGATTCAACGAGAATTAGTTTCGTTATGAATCGCAGTTTGGGCGGGCGTGAGAAGAGTGTTGCGGACTCAGTTGATGTTCTAACGTTTTCAATTTCTAACATAGAGAATGTAAAGAAGAGGTTAGTATTTTATAAAATTGTATATACAGAAAATAAAAGTGAGAAAAGTATTGTAGTACAAGACCCAGATGGATATAAACTTCAAGTAGTAGAGAAGGATGAATAAACGGAGGGGATTTAGTGGAGAGAAATTATGAAGAAAGTGCGTTGTTTGAGCATCAATTTTGGCTAAAGGTACTTACTGATCATGCACAATTTTTACTTGATGCATTAGCTCCGAAGGAAAAAGAGGATATAAAGAAAGCTGCTTACTTTGTTGAAACATTTACGAATCTGTTAAATAAAGTTCGGAATGTGAATCTGATGGCATTCTCAAAAGAGGCAGAGCAAGCTGCTAAGGAAATTCGGACGTTTAAATTAAGTATTATACAGAAGCAGTTGGAAGGGAAAATTACTATTCATTTTACGCCAACTTTTATTAATCATATGGTAAACGAAGTGGAAGAGTATATAACGGTTTTAGAGTTTTTGAAGAAAGGGGAAGTTCCGCCTGTTTTTCATGAATTGCATTATCATCTCGTTTGGTTAACGGATGCGGCTGGTCATGCGGGCTCTATTTCTGGTGGGCTAGATCTTGTTGAAAAAAGATTAAAAGAGAAAAGCGAAGAATTTACGAAGCATTTTGAACAATTTTACTTAAAGGCAGTTGAGATGACTGGGTATTTACGGACAGAGCTTCATCATTTTCCAGCGTTAAAGAAGTTTACAAAAGATGTTTCACTTGAATTGAAATTATTTTCACATTTTCTCCATGAGGTTGAAGAGCTGGAGTTGTCGAATGAAATATTAAGTGCATTATCAGCGAGAATGGCAGACCATATGGCAAGAGAGGAATGTTATTATTTATTAAAATTAGCTCAATCATCTGGACTTGAAATGCCGAAATGTAATCCGCTTTAAAGAACAAGAGGCCGATATCATTTGGCCTCTTGTTCTTTTTTATTTTCTCTTTTTATTTGTGCTTGTTCAATACTTGCCTGTAATGTCTCCATAATATTGATGATGTTTGGAGCAGGAGAGATTGTTTCCGTTTTTTCCTGTTGTTCAACTTTATTTTCGATTAATTCGGTAAGGGCTTCTGTATATTCATCTGTATACATTTCTTGTTCAAAAGGATTTGTAAGGTGGTGGATTAAATTAATTGCTGCGGTGAGTTCTTGTTTTTGGATAGGATAATTTTCATTACTTGGTAAGTTAGGTGTATTTGTTATATCGCGAATTTCATTAGGGTAGTGAATGGTTTGCAACATAAGTCCATCTTCAAAGTTACGGATAATAGCTAAATGTTGTTTTTTTCTAATGGAAATATGAATCAGCCCAAGTTTATTTGTACGTTCAAGAGCTTCTTTTAATAATAAATATGATTTTTCGTGTCCTGGAGTAGGGCCTATAAAATAAGAACGATCATAGAGAACTGAATCAATTTCGTTATTTTGGACAAAAGATATAATACGAATGGATCGTGGTTCGTGAGCTTTTTGCAAAGCAGCTAATTCTTTTTCATCAATAATGATGTATTTATGGGGTGCATATTCATAGGCTTTTACAATATCTTTATCATCAATTTCTTCATCTGTACAATCAGGAGCAAATTTTTTATATTTAATAGGTGTTAAGCATTCTTTATGGAGACTTAAAAATTTTATATCGGTTTCTTCTACGGCGCTATATAGTTTAATTCCTATATTTAATAGTCCAAGTGAAAGTGCACCTTTCCATACGGTATGCAATGAAACCTCTCCTTTCATTCAAAAATGATTATGTATATTATGAGATAGTAAGAAATTTCCTATACGTGTATTTGTATTTTAGTGAAGGGCTTGAGACTTAAAATATATTGACAAGCCCTCCGAAATATTTTAATGTGAGTGTATAAAATTGTGTATAAAGGGGAGTAACTTATTACAGTAAAGTCGTCATTACAGGGAGAAACCCTCGGCTTTATTGGCAACGTTTCGTTGTTAGTGAGACCTTTACCAGCAATGGTAAAGGCCCCTTATTGTCTTTTTTAGGACCCTTACCATATTTGGTAGGGGCCTTTTTGTATACAAGGAGAGGAGATATAAAAATGAAAAAACTTATTAGTAGATTAAGAGTTGTATTTCATGTTCGCCGATTTGTTCCATTCCTATTTGACTTTTTTACTTCAAAAGAGGTTTCAATAAAGAAGAAAATTTTATCTATTGCTTTTTTAGTTGGTTATGTAGCGATGCCGCTCGATTTAATTCCAGACTTCTTACCGTTTATCGGTATTTTAGATGATATCGGAATTGTGTTATTCATTTTGAACCGAATTGTAAAAATGGCGCCAGTTCAATTACAAGAAAAGCATAACGTAAACGTAGGATAGGAGTTGGGGGAGAAAATATGGAGCAAATTATTTTAGATATAATCGAGTTTTTAAAGCAGTTTTCTTATTTTGGAGTTGTGTTAGCATTAACGTTTGAATTTATTCCAGCAGAAGTAGTTTTGCCGATGGTTGGGTATTGGGTATACGAGGGTGATATGAATTTTTGGCTAGCTGTATTAGCTGGAACACTGGGTGGAACGACAGGACCATTAACGTTATACGCACTCGGTTATTACGGTGGTCGTCCTCTATTAATAAAATACGGGAAATACTTCTTTATTAAAGAAGAACAAATTCAAAAAGCAGATGATTTCTTTGAGAAGTATGGGCCAGTTGTAGCGTTTGTTGGACGCTTTGTGCCGGGAGTTCGAACGCTTATTTCCGTTCCATGTGGTATGGCGAAAATGAACATATGGAAATTTAGTATATATACATTTGTAGCGATGTTCCCGTTAACGACTTTATATGTCTATTTTGGAATGAAATTAGGTCCGCATTGGGCAAAGGCTGCGGATGTTGTTGGACAATATATGCTACCGATATTACTAGTTGTGGTTATTGTTGTAGGTGGTATTTTAATCTATAAATTTATGAAAAAAAGAAACAGAACGGAATCTGTCTAGTTATTAGTACAGGAGTTGTCTTGTTTTTTGAAAATAGATGAATAGTACAGGCAAAAGACTCTGAAGGACATACACATATAAGGAATAAGTAAGAGAGAGGGGAAACTTCTATGTCTTGTGAATGCTCAGGGGCGGCATTAACGTGTTGTCCAGATAAAAATTATGTGCAAGATAAAGTGTGTAGTCCATGGTCTGCTACTGTAGTTGCAACAGCAATTGATAATGTTCTTTATACAAATAATATTAACCAAAATGTAGTTGGTACTGGTTTTGTTAAATATGATGTTGGTCCAGGTCCAATTACTGTAGAAGCGCTTGATTCTGCTGGGGCTACAATTGATACACAAACATTAAACCCAGGAACGAGTATTGCTTTCACGTATCGTCGCTTTGATAGTATACAAGTTGTGTTACCTGCAACACCTGCTGGAACGTATCAGGGAGAATTTTGTATTACAACACGTTATTCACTTTCATAGCAGAATAGGAGAGGATCAAAATGGGAATGAGAAGTTCCGGTTTGTCTTGTTGTTCTAATAAAACACTTGTGCAAGATCAAGTATGTACAGACTGGTCTATTACAGGTGCTGGTACTCAAATTGTATATACGAATAATATTACACAAGAAGTATATGGTTCAGGTTACGTGAAATATGATGTAGGGGCAGCTCCGATTACAGTTGATTTTTTAGTAGGTGCTACAGTAGTTGATACAATTACTGTACAACCACAAAGTAGTGGTACTTTCACTGTACGATATTTTACGACTGTTCGAATTACTACAACAGGAACAACTGTTAATCAAGGTGAGTTTTGTATTACAGTACGTTATCCGATTTCATAAAAAAGCATACCGTAAATGGTATGCTTTTTTAATTAAGAAAGTAATGAAATTGGTATTCTATAAGCAGCATGTAAATTGGCAACAGTACTTGCCTTCTAAATATAGTGAAGGATTATTTTGTATATTAGTAATACTGACTGACTGTAAGTCTTTTCCTGTGTACGATATTGTATTACCAGGAAACACAGTGAAAATGTTGGTTACTGCCCCAACAATTTCAATAGTAATTGCTTCTGTGCTGCTAGTACTATTGTAAACCGAGACAGTACCTGATATAGGTAGTATTCCATCACTTTGCCACAGTATCATTGATTGTGATGCATCTTTGGCAGAGGGAATGGTGTTATTCGTTATGAGGAAATTACCTGCAAATTCATTTGTTACTCGCTCACAATTTGGATTTGGGGGAGGGGGCGGTGGACAAGGGTCTGGGCAAATGATAGACAAAGGAGCAAAACAGCCAATGTTTTTTTTATTCTTCAATACAACCCCCTCCTTTTTAAGTAGTCTTTTACTACTATTAAATGTAGAAGCATGGCCGATGTGTTAAAAAAAGAAGAAAATGTTAAAAATTAAGATTGTCTAATAGGCTTAAAACTTAAATTATTATTCATGTTATAGAAAAGATTATATGTGAATAGACATGGGAAAAGAATGATCGGACTCTTTTAGACAAAAAGTGGTTGTATAAGATAATACAAGGAATGTTGGACTTCACTTCTAATTAACTATATATTTACAAAAATCTAATAAAATTCATTTGTTATTTAAACAACATTAATATGTTTTAGATAAAATAGCCCTTGTAATGAATTAATTATTATGAGGAGGATTCACGTGGAAAGAACAGCTTTACGAAAAGTAAAAGGTCTTATTGGATTATTAATGGTTTTTGTATTAGCATTCGTATCATTTCCGTGGAGTACATCAGTTAAAGCGGAAGAGAAGAAGCAAGAAAAGGCACCAAGTGAAAAGAAGATAGTTTTTCCAGTTGTAAGTGATGTACATATTAAAAATAGTGGAACGGATGATACGTTTCGCTGGAAACGAGCGATTGAACAGTTCAATACGCTTGCACCAAAGCAAGATGCATTTGTTATCGTAGGTGATTTCACAGATACAGGGTCCCTGCAGCAATATGATCGTTTCATGCAAGTGTATAACGAAAATGCAAATAAAGATGCAGTACGAATGAATTCTCTAGGAAATCATGATTATTGGAACGGTTTATCTGTAGAGGGCGCGCAGAAGCGTTTCTTAGAAAAAACAGGAATGGAATCGATTTATTATCATAAAGTGGTGAAAGGGTATCACTTCCTTGTTATGTCTCCGGAGGACGGGACAACTCATGGATATTATTCAGACAAGCAAATTAATTGGTTAAAAGAAGAAATGGCAAAAGCACAAAAAGATGATCCAGAAAAACCAATTTTCGTATTTTTACACCAACACATTAAAGAGACAGTTTACGGTAGTCATGAATGGGGAACAAAAGATAGCGCAAAAATTAATGCGGTATTAAAAGAATACCCGCAAGCTATTACGTTTTCAGGTCATTCACATTATCCGCTAGACGATCCAAGATCAATTCATCAAAAAGACTTTACATCAGTTGGTACATCTTCAGTAAGTTATATGGAGGTTGAAGGTGGTAAAGTACAAGGGAATATCCCGCCAGGAGCTAGTACATTAAGCCAAGGTTTATTAGTAGAAGTAGACGATAAAGAAGTAACAATTAATCGTCGTGATTTCCATACGAATTCTTGGACAGGCGAGCCTTGGAAAATTAAATTACCAGCAAAGAAAGACACATTTACACATGTAGAAGATCGTGATAAAGAAAAGCCTTACTTTGCAAAGGATGCAAAGCTTATGGTATCAAATGTAACAGAAAATGCGGCAACGGTAACATTCCACCAAGCGTTGGATAACCTTCTTGTTCATTCTTATCGTGTACAAGCTAGAGATAAGCAAACAGGAGAAATTAAGAATAAGTTGTTAGCATTCTCAGAGTTTTATCGTGACCCAGTGCCGAAAGACCTTACATTTACATTAGCAGGATTAGATGGCGGAAAAACATATACGCTTGAAGTTGTTGCAATTGATTCATTTGGTAATGAAAGCACACAATCGTTAACAGCAGAAGTTACTACGAAGAAAGATAATATTGATCCGAATGTGAAAGTACCAAAGGCGGACGTTTTTGATGTGAATTTCTTAGACGGTACATTTAAAGATAACTCACCGTTTGGAGTAAAAGGTGATGTGAAAGGAAATGTATCTATTGCATATGATAAAGCTTTAAAAACAAATGTAATGAAATTGAATGGACAAGCTAATACATTTGGATACCTTCCATTTTCAGCAGCACAAAAAGAGAAAGTAGCAAATACGTTCACGTTAGAAACTGTATTTTCAATGAATGAAATTCGCGGACAAGGTATTTTACAAAATACAGAGAGTGGCGGAATTGGTTTTGAATCTACAGGAAGTGGAAATGTTGAATTATGGGCTCACATTGGCGGCAGCTATAAACGTGTTGGCGTTCAATTAGAAGCAAACAAAACGTATCACTTAACAGGAACGTATAACGGAAGTGAAGTAGCTATTTATGTCGATGGTAAAAAAGTAAATAGCCAACCAGCTAAAGGGAAAGTGTCTCACCCGAACGTACCGTTTGCATTTGGAGCTGACCCTGATAGTAATGGCAATGGCGGTATTCCGTTAAACGGACAAATTGCGCTTGCGAAATTATATAGTAAAGCATTAAGTTCTTCAGAAGTATTAGCAGCGTACAATGAGTTTTCTAACCGTACAAAGTTAGAGCAAGTAAACGTGCTATATGAAGAGCTTGGAAAAGTAAAAGAAGTGTTAGCTGGTACGTATGAGTTTGGTGACAAACCAGGTCAATATTCAAAGGAAGCATTTCAAGCACTAGAGAAAAGCTATAACACTGCAAAGCAAGCATTTGAAAATGTAGGAAGTACTGGAGAGCAAATCGTTCAAGCGTATAACGAATTAAAAACAGCTAATGTAACATTTGTACAATCTAAAGTAGCAGAAGAACAACCGAAAACACCGAAAGAAAAATTACAAATCAATATTGAAACTGCAAAAGCAGTAGTGAAAAAAGCGCAAGCTGCAAATGTAACGGACGGTTCAGTGAAATCATTGAGCCAAAAAATTACAGTGGCAGAATCTGTGTTAAAAGATGCGAAAGTAAAAGATGCACAAGTAGAAACGATGAATCGTACGTTGGAATATGCGATTTCACTCGTTGAAAAAAGCATAAACAAATAAGAGAGAAGAAAAAGAAGCTTATCATGATAGGCTTCTTTTTTGTTATACTAAAAATAGCATAGAATGAGGGAGCGAATAATTTGGAAGAGAAAAAGCTAAAAAGAATTCTTGAATATGTATGGATCGCGGTTGTGCTCCTTGTAGGATATTATTTCTTAAAAGAGAAAAGTATATGGGTTCTATTTTTAATGACGTTTTTATTAGCGGGTTTAGGCACGTTATTTATTAATTTCTTCTTTGATAGTCTAAATGCATGGAAGAAGAAAAAGAAGGGAACGAAGTAAAGGAGGGAATATATGCAAAAGTGGAAGCTCATATATCAGGTGATTCTTTTCATAGTGCTTGTAGGTATTGGCGTTTTAAAATATTCTACACCGATAGGAAATTGGGCATCGTTTACAGCTTGCATCGGCATATTTTTCATTTTACAATCGTTAACGAAAAAATATAATAATACGGAAAGATAGCTCACCGTTTTATCGGCGAGCTATTTTGTTATGCTTTTTTCTCTTCATCATTTGTTTTTTCAGTAGCTAAATGACTATGTTTTCTAGAGTAGAAGAAATAGAAACATAAGCCAACTATAAGCCAAGCTATAAAGCTAATCCATGTCGTTTTAGACAAATTAATCATCAAATATAAACAGCAAAGAATTGCGACAACTGGTAATACAGGTACGAAAGGTGCGCGGAATCCACGTTTTAAATCAGGATGTGTTTTTCGTAAAATGAGTACCGCGCAGCAAACGAATGTAAAGGCTGTTAGCGTACCGATGTTCACTAAATTAGCAAGTAGATGTAGGTCTAGAAGTCCTGCTAATAAAGCGGCAACACCACCAGTGATCCATGTGTTTAATAAAGGGACTTTTACTTTTTTATTTACACGTGCTAGCGCTTTTGGAAGTAGTCCGTCGCGGCTCATCGCATAAGAAACGCGAACTTGTCCATACATAACGACTAGGAGGACGGTTGTCATTCCAGTCATCGCGCCAACAGCGAGAAGTCCTGCAATTGTATCTTCGCCAACGAAATGTAAGGCAAACGCAACTGGATCAGAAACATCTAATTGTGTATATGGAACCATACCTGTTAAAACGAAAGATACAATCATGTATAAAACAGTACAAATAAGAAGGGAACCGATAATGCCAATTGGTAAATCGCGCTGTGGTTTTTTCGTTTCTTCTGCAGCGGTGGCGATTGCATCAAAGCCTAAGAAGGCGAAGAATACAGTGGCAGCTCCAGTAATGATACCGTCGTATCCGAATGGAATGAACGGCGTCCAATTTTCAGGTTTTACATATTTTGCGCCTGCTACGATAAAGGCGATAATAACAGCTAACTTGATAAGAACCATAACATTATTAATGCGTGCGCTTTCGCGTATACCGAAACTTAAAAGGCCCGTAATGAGTAGTAAAATACAAACAGCTGGTAAATCGATAATGCCGCCTTTTCCTACGCCAGGGGCCGAGGCGATTATGGCGGGCAGATGGATGTTAAACCCTTGTAGTAAAGATTGTAAATAACCAGACCAACCGACAGCTACAGCCGCGACTGCAAGTAAATATTCGAGCATTAAACACCAGCCGACGATGAAGGCGACGACTTCTCCGACTGTCATGTATGCGTAAGTGTACACACTTCCTGAGACAGGAATAGAAGAAGCAAATTCGGCATAACAAAAGGCTACACAAGCACAAGTAAATGCAGCAATAAGGAATGATAGCATAATACCAGGACCAGAATGTTTCGCTGCGACAATACCTGTTAATACAAAGATCCCTGTCCCAATTACGGCGCCAATTCCTAAAAATGTTAAATCAAGTGCAGTTAATGTTCTCTCTAACTGCCGTGGTGATTCAGTACTAAGCGGTTTTTTTCGTAATAATGACTTCACTTTGGACTCTCCCCCCGTTTTTTCATTTCCATAACTGCGAATATAGTATGAGCCCACTAGAAAAGAGTATGTAAGTAAATGGAGGTACAGTTATGGTAGGTAGTTTTTTAAAATTGCTGGATTAATCTTATTATAATTCAGAATATTTTGTCAAATAAAAATATGACAAATAAAATGCGAATGAATAGGGGAAACTACTGGCAGGAATGGACAAGGATTAACAGAGTGACAAAACCACTCATAAAAGTTTCACTTTATAAAGTAGGAGAAGATGTTATGTTATTTTATTTTGAACTTGTCGTCATTTTACTTTGTACAAAATTAGCTGGTGATATTAGCGTAAGACTTGGCCAGCCCTCTGTACTTGGTAAATTAATTGTCGGTATTATTATCGGTCCGGCTGTACTTGGTATTATTAATAGTTCTGAACTCATTGATGAACTGAGTGAGATAGGTGTTTTACTACTTATGTTTATGGCAGGGCTTGAAACAGATTTAGAAGAGTTAAATCGAAATTTGAAATCTGCATTCGCAGTAGCGATGGGAGGAATTATTTTCCCATTCCTTGGTGGGTATTTAGCAGGACTTGCGTTTGGAATGTTACAGTCGCATGCGATCTTTTTAGGGTTATTACTTTGTGCCACTTCGGTTAGTATTTCTGTTCAAACACTAAGAGATTTAGGGAAAATGAATACGAGAGAAAGTACAACGATTTTAGGGGCAGCTGTATTTGATGATGTAATTGTTGTTATTTTATTAGCATTTGTGATGAGTTTTTTAGGTACACAAGATGTAAATGTAACGCTTGTCATTGCAAAGAAAATTATCTTTTTTGTAAGTATCGTTTTCATCTCTTGGAAAGTTGTTCCATGGATTATGAAAATGCTCGTACCACTTCGCGTAACAGAAGCGTTAATTAGTGCAGCTCTTATTATTTGTTTCTCATTTTCGTATTACAGTGAAATGATGGGGATCGCAGGTATTATTGGGGCATTTGCAGCCGGAATTGCCATTTCGCAAACAGAGTATAAGCACGAAGTAGAACATAAAATTGAACCGATTGCTTATGCAATATTTGTACCGGTGTTCTTCGTAAGTATCGGAATGGAAATTACATTTCAAGGTATCGGAAGCCAGCTTTGGTTCATTATCATCATGACGCTTATTGCAATTTTTACAAAGTTAATCGGATCAGGTTTAGGAGCAAGACTGACAGGGTTCAACCTTCAATCTTCTATTAGTATTGGTGCGGGGATGGTTTCACGCGGAGAAGTGGCGCTTATCATCGCAGCGAATGGACTTACAGCGAATTTATTGGCGAAAGAAAATTTCACAGCGATTGTTATTGTTGTTATATTAACGACGATTATTACACCACCGCTTTTGAAGAAGTATTTTGTATAGTGAGGAAGGGCTTATCTAATGTAGGTAAGCTCTTTTTTTATCCCGCTTTAACTGGCAGTAAGCCCCCCACCTCAAATTCAGCGAAAGCAAAGAAGGTAGGTGGGGGATCAACTGCCCGTAAAAGTCCGATTGGTTCAACTAATAATCAGTGGGGATGAACAAAACCCCCCACTGATTAAAGTTTCACTTTATTGGAAAAGCAATAGTCATATAGCGTGAATAGGTTGTAATTATGGTAAAATCTACGTATATGATAAGTTGAGGAGAGAAAATGTGTGAGGATTACGAAGGGGAAGCTTATAGGTGTAATCATACTTATTGCATTATGTATACCATTTGTTGCATGGAAAGAGTCAAAAGTGAAAGATTTTCCAGTTTCTATTTTTTCTTCCTATGTAGAAGACGAAAACCCGAAAGACTATCAATACACTGCTTTTGTACCTGACTTTGCGATTTGGATACATGGATGGGAAAAGCAGCGATCTGAAGGTGAAATAACGTCATATAAAAAAGGGGATCGAACTGTAATTGTTCACCATCCACCTGGTAATGATGGTTTTTATCTATATGGTGTAAATGATAGTGGAGAATATACGCAACCGTAAGAAGTGGAGGTTAAATAGTGAAAGCTTCAACGTTACTATTTAAAATTGAAAGTAATATGGATCAATTTTCACCAGCTGAAAAGAAGGTTGCCATGTACATAATGGGGAATGCAGAGATTGTTCCGAACTTAACGACGAAAGAAGTGTCAACGAATGCAGGCGCAAGTGAGGCGAGTGTTGTTCGCTTTTGTAAATCGATTGGAATTGGAAGCTTTAAAGCATTTAAAATCGCGCTCGTTCGTGAATTAACGATTGCTGATTATAATATTAACGATTTTTCAGTGATGAATACGGAAGATGGCCCGTACGATTTGTTTAATAAAGTTACATATGTGAATAAAGCTGCAATTGAGGCGAGTGTTACGGCGATAGATAAAAAAGAACTTGAAAAAGCAGCAGACCTGATTGTAAATGCGGATAAAATTATATTTTACGGAGTAGGCGGATCAGCTACTCCAGCGATGGACGGGGCTTATAAATTTACAAGGCTCGGATTTACAGCGATGATGCTATCTGATTTTCATATGATGTTGCCGCTTGTGACGAATTTAAAAGAGGGCGATATATTTGTTGCGATTTCAACATCTGGTCGTACGAAAGATGTACTTGAAATGGCGCAATATGCGAAGAGACAAGGAGCAACAGTTATTGCAATTACGAAGCTTGATCAATCATCACCGTTATATAAAGAGGCGGATATTCGTCTTTGTATGCCAGATGTAGAACAAGATCATCGCATTGCAAGTATTGCTTCGAGAATGACTCAACTGAATATGATAGATGCTTTATATGTGATTACTTTTAATCGTATTGGTAATAAAGTGCTGGATCAATTTATGGAGACAAGGGAAGAAGCTCTACGGTTACGGAAGTTAAAATGAGAAGATGGGGAAACCCATCTTTTTTTGCGTACTGACATAAAGTGAAACTTTAATAAGTGGGGGGCATCCCCCACTTATTATCAGCCCTCACCAATCGGAATTTTACAGGCAGTTGATCCCCCACCTATCTTCTTTGCTTTCGCTGAATTTGAGGTGGGGGTCTTACTGCCAGTTAAAGTGGGATAAATTCGTCATGAAAAGAAATAAAATTTCATAAAATAATAAAGTAATATTGATTTTAAATTTCTTGGAGATATAATGAAAGTATGAAATTAAATTTCAAAGCAGGTGATAATATGTTAGAAAATTTATCGACAGAACATCGTAATGAGAAGACGATGAATTTAGATGAGATGAGTATAAAAGAAGTGTTACAAAGTATGAATGAAGAAGATCGAACTGTTGCGTTAGCAGTTGAAAATGAAATAGAAGAAATTGAAAAGGTTGTACAGATTGTCATTAAATCCTTTGAAGATGAGGGACGATTAATTTACATTGGGGCTGGTACGAGTGGCCGTTTAGGTATTTTGGATGCGGTGGAATGTCCGCCGACATTTGGCACAGATGATAAAATGGTACAAGGATTTATAGCAGGTGGATTGAAAGCGTTTACTAAGGCGGTGGAAGGTGCAGAAGACCGCGAAGAGTTAGCAGAAGAAGATTTAAAAAGTATTGGATTAAACGAGAAAGATACATTGATTGGAATTGCGGCAAGTGGTCGAACTCCTTATGTAATTGGCGGTTTGAAGTACGCGGCTAGCGTGGGAGCGAGCACGGCGAGTATTTCTTGTAATAAAAATGCTGAAATAAGTAAATATGCAAAACTAAATGTGGAAGTAGAAACAGGCGCAGAAATTTTAACAGGCTCAACGCGTTTGAAAGCTGGTACAGCGCAAAAATTAGTACTTAATATGATTTCAACAGCTTCTATGATTGGTGTGGGGAAAGTATATAAAAACTTAATGGTAGATGTTCAATCTACAAATGAAAAGTTAGTAGAACGATCAAAACGCATTATTGTGGAAGCAACAGGTGTGAGCTATGAAATAGCAGCAGAGTGTTATGAAAAAGCAGAACGTAATGTGAAAGCTGCGATTGTTATGGTGTTGTTGCAGTGTGAGTATGGGGAAGCACTGGAGAAACTAAAAGAAGCGAAAGGGTTTGTGAAGAAGGCGTTATAAGTAATAGGGAGGGGGATTCTATTATGAAGAAAGAAGAGAGAATGGCCAAAGAAATTTCGGAGCAACTTGGGGGAGTAAAAAATATTCGCGGCATTGCTCATTGTATGACGAGGCTGCGATTAACGCTTCATGATGAAAGTAAAGTGAATATGGACCTTTTGAAAAAGGTTGAAGGGGTTATGGGCGTTATTGAAGATGAGACGCTTCAAGTTGTTGTTGGCCCAGGGACGGTAAATAAAGTCGCAGCTGAAATGGAAGGTTTAACGGGACTGCGAATCGGTGAGGTGGCAGATCATCACCTTGAAGACCTTGGGCAAGAAATGAAGTCAGAGATTAAGAAGAAAAATAATACACCAGTGAAAAACTTTTTAAGAAAAATAGGAAGTATTTTCATTCCGTTAATTCCAGGTCTTGTTGCCTCAGGAATTATAAACGGGGTCGCTAACTTTGCCAAAAACGCAGGTGCTGATCCGAATGCAACGTGGCTACAAATGCTACTACTCATTGGTGGCGGTATCTTTACATTCTTAGGAATTTTAGTCGGCTGGAATACAGCGAAAGAATTTGGCGGGACACCAGTTCTTGGGGCGATTGCGGGTATTTTAATTTTTAACCCGGCGATGGCAAATGTAAAATTATTTGGTGAAGCGCTCGTACCCGGACGGGGCGGATTGTTTGCAGTTATTTTTGCAGCATGGCTTATGGTTGTAGTAGAAAGACAAGTTCGAAAAGCAGTGCCAAATGCAGTTGATATTATCGTGACACCGCTCATTACTGTGTTAGTCGTAAGTATTGTAACGATGTTAGCCATTCAGCCGGTAGCAGGTTTCTTATCTGAAGGAATTACAAGCGGAATTAATGGTATTTTAAGTATTGGCGGCGCATTTGCTGGAGCAGTGCTTGCGGGAACATTTTTACCTCTCGTTATGGTCGGATTGCATCACGGTTTAACACCAATTCATATGGAGTTTATTAATCAAACGCACGTAACGCCTTTATTACCAGTACTAGCAATGGCTGGCGCTGGGCAAGTAGGAGCAGCGATTGCCATCTATGTAAAAACAAAAAACAAACGACTTCGTAACGTAATTAAAGGTGCATTACCAGTTGGATTTTTAGGAATTGGCGAACCGTTATTATACGGGGTTACATTACCACTTGGGAAACCGTTTCTTACAGCTTGTTTAGGTGCAGCAGTTGGCGGTGCATTCCAAGCAGTTATGAAAACAGCCGCACTCGGAATCGGTGTATCAGGATTATCATTAATTCCGTTAATTGCTGATAATAAATATTTATTATATTTCCTTGGATTAGTAGTGGCATATACTTTCGGATTCATTTTTACGTACTTCTTTGGCTTTAAAGAAGAAATGGCAGAAAACATATAGAGAAAGGGATTCCTTTCTCTTTTTCTATTCATAGAAAGGGAGATTCATATGATAGGAGTTTCAATTTATCTTTCAAAAGAACGAGTAAAGAAGCAAGAAGAGTGGTTAAAAGTAGCGAAGGAAAATGGGTTTTCATCTATTTTTACATCACTTCACATTCCTGAAGATGATCCTGGTACGTATAAAGAGCTAATTCAAATACTTGGGAAACAAGCGCTCAAATATGAAATGGAATTAATGGTCGATGTTTCTCCAAAATCGTTACACCATTTAGGGATAACTTACGAAAATGTAGAAGAGTTAGTGGAATGGGGCATTACTGGTTTACGAATGGACTATGGCATCACGCCGAAAGAAATCGCACGCGTATCTCATAAAATGAAAGTAGCTTTAAATGCGAGTACGATTACAGATTCATTTTGGAAAGAGTTAATCATAGAAAATATAAAAGTAGAGAATGTAGAAGCTTGGCATAATTTTTATCCGCGTCCAGAAACAGGACTAGCAAAGTCCTTCTTACAAAAACAAAACGAATACTTACATGAGTGCGGAATAAAAACGATGGCATTTATTCCGGGAGATGGTGAAAAACGTGGTCCGCTATGTGAAGGTTTACCAACGTTAGAAAAGCACCGCAATATGCGCCCACTTGAAGCGTACTTAGAACTTGTACAAGATTGTGGTGTTGATAAGGTGTTAATCGGGGATATAAGCGGAAGTATAGAAAGTGTACAAGAGATAGCGAGTGCGAGTAGAGGGATTATTCCGCTGCGATACGAGCCATTGATAGAGAAAAGTGAAGTGTTAAAAATGGTAGAACAAGTGCATACAAATAGACTAGATCCAGCCCGTGATGTCATTCGTTCTGTAGAATCACGAGAAGAAAATAAAGTCGTGTTACAGCCAATGCATACAATTGCAAGAAAGAAAGGCAGCATTACAATTGATAATGAATTGTACGGTAGATATGCAGGAGAGATGCAAGTTGCCACACATGATTTGCCTAAGGATGAGAAAGTGAATGTTGTTGGAATGGTTGTAGAAGAGGACTTGTCTTTATTGCCGTATGTTGGCGCTGGAAAAATGTTTCAACTTTTTTGTGCGATAGAGTAAAAGCTTGAATTAGCGCTATTTTGTAAGAAAACATTATCCGTAAAAGGGATAATGTTTTTTGTTTTCTTAAAAAAAGTATTTGACGAATGAAATGAAATACCGTATTGTTTTGACTTGTGAATAAAAGTTTACCATAACAAAACAAAAAGGAGAGTTCAAAATGAACCAATATATTGGGAATTTAATTATTCGTATCGTGTTAGGAGTAACGTTCTTTGCACACGGTTTAGCGAAGTTTCAATCAGGTATCGATAACGTAGCGGGATGGTTTACAAGCATCGGCTTACCAGGCGGTCTTGCATACGGCGTAGCAACAGTTGAATTAGTTGGTGGTATATTATTAATTATCGGTTTAGGCGTAAGATATGTAGGATTGTTATTCGCTCTTATTTTAGCTGGAGCTATCGTAAAGGTAAATGGAGCAGCAGGTTTATTAGGAGATGGAAAGAATCCAGGATATGAATTAGATCTTGCATTATTAGCAATGGGTGCGTATTTATTTGTTGTAAAAGCAGAAGGATATGTAGACCGTTTCGTAAAAGAGAAAGTAATGAAAGCGAAGTAAACTTATTTATAAATTGTTGACTTGAATCATTATTGTAACTATAATGATTACAACTATTGGATTAAGAATAAAACAATTTAAATATTTTTTTGCACGAGTTGTAATGGTGATAGTTACAACTTGTGTAAAAAATAAATAAAACGGGAGGAAGTTAATATGCTTAAATCAAATTTAGAAATTATTCGAAGCACGTATGAAGGGTCAGCTTCTTCAAATGCAAAACATTTAGTAGAAGCCCTCTCTGAAAAAGTAGAATGGACAGAGGCAGAAGGATTCCCGTACGGGGGAACTTATATAGGTGTAGAAGCAATAATGGAAAATGTATTTAGCCGATTAGGATCAGAATGGGATGATTATAAAGCGAGTGTAAATATGTATCATGAAGTAAACGAAAAAGGTGTAATTATTGTTGAAGGTGTTTATTCAGGAGTTTATAAAGAAACGGGAAAATCATTTGAAGCAGAGTTTGTTCATGTATGGCAGCTTGAGAACGGAAAAATTGTGAAGTTTAAGCAGTATGTAGATAGTCATATTGTTAGGGAAGCGATGAAAAGCTAATGCTTTTTAAATGGATCGTAGGTATATGCATTACAATTATAGTAATTATCTCGTCTATAGTTGGCGGAAAGACATTGCTTGCATATGTGGAAAAAGAAAATAAAAATATTCAAACCCAGCAAGCGGCAAATGAAAAAGAGAAGAAAGTTGCAGAAGAAGCTCCACAAATTAGTGAAGGTGAAATTATTTCTACTATGCATAAAATGGTGCATCAAAAGGTAAAATCCTCTGAAAAATGGGGATTTGTAGAAATGACGAATAAGGAAATTTCTAATGTGAAAAGAGATATTGAAAATAGTACAGGTTTTCAATATAAAATGAAGTTATTTTCTATTGTAAATAGATGGGGAAAAGGAGATTTTTCTCAAACTGTTGAGGAGCATAACTTTTTATGGAGCCTTCAAGGTGGAGATACTGGCAAGGCGACGGAACGTTTAACACCAGAAGAGGAAAAGCAGTATATAAGAGAAATGAAGAGTAAATAAAAACATCGCCACTTGGATGACGATGTTTTTTCATTAAGAATGCTTTCGTATTAAAGCTCCAGTTGGCTGAACAGTAACCGTTTTGAAATGAGAAAATAAATAACATCCTGTCACAACGATCATTGTCCCGAAAATTTGTATCCACGTTAGTTCTTCTCCGAGGAAAAGGAATGCTAAAATAGCTGTAAAAATCGGATTGAAGTTTAGAAAAATACCAGATGTAGTTGCACCTAATTTTTGTACGCCAATATTCCAAAACACCATACAAAGAACTGTGGAAATAAGCCCAGTATATAAAAGTGATGTTAGGAAAGAAGTATTTATGTTTGTAACAGTGAAGCTCCCTATGTTAAAGGGCAGTAATAGAATAACGCCGAAAATTCCTGAGTATAATGTTGCCATGAGTGGTGTCGTTGTTTTTGTTGCCCATTTACTACAAACAGAATACATTCCCCAAATACAAACAGCCGCAATCATCCATAAATCGCCGCTATTAAAATGTAGTGAAAATAAAAGTGCAAAGTTACCTTTTAATAGGACAAGAATAACCCCAAAGAATGAAAGAACCATGGATAGGATTTGAAGTGTATTTACTTTTTCTTTTAGAAATAAAACAGAAAATAATGCAATTGAAATCGCATTTAATGTAGAAATAAGCCCTACATTCGTTGCGGATGTTTTTTCTAGTGCTAAAAATTGAAAGATGTTAAAAAGAGCGACCCCTGAGATCCCCATTAGTATTAACGGAAGTATTGCGGCACGAGGTGGAATGATTTTCTTTTCTTTAAACCATACGATCGGTAATAAACAAACGATCGCAATCATCCATCTTAAACTTGTAAGTGTCATCGGAGACGCGTGATCAACGAGCGATTTTCCAACGACGAAATTTCCTCCCCATAATAAGCTCGTTAGTAATAGTAAAAAGACATAAAAATAAGGCATACTAAAATCCCCTTTGTTGTAATCGATACGAATTGTAAATAATTTTAGCATTTTTCTTTATTGTGCAATATATTATTTTGTATAATGGATAAAAGTAGATAAAATGTTTTGTTATTAATACTATTTACAGAAAAATATTCAGTTTTATGTAATTTAAGGCGTGTTTTTTCGAATAATCATCGGTAAGAAAAAAGGGGGAATTGTAATGGAGTCGTCTGTTATTAAAGTGTTGGATGATTTAGATGTAAAAATTTTAGATATATTGCAGAAAGAATCACAAGTAAGTAATGCTGAGCTTGCGCGACGCGTTAATTTATCACCAGCTGCGATGCATGCAAGAATAAAAAGATTAGATGGAGAAGGGTTCATTGATAAGCAAGTAGCCATTTTAAATCAAGAAAAGCTTGGTTTTGATTTGTTATGCTTCATTTTTATGAGTACGAATATTCATCAATCGGATAAACTTGACGTGTTGGAAAAAGAATTAGAATCGATGCCGGAAGTGTTAGAATGTCACTGTTTAACAGGGGAGTATGATTATTTATTAAAGGTTGCAAATCGCGATCGTAAAGAGCTGGAGCAGTTTATTAGAAAGTTGAATAAGCTGGGTATTACAAGGATACAGACGAGTTTAGCACTTCGTGAAATTAAATATTCGACAGTATTACCTATACGAAATGGGGAACCGAGCATCGATTAGATTGCTTGGTTTTTTGTTTGTATAAAGTGATTGACGAGGGGAAAGGAGAGAGGTATTATTATATAAAATTATGTATTAAAATTCAATTTAGGTTGTAAATATTAATATCGGGGACAAGGGGATATAATATGAAAATCTTTAATGCGGTTACGAGTGATGTGAAAGAAATTTATAGTCTTATTGAAGCTTATGCAAAAGAAGGAGTAGTTTTACCACGTTCTCTTTTATCTCTCTATCAATATTTACAATGTTTATATGTTATGAAAGAAGGGGAAGAAATCGTTGGAGTTGCTGGTTTACATGTGTTAGGGGAGGACCTTGCAGAAGTCCGGTCGTTAGTCGTCTCGCATACATATGCAGGGAAAGGAATCGGTCGCATGTTAGTGAACCATGTAATAAATGAGGCAGCGAAAATAAAAGTGAATAGAGTCATTTCTTTAACATATGAAACGGAATTTTTTCAAAAGTGCGGGTTTGATTTTGTGAATAGAGAGGCGTTACCAGAGAAAGTATGGATTGATTGTAGACATTGTCCAAAGGTTGATTATTGTGATGAGGTGGCGATGATTCGGTATGTTGGGTGAAATTTTCAGAGAGAAAAAAGTCCCACTATTATTTACGTAATAGTGGGACTCTATATTTTAGTGGGAAATTAAGAACTTGAATTCGTTTTTCTCACTGCAAAATTAAAAATGGGATTTTTAAGCTCATAGTTATAAGTATAACCATCGACAATCCCTACAACTTTATCACTGTCGTAAAGATCAAGCATAAATTGTGCCATTTGTTTTGCAGTGTGGAATTTCGGTACAACATTATCGTATTGGAACTCATCAATATCAAATGAACGTTTTGCAAATTCTGTTTCAGTTGCAGCAGGAGCTAAAACTTTTGCTTGCAGTTTCGCGCCTTGTTCTTTCAGTTCGTGTGATAAACCTTCTGTAAATGCACTTACATAGAATTTCGTAGCGCAATACGTAACAGCATCAGCAACAATTGTGTATCCACCGCCTGATGAAACGTTAATAAGTTGTGTGCCATCAACCGTGGAATAATCTCGAACGAAGAGAGAAGAGAGTATTGTTAGTGCTTCTATATTTACATGTAACATCGTTTCTATTTTATTTAAATTTTGTTCAGCAATTGAGGCGAAATTACCAAACCCTGCGTTGTTAATCCACGTTTCAATTTGAAAGCCTTGTAGGCTTTCATAAAGTTTATAAACATTTTCCGTAATAGATAAATCTGTTCTTCGAATAACAACATCCAATTCTGGATTCATTTCGTTAATTTTTAATTTTAATCCGTCTAATTCTTCTTGTCTTCGAGCTACAAGTATTAAGTTCTTTCCGCGAGATGCAAAGGCTAAAGCCGATTCATAGCCAATTCCAGAACTAGCACCAGTAATAACTGTGTATTTCATATAAAATCCTCCTAAGTTCAAATAAATGTATTATGGTTAGATTTTATTTGTTAGAGTATACTCTAAGTCAAATGTTTTTTATCAATTTGATAAGGCTATAAAATGTATGAGGGTAAGCACGTGGAGGGAGTTAAAGTATGTACACAATTAGTGAGGTGGCTAAATTAATAGGAGTGAGCACACATACACTGCGTTATTATGAAAAGGAAAATATATTAATTGCAAATCGTGATACAAATGGGAATCGACTTTATGAAGAGTCACATATAAAGTGGTTGCAGTTTGTCATGAAATTAAAACAAACGCAAATGCCAATAGCGAAAATAAGAGAATACGCTAGGTTATATTTAGAAGGGGAGCATACAACCGAAGCTCGTTTACAGCTCCTAGAAGATCATAGAAAATCTATTCAGATGCAAAGAGAAAACTTAGTCATTACAGAAAAGATGCTTGAGAATAAAATTATTGCATATAAGGCCTCTTTGGAAAGTTAATAGAAAACATAATCCGACTCTTAATTATTTATGATAAAACTGGATTTGATCTCATAGTGTGCCGGCAAATAAAAAAGAGCAGCTAGCAAAAGCTAACTGCTCTATTAAAGGGATCTCTCCAAGGGGGAGTGGAGAAAATATTATGTTACTAGCAGTATTGGCAGATTATTAGGAAATATACAAATTGGAGGAAATAAATTTTAAATAACTTTTCGACATTGACAGTTTTTAAAATATTCATGTACAATGTTTATGAATGACATTCAGTCATTTTCTATAAAAGGATGTAGTTAGCTTGGAAATGGAACAAATATAATGGTAAATGAGGATGATAGTTGTTTTATATATAGTAGTGATGAAAGAGTATATTTTTTTAAAACAAAAATGACTGATAGTCAGTCATAAGAGGTGAGAGGTATGAAAAATAGAGCTTGGTTATATGTCATATTAACATGTATCTTTGAAATTTTTTGGGTGTTTGGTTTTAATACAGCCGATACTTGGTGGCATTGGATTATTATTTTAGGAGTTATCGCTGTTGATTTTCACTTCCTTTCTAAAGCATGTGAACATCTTGCGACAGGCACTGTATATGCCATTTTTGCCGGAGCCGGTACGGTAGGTACTTTCTTAATGGATGTATTCCTTTTCGGTGGAAGTTTCAGTGTAGGGAAATTATTCTTTATCGTGATGGTTGTAGCCGGCGTTATCGGTTTAAAGCTAGCTGATAATAAAGAAGAAACTGTGGAAGGAGCTGCTTAAAGATGGGTTGGTTTTTCGTATTTTGTGCTGCAATTAGTGAAATAGTCGGTGTGATCGGTCTTAAAATGTATAGTAAAGATAAGACATTAGCAAATGGTGCGATTTATATAGGTGGATTTGCTACATCCTTTGCATTCTTGTATACATCTTTCTTATTTTTACAAGTAAGTGTCGCGTATGCGGTTTGGATTGGTATTGGAACAGCAGGTGCCGTTTTATTAAACATGTTCCTGTTTGGTGAGTCGAAAAGTAAGGCACGTATCATTAGTGTGGCTCTTATTGTATGTGGAGTGACAGGATTAAAGGCTCTTTCTTAAAGATATATTGTATTTTATCTCCTAATGGTTTATTAGGAGATTTTTATTATTAAAAAATGATTTCCTCTTAGAGTTCACTATCATTGACAGTACAATCGATTATCTTATAAAATGAGTGACAGTCATTCAATATGTGTGTGAAAGGGTTTAGATGATGAATAAAAAAGAAAAAATTGTCTATGCAGCTATTGAAGTGTTTCAGGAAAAGGGCGTTGAAAAAACGAAGATTTCTGATATCGTGAAATTGGCTGGCATTGCACAAGGAACTTTCTATTTATATTTTCCTTCTAAGTTATCTGTTATGCCTGCAATAGCAGAAGTAATGGTTGAAAAGATGATACTTGCAGTGAAAGAAAAAGTGCAAAATGATGCGCCTTTCTCAAGTAAAGTGACGCAAGTAATAGATGCGGTGTTTCACTTTATAGCGGAATATCGTGAAATACAAGCTTTAATGTATGCGGGTCTTGCATCTACAGAACATATAAAAGAATGGGAAGCTGTGTATGAGCCTCTTTATATGTGGCTAAGCGAGTTTTTAAATGAGGCGAAAGAAGCTGGTGAAATTCGTGATTCGGTTCATGCAGAGCGAACAGCGAAGTTATTTATCGCTCTTGTTGAATCAGCAGCGGAACAAGTTTATTTATATGATCATAAAGATGATGAGCAAGTCGAGCTACAAAAGGCAGAAGTACTAGATTTTTTAACACATGCATTACATATCAACAAGTAGTAAGGTGAACCTGTCTGAAAAGGTAGGTTCATTTTTGAGGAAAACTGAATGATAGTCATTCATCTAATACTTATGTATGTGTGGAAGGATAGAGTGAAATTCTAATGAGTGGAGGCATCTTTACTCATGATTAGCCCACAAATAGCAGGATAAAGAAAAAGCTTCTTGGGCATTATTTTTTTGAGGAACTTACGGGAAGAGGTGTTAAAAAGTGAAGAAACCAATAAAAGAACAAAAGATGGTATTGGTCATTCTTTTGAGTAATATATTTATCGCTTTTTTAGGGATTGGATTAATCATTCCGGTTATGCCGTCCTTTATGAATGATATGGGTTTAACAGGGAAGACGATGGGTTATCTCGTTGCAGTATTTGCAATGGCTCAGCTCATTACGTCACCTATTACAGGCCGGTGGGTTGACCTTTACGGTAGGAAGAAAATGATCATCATTGGATTATTTATTTTTGGTGTTTCAGAACTTCTTTTTGGATTAGGAAAAGATGTGTGGATGCTTTATGCAGCACGGGTGTTAGGCGGAATTAGTGCCGCGTTTATTATGCCTGGTGTTACGGCATATGTTGCGGATATTACCTCTATGCAGGAACGTCCAAAGGCGATGGGGTATTTATCAGCAGCGATTAGTACTGGATTCATTATAGGGCCTGGAATTGGCGGGTTTATTGCAGAGTATGGTATACGTGTGCCGTTTTTCGTTGCAGCAGCAATTGCCTTTATAGCATGTGTAATTTCGATCTTTATTTTAAAAGAACCGTTAACGAAAGAAGAACTTGCAGAGATTTCTGCTAACACGAAAGAATCAAGTTTTATTGGTGATTTAAAGAAATCATTACATCCAATGTATGCAATTGCATTTATTATCGTATTTGTACTCGCATTCGGATTATCAGCGTATGAAACTGTGTTTAGTCTATTTTCTGATCATAAATTTGGATTTACACCGAAAGATATTGCGGCAATTATTACGATTAGCTCCATCTTTGGGGTAGTTGTGCAAGTATTTATGTTTGGTAAATTGGTTGATATGTTCGGGGAAAAAGTATTAATTCAAATATGTTTAATTGTAGGTGCAGTATTAGCTTTCGTTTCAACTGTAGTCTTTAATTATTGGATTGTACTTCTCGTTACTTGTTTCATTTTCCTTGCATTTGATTTGCTTCGTCCAGCTTTAACGACGTTTTTATCAAAAGCAGCTGGAAAAGAGCAAGGATTCGTTGCTGGTATGAACTCGACTTATACGAGTTTAGGAAATATAGCAGGACCAGCGATGGGCGGAATATTATTTGATATGAATATTCATTATCCATATGCATTTTCAGGAGTTGTTTTAATAGTTGGTCTCGGCATTACATTTATGTGGAGAGAGAAACAGCTAGCTGAAAGTTTTGCGAAGTAATAAATCCCCTTACGACGGTAAGGGGGTTTTGTTTTATAAGCTTAATCCAAACCGTTTTAATTCAATGAAAATCCCCTCTAATTGCTTTCCTTTATCCGTTAATGTGTACTCTACACGAGGCGGAACTTCTGGATATACTTTTCTCGTTATAATCCCTTGTGCTTCTAATTCTTTTAGGCGAAGTGATAATGTTTTCGGACTAATCCCGTCCATTGATTTTTGTAAATCACTAAAGCGTAATGTTCCTTCGATAAGAAGGTCGCGAATGATTAAAAATGTCCATTTTGTACGAATTACATCAAGGGTTTTAGCGATAGGACAAGGTATGCCTGGTAAACCTTTCGTTAGTTCAACTGGATCTATATTGTTCATGGAACTAGCCTCCATAAAATTTTTTTGATGAATTTGCTTTATAGTATCACAAAACTATACTTTTGGTAACTATATGAAAAAAATATCACTACTTCCATAAAGGAAGTTAGTGCATATACAATAGTAATATGAAATATAAAGGGTTTGTATGAAGGAGGAGGTGATTTTCATAGGGATAAAAAAGTTGTTTGGATTCCTTAGTTTATTTGTTGTTTGTATTGTACTTGTAGCATGCGGTGTGGAAGAAAAAACGGAAGTCCAGTTATTAAAAGAAATGCCGAAGCCAAAAGCAATGACAATCGATCCCTCACTAAGTAAAAAGGAAGCGACCGAAATGGTTCATGCAGCGCAGCGTTTTTATGCATTTTGGGATACAGGTAAGGAGGAACTTATTCTGCAAACTGTTTCTAAAAATTTTTCCGATAATACATTGCCGAAAGGGCGACCGCAAGGAACTGAAGGATTAAATTTTGCAGCGCAAAATTTTCGTAAAGTCGTTCCTAATATACATTGCGAGATTGAAGATTTATTAGTCGTCGGTGATAAAGTAACAGCTCGTCTTTCTTTTACAGGAACGCATAAGGATAAGAAAATCAATTTTTTTGCAATTGATATTTTACATGTGAAAGATGGAAAAATCACAGAAGACTGGCATTTAGAAGATAATCTTACGCTGAAACAGCAACTGGGGTTAATAGCTGAGGAGTAAAATAAGGGAGAGAAAAGCGATGAAAAATATATTTATTATAAATGGACATGAAAAATACGGTACAAAGGAAGGCAGATTAAATAAAACGTTAGTTGATTATATGATAACTGTATTAAGCGAGAAGCATCATGTGAAAACAACAACCATTCAAGATGGTTACAATATTAAAGAAGAACAAGATAAATTTTTATGGGCTGATGTTGTGATTTATCAAACACCGATTTATTGGTTTAGTGTACCTGGACTATTTAAAACATATATGGATGAAGTATATGAATACGGTTTGTTCTTTAAAGGTGTTGATGAATATGGAACAGGTGGTTTATTAAAAGAGAAGCAGTATATGTTTTCTACAACTTGGAATGCACCTGAAAAGGCATTTGGAGATAAGACGAAGTTCTTTGAAGGGGAAAGTTTAGAATCAGCGCTTAGCCATTTACACCGCGTGCAAAAGTTTCTTGGCATGAGTCCGTTAAAGAGTTTTGCTTGTTATGATGTGGTGAAGCATCCGAATATTGAGCAGTATTTATTGAACTTGAGAGATCATTTAGATGGAGTAATTAAATAGTAGTTTGCACCTGTATGCGAAGAAGGTACTACTAAGGATGTAGTACCTTCTCTTTCATGAAATACGTTGAAAATCTTTATTTATACAGGACTGTTTTAGTTTTTTTGATTTGATTAAATGCTTAATATCAGAGATGTTATCGTATGAAAGTTGAGTATGATAATAGTTAATGTACTCAAGTAATGCAAAAATATAAATAAATAGAGTGAATGATAGCCCGCCTAAAGGTAAGTGGGAATACCAAATTACAAAATCGATAGTAAACGTAATTAATCCCGTGATCATCAATGCTATATTTATCTTTTTAAGTATTTTTAAATATTGAAGCATCCTAATAGGTGTAATAGATGTTTTCTCTTTTTTTAGTCGTTTCCACTTTACGTACCAGTAAATTGTTCCTTGTAATAAGATAAACTCTAAAAGAAGAAATGAGACCCAAAAAGAATATAGGGAATATAAATGTAACGTAGGATAAGCATGATTAAGTAAGTAACTTGTGAAAATAAAAGTAATGATTGAAAATAACTCACCTGTGTATAGATAGGAAAGTCTTTTTTCTAGGGTGTGTTTCATGGTTCATCTCCTTTTACCCCGCATTAACGGGCAGTAAGACCCCCACCTCAAAATTCAGCGGAAGCAAAGAAGTTAGGTGGGGGATCAACTGCCCGTAAAAGCCCGATTGGTTCAACTAATAATCAGTGGGGATGAACAAAACCCCACTGATTAAAGTTTCACTTTATAAAAACTCACATTTTAATACGTGGATGGCTGTATCCATAACTTCGCAAAATTTGCCCAGCCGAATGAATCAATTGTTACATTTTTTAAGGAAGAGGGATATGTTTTTCTTTTTAAAACGTGATAGTTAAATAAAATGATGTGTTCTGCTTGTACAAATTCTTCGATCTCATACATGAGCTCATAGCGTTTTTCTTTATTTTCTTCTAATAAAAAGGTATCAAGTAAACAGTTAACTTGTTTTGCATAGTGCGGGTCCATGAACCGGTTTACGAAGCAACTTTTATTTTTAAATACATTTAAGAATGCAAGTTCATGATCGCTAGCAAACACTTCTCCCATGAAAATAATATCGGCGTGTTTATCAATAGAATGATCCATATAATCTGAAACGAGAAATGGATGAAGTTCTACGTGTACTCCTAATTGTTCGCAACGTTCCTTTAGGAAATGTGCGTCATTTGCACTATCTTTAAATGCGAAGAAGTAAATATGTATCGTTTCGCCATTATAGGTGCTCTTTTTTAAATACTCTTTCGCTTTTTCTAAAGAGTAGGACCTTTTAGTAGCTTTGCGGCTTCTTTCAGGGAAAAAGCTTGATGCAGCAATTGTCCGTCTACCCTCTATGCTACGAAGTATCGTTTCAACGTCATATAGTTCTCTCCAAGCTTTTCGAAAGTATATGTCATGATGAGGACCAGGTTTTTTTAAGTTGAAGCTAGCATAAATACAACCTATTTCTTCTATTTGTATATCATGCCTTTCATTTTCTTCTTCATTTGGTAGTTCATAATCAGCATCTATTTGCACATGATCAGGAATACCCCAAAATTCAATACGGTCTAATAACGCGCGCTCTTTAAAATAATAGGTGAACGCTTCGAGGACGATATTATCTTCAGAGTAATGAGCAAGTTTGAAAGGTCCTGTTCCTATGTAGTGATGATTTTGAATACTAGCATCACGCGGCAAAATTGCCAGTTGCATGGAACTTACATAATGTAAGAAAAAAAAGTTGGGTTTTGCTAAATGGAACCGTATTTGTAGTGGTGATGGTGTTTCGATTTGAACAATTTCTTCTGTTAACCATTCGAAAGGAGAGTGAACTTCTTTTAGTCTTTCAAATGAAAATTGTACATCTTTAGAAGTTAAAATTGTTTCGTTATGAAAATATATATCTTTTCGTAAATAAAAGGTCCACGTAAGCCCGTCTTCACTTAATTCCCACGTATGTGCAATGTGTGGTTCCATTTTTTCAGTAACATCGTTATAAACGACTAACGTGTCAAAAATTTGACTCGTAAGATGGCTCTCTGTAGTTACAGCGACAAAAGCCGGATCTAATGGGAATATCTTTCTTGATATAGGAATCTTTAATATGTCATACATATCATTTGAAGGTTCGTATCCAAAATGATGATGTAGTTTATTTTCTATTTTTTTTTGAAGTGCAAAGGGTAGGGGCTCTTTTAAAAGAAGAAAAATATCCTTTAACTTTTCTTGCGTTAACAGTTCATCTGTATAGGACTCAATCGCTTCTACGAAATTATGTATAAATAGGATTTCCGTTTTATTCCCGCGGCCTCGCCCGGGAGTCCAGCGAATTAATTTCTCCTCACTCATCTTCTTTAATAAAATTTTTACGTTTTTCGTACTGCAATATAAAATATCTGCTAACTCTTGTAAGCTATTTCGTATATGTTGCTGATCTTGCGCATGTAATCTTAACCGAATGTAATAGTCCATAATTTTCATATATACACTTCCTTCTATAATAAAAGGGGAAACTCTTTAGAATATTCTAACCTTTTTCTTCCTTTTTTTCAAAGTAAAATAAGTAAGCATAAGGAGGGGGAAACAATGGGATTTTGGAGTATGCATCGAAATATAAAAATTAGAATTATAACTTCGTTTTTAACACGTACTGTGTCCACGATGATTTTTCCGTTTATGGCGATTTATTTTTCAATAAAGTTAGGTAGTGCGATGGCTGGTGCGTTACTACTCATTAATGTAATAGCTTCATTAGTAATTGGTCTATACGGTGGGTATGTTGGGGATCGGCTCGGTCGTAAAAAAGTAATGATTATCGGTCAAAGTATACAAGCCATTTCCATCGCTTGTATGGGGATTGCAAATTCGGATTATGTAGATTCGCCGTGGCTAACATTTGTGTTTATGTTAGTGAATAGTTTAGGGTCTGGACTTATGAATCCAGCGACGGAAGCGATGTTAATCGATGTGAGTACACCTGAAAATCGAAAAGTGATGTACAGCATTAACTACTGGGCGATTAATTTATCTATTGCAATTGGAGCGATATTTGGCGGATTACTATTTGAAAACTATAGATTACAATTGTTTATCGGATTAACAGTTATTGCAGTTATTACTTTATATGTGATGGCTGTATATATGGAAGAAGTGTATGTAGCACGAAAAGTAGTAGAGAAGAAAAATGTATTAAAAGATATGGCGGATAGTTATAAAGTCGTGATGAAAGATAGAACGTTTTTAATTTTTTGCGCAGCAAGTATATGTACATTATCTTTAGAGTTTCAAATTAATAATTATTTAGGGGTACGTTTGCAGCAGGAATTTGAAACGGTGCACTTTTTATTCGGGAATGGTTTTACGTTTGATTTAACAGGTATTCGAATGCTGAGCTGGATATCAGCGGAAAATACAATTTTAGTTGTGTTATGTTCAGCACTTCTTATTAAAATACTAAAAAGCTTCAACGATTTGAAAATTTTATATGTAGGCTTATTCATTTACACAATTGGATTTACAATACTCGGAACGAGCAATAGTTTATGGATCTTATTAATTGCAGGGCTTTTCCAAACGGTAGGTGAGATGATGTATGTACCGGTTCGTCAATCTATTATGGCAGATATGGTGCCAAATGAGGCAAGAGGTTCTTATATGGCGATTAACGGGATGGTCTTTCAAATGGCAAAAATGAACGGAGCATTGGGTGTTATGTTAGGTTCATTTATTGCATCTTGGGGGATGAGTGCTCTGTACTTTATCGTTGGTATGAGCAGTATTTTATTATTTATGAAGGCGATAGGGAAAGAGAAGTATGAGGATGAGAGAAATGTTTCTCAGATTGGATGAAACTATATAAAAGCGAATCAGTTATATTTGGACTCGCTTTTATATAATTTTTAGAACGGATCAACTTCAGCTAAATTTGGAGTAGTGCTAGGTTGTAGTAAAAGATTTTTTAACGTTCCTACTTCAGAAAGAGCTACTAATATGTAGCCACTAATCAGTACAATAAGCCCAATGACGCGTAACGTTTGTAAGCTCACTTCATTATTATTCGTTTCCGTTGGATTTGGGGGCATTGAAGGTGGATTGTTATTCATAAATAAGGCTCCCATCTTTTGTATTTATATATGTGTCAAATCATTATTTAACTTATGGATAGGAATTATATAGTCATTTTCACTATATGAGAACTGCCTATGAAAAGTGATTAGAAATTTTGGGGCGAGACAAGAAGGTGTCTCGAAAAATTATTAAAGATGAAGAAATATTTCATATGGTGTTAATTTCGATTTTTATAAATAAAAAGGTTAACCAAAGTAGTTATTTAGCTACTTTGGTTAACCTATAATAACTATCCTAATATACGCAACGATTCTTCAATAAACGCTGGGATGTCCTCTGGTTGTCTACTTGTTACTAGCTGATTTTGGCATACAACCACTTCTTTATTATGAAAATTTCCACCGGCATTTTTCAAATCGACCGCAATGGATTTATATCCAGTCACATCGCGTCCTTCAAGTGTTTGTGCAGTGATGAGCAATTGGGGGCCGTGACAAATAGCAAAAACAGGTTTTTTCGCATCCATAAATGCTTTGCTAAAGTGAACAAAACGCTCATCTGCACGAAGTATATCTGGGGAAAATCCGCCTGGTATGAAGAGGGCATCAAAGTTCTCTGGAGAAACATCATCAATACTTTTATCAATTACGACTTCACTTTTTCCTTGTTTACCGTGTACCGTTTTACCTTTTTCCATTTCAATAGTTGTTAATTCATATCCCCTTTGATTAAAAGCTTCTACTGGCTCTGTGTATTCTGTATCCTCGAAATAATCCGTTATTAAAATAGCGATTTTTTTACTCATTGCAATCAGCTCCTTATATTATCGGTTCCAGAATCATCTTTGGGTAATGCCTTTTATAAAGTGCAACTTTAATTCATGTTTTTTCATTCCCTCCAGTTTCTTTGCCCTGTTAATTTAATACATACCCTTTTTATTAGGACGTAAACATGTATTATCGCTTTTGTATGTGAAAATCATAAAATATCGGTTGTTTCAGTGATTCTTGTTTGAGGAAGAAAAATAAAAAAGCCAAGGAGGTAATTTATTTTCTCCTTGGCTTTTAAGATAATTCTTTTCGTTAAAACGAAGAAACGCGTTGCTTCGTTTTTGGTACAATAATAAATTTGATCCAGAGTAACCCGATAATCATAATGATAAGGCTATGTAAAAATTGTCCTGTAGCAATGAGTATAACAATTGAAAATACAATGAGTTGAATGCTTAGTAATATAAAGATTAAGCGAAGAAATTGATTCATTCGTTTCTCAGTATCAATGGGATATAATGCTACGATAATATTTCCCGAAAAATATTTCCACAGGGAACGGAGCTGCATAGAGATCATATATAGGACGATGTAAGCGATAGCACCTTTTACGTATATGTTTGGTATAAAATATAAGGCGAAGGTACCGATCAACCCTAAACGAATATATATACCGAAATAATCATTCCCGCGTAAAAATGCTAGTGTATGTAAATAGAAGAAAGTTGCTCCTTTTTTATGTAATAAAGGTTCAATCCAATTTGTAAGCCATTTTCTTTTATTTACTTGCTTATTCAGTTGCGGAACATCGGTGAAAATGCTAGCAAATTGATAAAAACGAACGTCCATTTTTTCTTCTTGTTCAATTATGTAATCCCACGGTATTCGTTTTGTAGGCTGTTTTTTCGTGTATAGAAGTAGGAAAGCAAGTAGTAAGAGCAATCCGCCTAATATGAGAACATGTGCCGAGTAAAACAGCATGTAAATGATTAAGGCGTTACAAGCAATACGAATAATTAACCATATGTTTTTTTCATGACCATCACGCCACATCCAATGTGTGTATATATTCCAAGCTTTCGTAATCATTAAAACGATAAAGATTGTACATAAAAAAGGTACAGTTAATTGTAATGATTGCATTGCAAGTGGAACGAGAATAAGGAACGTAAATAATAATGGGAAAAGCTGAATGATGTAATTATATAGAAGAGATTTTTTAAAATAAGATGTTAGTTTCTCTTCTAATGCAAGCAAATAGACAGCATCAGGTTTTTGAATAAATGTACGGATAGGGCATCTCGTTATAATCGCTGTTAGGACGATTGTAATAAGTAATAAAGATAGTCCTTTAGAAGGCGCTGTCTTAAGAAACTTTGCGTAATAGTAAGCACCTATACAGGCAACGAAGATAAAGCTATATAGTAAACCGTTAATCATACGTGCAAAGTATGTAATGATATTTTGAATATGTTGTTGGAAGCGGCTGCTCCATAGTGATTCAATTGACATGTTTTTCACCTCTTTGTTCTATTATATATGTTTTATAAAAGAAAAAACGAGCAAATTGCGTTATGCAACTTGCCCGTTTTTCTTTTCGTTATTTTTTTTCTCATCACGATTCATTAATGGATAGAAAGCAAATCCGATTACGAATAAACCAATTCCGAGAAGGAACGTTTTTATATCGGCTGCGCCGGTTTTAATAACCCATAGTGCGTAGCAAAGTGCGATTACTGCGACTATACCATCTGTAATTCTTGCCCGCATTTCATTTTTATATGTTTCACCAGTTGCGACTAGTTTTAACTGGAAGACTGGTGAAACGAGATATGGAATGAGGTAGGCTAGTGTTGATACGGTAATAACGAATGTATAAGCTTCCGCAATGGTTCCTGATAATGTTGAGAATAAGAACACTTGCGACATAATGTTTGTTAATCGTAATGAATAAATTGGACTTCCTTTTTTATTTGTTTTCGTGAAGAAGGAAGGGAAGAAACCTTCTTTTGCAGCTTGATATGGTACTTCTGAGCTTAATAAAATCCAGCCTAATATAGAACCGAATAGGGAAGTAAGAGCAAGTAATGCCATCAGTTTCCCGCCGCCATGCCCCATTGCAGCGTTTAATGCGTCTGCTAATGGACGTTCAGAAGCTTGTAATTTATCAACGTGAAGTACACCCATTGTTAAAATTGTAATTCCTAAGTAAATCGCAACTGTAATAAGTAATCCAGCAACTGTTGCACGTTTTACTGTTTTAGGAGAGGTAGCACGATTTGATAAAAGTACTGCTGATTCAATTCCGATAAATGCCCAAAGCGTTGTAAGAGCGGCTAAATTTACTTGTGAAAGAAGGCCGTGTGATACACCTGATTTATCGATCATCGGTGTGTACCATTGTCCAAACTTAGAAGCTTCGAATGCAAATAACGTAACGACGATGAATAAAAGGAATCCAGTTACTTTCGTTGTTGTTGCTAAGAAGTTTAGCTTTCCAGCTCCGCTTACACCGTTTGTTAATATAATATGAGTTCCCCAAAGTAAGATGGAACAAATAGTAAATGTAATTAGTTTTCCGACTTCTATGTTAAAAGAACCGATTGAAAATAGTAGTCGTGTATCTTTCATAATTGGGAAGAAGAGTGATAAATACCCCGCGAAAGACGTAATGATGGCAACGTTACTTGCCCAGTTTGCAACCCAATATCCCCATACCATACTGAAACCAGCCATTTTTTTCTTTTTTGGTGATGAGAATAAAGCATATGCATGACTTTGTGGTCCTGTCGTTAAATCAGGACGACGAATTGCTAAATTACCGAAAACAAGAGCTAGCATTAAAACACCAAACCCTGTTGTTAACCAAGCTAAAGTGACACCGAGAGGGCTTGCTGTTTGTGCTAACGTACTTGGCACCATAAAAATACCAGCGCCAACCATGTTACCGACAACGAAAGCTGTTAGTACCCAAAAGCCCCATTTTTTTTGTTGCATAGAAAATACCTCCAAAGTTAGTATAACCAAGTCAAGCGAGGAGATATGTATGTCTTCCTAGTAGAGAAGAAAAGTTCCAAACAAAACAAAAAAAGCACGTAATTTGCCGCTACATGCTTTCTATCTTATAAGAAACCCACGACATACCTCTCGATAGCTCTCCACAAACGAAACGTTTCGTTTGTGACAGTTCTGCACTTATTAAATGCAGACCCAGCAAGCGTGCATGGTGGACACGACTTACTTCGGCAATCATTCCTTTCTCATTCCTTCATCAATGCCACTACATCTCCTGAAACGATACTCTTAATGATTGCAACCTCTACCTCACCGAGATACGAATGAGGATTTAAATATTAAATTAACGTAGTTAAGAGTAACAAATGTATTTTTATACGTCAATGGATATAGTAATAATCAGATTATAGAGAAGAGTTTGTTATTAGGAATGAGTAATTATTTGATATAAAAAGAAGCTAATCTAAAACTAGATCAGCTTCTACATATAAGATTAAACGAAGTTTAATACTGTTACTTTTTCACGTGTCATAGACTCAAGGCTCTTACGAATACCTTGTGCGCCCATACCTGAACCTTTTACACCGATGAATGGGAAGTGGTCAGGGCCGCGCTCTGTGCGTCCGTTAATTTGAACAGAACCAGTTTCGATTTTGTTAGCAATTGCAAATGCTTTGTTAATGTCTTTTGTGAAGACACTTGCTTGTAGACCGAACTCTGATTTGTTAGCAATCTCAATTGCTTGCTCATCTGAAGAAACACGGATGATTGGAAGGATTGGGCCGAATGGCTCTTCCCAAGCAACTTTCATTTCTTCTGTTACGTGGTCGATTAATGTTGGGTAAATTAAGTTACGCTCACGTTTATTACCGATAACGATTGTTGCACCTTTTTCAACAGCGTCGTCAACTAAGCCTTGAACGAAGTCAGCAGACTTGTCGTCGATTAACGGAACGATTGTGCTGTCTTGTTCTGGAGATCCAACTGATAGTTCAGCTACTTGCGCTTTTAATAAGCTAACAAGCTCGTCTGCTACGTTTTCGTGTACAAGTACACGTTTAATAGCTGTACAACGTTGACCAGAGTAAGAGAATGCACCGCTTACGATATGGTTTGCAGCATCTTGTAAGTCAGCATCTTCACGAACGATACCAGGGTCTTTACCACCAAGTTCTAATACAAGTGGAATCATTGCAGCTTTTTTCGCTAAATGTTTACCTGTGTTTGTACCACCTGTGAACGATACCATATTGATACCTTCGTGTTCTACTAAGTAGTCACCAATTACAGAACCGCGTCCTGTAGCTACGTTTACAAGACCTTTTGGAAGGCCAGCTTTATGAAGTGCTTCAACCATTTTAATACCACTAATTGCACCTTGAGTTGCTGGTTTGAAAATAACAGCATTACCCATAATTAATGCTGGTGCAAGTTTTGCAGCAGATAAGTTTACTGGGTAGTTAAATGGTGCGATTGCTAATACAACACCAAGTGGTGCGCGTTGGACGATCGCAAGTTTAGACTTCGTTCCGCCAGGGAAGCTATCGCCCATCATGCTTTCTCCGTGCATATGTAAAGCTTCTTCAATTGTGTAACGAATGAAATCAGCTGTACGAACAACTTCTTTCTTCGCATCTTTATATCCTTTACCGACTTCTTTCATAATGATATCGGCAATTTCATCTTGCATATTTACGAGCTCATCAGCCCATTTATATAAATATTTTGCGCGATCTTGTAGAGAAGCTTCCGCCCATGATTTTTGAGCTTCTTTTGCAGATGCAATTGCTTCATCTACTTCTCCGCGAGTAATTGCTTGTACTTGTCCAATTACTTCGTGTAAGTATGGAGATGGAATTTCGATTGTTTCTCCTGAAGAGGTTTCTCTCCATTCTCCGTTTAAATAAAATTTGTACGTATTGCTAGTTGTCATGATTAGTCCTCCTAAAATAGCAACTTGTAAGAGTGAGTATAAGGTGATTGTAGGGGGTTTGATAACATTTTTCAAATGAAATGTTTGTGAAAACGATTTCTTATTCTTTTTTTATTTTGTATGCCCTTTCTTACAGAAGATTCCCTTATTTCAAACGGATGTATCGTATTATGAATCCCCTTCATTTTTTTGTGATAAAAGATTATTTTATTCTATAGCTAAAAAAACAATTGACAGAATACTCAATAAAGTTGTAAGATTATAAATGGAAAATAAATGAAGGGGGTGTGCGTAATGATTGTAATCGTAAATGTAATGGGCTTAGCTCTGTCAAATGGCAGAAAACATTCATATCATTACGCAACCCGTGCGGATATATAAGGCATCTTTGTCTTATAAAAAGCGTACGTTGCGTATATCGTAACGTACGCTTTTATGCATTTTTGTGCATATCGTCAAGCGGCGGTATGCTTTTTTTTGTTTATTTTCCACGTTACTATATAAAAATTTGGAAGGTGGAAAAATGTGATGAGATTGTATGGATTACGAAATGTAAATGTGATGGATCTGGATAGTGGGTAAAGAAATGAGAGTGAAACGAGAACGAGAAGGGAGAGGTTACATTGTTATCAGTATTACTTAAGTTAAAATGGTTTTTTAAAGAGCATTGGAAGAGATATAGTATCGCCATTGGAGCTCTTTTAATTGTGAATATAGTTGAAGTTATTCCCCCGAAGGTGTTAGGGGTTACGATTGATAATATAAAAACAGGAACGTTAACGAATGCAGCGATTATGCAATTTATTCTCATTTTAATAGGGGTTACGGTAATTGGATATGGTCTTACTTTCGTTTGGCAACATCAGCTGTTTGGTGGTGCATTCGTACTGGAGAGGACGATGCGCTCTAAATTTATGGGGCATTTACTTAAGATGACACCGACGTTTTATCATAAAAATCGTACTGGTGATTTAATGGCGAGAGCGACAAATGATTTAAAAGCAATTGCTATGACAGCTGGTTTCGGTATATTAACGCTCGTGGATTCGAGTTTATATATGCTTACGATTGTCTTTATGATGGGATTTACAATCAGTTGGGAGCTTACATTTGCGGCGCTTATACCGCTTCCGATTATGGCGTATGCGATGAACATATATGGAAAGAAATTGCATGAGAGATTTACAGTTGCGCAAGATGCGTTCGGAGATATGAATGATAAAGTACTTGAATCGATCGCTGGTGTGCGCGTTATTCGTGCATACGTACAGGAAAATGCAGATGTGGGAAGGTTTCATCATTTAGGAGATGACGTCTACGAAAAAAATATGAAAGTAGCGAGAATTGATGCATTATTCCAGCCGACGGTGAAAATGCTTGTTGGCCTTAGTTATTTAATTGGTTTAGTGTACGGCGCGTATCTTGTATTTCAATCAAAGGTAACACTTGGCGAACTCGTTTCTTTCAACGTGTATTTAGGGATGATGATTTGGCCGATGTTTGCAATTGGCGAATTAATTAATGTTATGCAAAGAGGAAACGCTTCGTTAGACCGTGTGAATGAAACGTTAGCGTACGAACCGGATGTAAAGAATCCGGAAAATCCAAAGCTTGTACAAGAGCCGGATTATATTCAGTTTGAGGATGTTTCCTTTTCATATCCTTCATCGACTGGAGAAAATTTAAAAAAGGTTTCGTTTACATTAAAACAAGGGGAAACGCTTGGGGTTGTTGGAAAAACAGGAAGCGGAAAAACGACGCTCGTACGTCAGCTTCTTCGTCAATATCCGCTTGGAGATGGGGATATTGCAGTCTCTGATGTGACGTTAGATAAAATGACGAATGAAAATGTACTCGGCTGGATTGGGTATGTACCTCAGGAACATATTTTGTTCTCAAAAACAGCGAGGGAAAATATTTTATTCGGAAATAGGGAAGCGACGGAAGAAGAACTCGAGAAAGCGATTGAAATCGCGGCGTTTAAAAAGGATTTAGAGTTTTTACCAGAAGGGTTAGAAACGCTCGTTGGAGAGAAAGGTGTTTCTTTATCGGGAGGGCAAAAACAAAGGATCTCGATTGCGCGAGCTGTTATTCAAAATCCGGAAATATTAATTTTGGACGATTCTTTATCAGCTGTTGATGCTCGTACGGAAGCAGCAATCATTGAAAATATAAGAACAGAAAGAAGCGGAAAGACGACAATTATTACGACGCATCGTTTATCTGCCGTACAACATGCGGATTGGATTCTCGTTATGGATGAAGGTGAAGTAATAGAAGAAGGTACGCATGATCAGCTTATCAAAAGCGGAGGCTGGTATGCGGAGCAGTTTGAAAGACAACAAGGTGAAAGTGAAAGTGCGGATAGTGGGGTGAAAATATGAGTGTTTCAAAACGATTGTTTCAATATGCGATGAAAGTGAAAGGGACGATTTTTGCAGCGATGCTAATGTTATTTATTTTCGTCATCGCAGAGCTTGCTGGTCCTTTCGTCGCGAAAACGATGATTGACGATCATATCGTTGGAATAGAGAAACCGTGGTATGAAACAGAAAAGAGTGAAGAGGCTGTTTCGTATAATGGCACCTTCTATAAGCGAAGTGATCGCTTTGGAGAAGGGGAGAAAAAAGGAAAAGAAGTACGTGTGATGCAAGTTGGTTTTCAATATTATTTTGTACCGAATAAAGTAAATCTGGAAGGATCACGTACTGTAAAAGGTGATATGATTACCGTTCAAAATGGTAAGGCGGTGCAAGTGTATAAAGCAAAAGCATTAACGAAAGAAGAAGTGTTTGCGTTTTATAAACCAGAAATAAATCCCCTATTATTACTTGGTGGTGGTTATTTCGCTTTATTAGTAGTTGTCTCATTATTTGCATACGGAAAGCAATTTTTCCTACAGAAGGCAGCGAACAAAATTATTCAAATTATGAGGGAAGATGTGTTTTCTCATATTCAAACGTTGCCGATTCGTTATTTCGATCATTTACCAGCAGGGAAAATTGTATCGCGTGTTACGAATGATACGGAAGCCATTCGTGATTTATACGTAACGGTACTGGCGACATTCGTTTCTAGTATCATTTATATTATCGGGATATTCGCTGCGCTATTTTTACTCGATGTAAAATTGGCGACGTTATGTTTACTTATCATCCCGATTTTAATTGTTTGGGCGATTCTTTATAGAAAGTATGCGTCTGTATACAATCATAAAATGCGCTCACGTTTATCTGATATTAACGGAACAGTGAATGAATCTATTCAAGGGATGCCGATTATTCAAGCGTTTCGTCAAGAGCGTGAAACGAAGAAAGAGTTTGAAGAATTAAATGGCGATTATTTTAAATATCAAAATAAAATTTTGAATTTAAATGCAGCAACTTCTCATAACTTAGTGTCTGTATTAAGAAATATTGCTTTCACAGGTGTGATTTGGTATTTCGGTGGTGCTTCATTAAGTGCTTCAGGCGTCATTTCTCTAGGGATACTGTATGCGTTCGTTGATTATTTAACACGATTGTTCTCACCAATTACAAATATGGTAAATCAGCTTGCTAACTTAGAACAATCGCGTGTTGCATCAGAACGTGTTTTTGAATTGTTAGAGGAAAAAGGGGAAGCAGTAGAAGAGGAACGTATGCCTCGCTTACAAGGAAATGTGAAGTTTGATAATGTGTCATTTTCTTACAATGGAAAAGATGAAGTACTAAAAAATATTTCTTTTGAAGCGAAACAAGGGGAGACAGTGGCACTTGTCGGTCATACTGGATCAGGAAAAAGTTCCATTATGAATGTACTCTTCCAGTTTTATGAGTTTGAAAAAGGGAAGCTTACGATTGATGGTCACGATGTAAAAGCGATGCCGAAACAAGCAACGCGTGAACATATGGGAATCGTACTGCAAGATCCGTTTTTATTTAGCGGGACGGTCGCTTCTAATGTAAGCTTAGAGAACGAAAAAATTTCAAAAGATCGCATCGTAAAAGCATTGCGTGATGTTGGTGCGGAACGGTTTGCGAACAATATAGATGAAGAAATTACAGAAAAGGGAAGCACGCTTTCCACTGGAGAACGTCAGCTTATTTCGTTTGCTAGGGCACTCGCTTTTGACCCAGCCATTTTAATTTTAGATGAAGCAACGTCTAGTATTGATACAGAAACAGAGGCGATGATCCAACAAGCGTTAGAAGTTGTGAAAAAAGGAAGAACGACATTTATTATCGCTCACCGTCTTTCAACAATTAAAAGTGCAGATCAAATTATTGTACTTGATAGAGGAACAATTTTAGAAAAAGGCTCTCATGATGAACTAATGAAAAAGCGTGGGCGTTATTATGATATGTATAAAACGCAAATGGAAGGAAACCAGAGCGCTTAATATGTATGGAGGAGAACTTGTGATTTTCACAAGTTCTTTTTTAGTGAATCAGGGCAGTTAAATAAGAAGTATTGTTTTACCTTTTTCTTTATAAATGCTATATTAAAAAATGTTACTTATTTTTTGTATGTAGCGTTATTTTCCCCTTTTGTTTGATTATGAAGAAAAAGGATAAACTAAATAAGAACATTTTCATTGAAAAATTGTTCAAGATTGCATACAATCAATATAGTTTTTAAATTCCTATCAGAATACTTGGAGGATTACCATTATGAAAAAATTATTTTCAGTACTTGCAGTAACTACATTAGCGATCGGGATTGTAGCGGGCTGCGGTAAAGAAGAGAAAAAAGATACAGCTAGTCAAGATGCGTTACAAAAGATAAAACAAAGTGGTGAACTTGTAATTGGAACAGAAGGTACATATCCACCGTTCACATTCCACGATTCAAGTAATAAATTAACTGGATTTGACGTTGAATTAGCAGAAGAAGTTTCAAAACGTTTAGGTGTAAAACCTGTATTTAAAGAAACACAATGGGATAGCTTACTTGCTGGTTTAGATGCAAAACGTTTCGACATGGTTGCGAATGAAGTTGGTATTCGTGAAGATCGTCAAAAGAAATATGACTTCTCTAGCCCATATGTTTCATCTTCAGCGGTATTAGTTATTGCGAAGGATAAAGATAAACCTGCTACATTTGCTGATGTAAAAGGATTAAAAGCAGCACAATCTTTAACAAGTAACTATGCAGATATCGCTAAGAAAAATGGTGCAGAAATTACGAATGTAGAAGGCTTTAGTCAAGCGGCAGAATTATTAAATACTGGACGCGTTGATTTCACAATTAATGATAAATTATCAGTGCTAAACTATTTAGAAACGAAAAAAGATGCAAAAATTAAAATTGTAGATACAGAAAAAGAAGCGTCACAAAGTGGATTCTTATTCCGTAAAGGTAGCGACAAGGTAGTACAAGAAGTAAATAAAGCGTTAGAAGATATGAAAAAAGATGGTACGTACGATAAAATAGCGAAAAAATGGTTCGGTGAAAATGTATCTAAGTAGTGCGTTGGTTTCAGATCGATTGTCTACTTGGATAGATATTATGCAGTCTTCCTTCATGCCTATGCTGAAGGAAGCTGTATTTACGACAATTCCATTAACGCTTATTACATTTATTATCGGGATTATACTTGCGACGTTAACAGCGCTTGCACGTATTTCAGGTAGTCGTATTTTACAATGGATTGCTCGTATCTATGTATCTATCATTCGCGGAACGCCACTTCTTGTACAGTTATTTATTATTTTCTATGGTCTTCCAACTCTTAATATTGAAGTTGAGCCATATACAGCAGCAGTTATTGGATTTTCATTAAATGTTGGTGCGTATGCATCTGAAATTATTCGTGCTTCTATCCTTTCAATCCCGAAAGGGCAGTGGGAAGCAGCTTACACAATTGGGATGACATACCCGCAAGCATTAAAACGTGTTATTTTACCGCAAGCAACGCGTGTATCTATTCCGCCGCTTTCGAATACATTTATTAGTTTAGTGAAGGATACTTCATTAGCATCGTTAATTTTAGTAACAGAAATGTTCCGAAAAGCGCAGGAAATTGCGGCAATGAACTATGAGTTTTTAATTGTTTATTTCGAAGCAGGTCTAATTTATTGGGCAATTTGCTTCTTATTATCTATTGTGCAACAAATATTAGAAAAACGTTCAGAACGTTACACTCTAAAATAACCCTTTCATAAAAGGAGTTTTTGTTTTTATGATTTCAATTCAACATTTACAAAAAAGTTTCGGAGATAATACCGTACTAAAACATATAGATTTATCAGTTGAGAAGGGGGAGGTTGTTGTTATTATCGGGCCATCGGGATCTGGTAAAACGACATTCCTGCGTTGTCTCAACGTGTTAGAAACGCCGAACGCTGGTAATATTCGCATCGGTAATAAAGAGCTCGACTTCTCTCAAAAAGTATCGAAGAAAGATATTGTCAATCTTCGTACGCAAACAGGTATGGTATTCCAGCACCATAATCTATTCCCTCATTTAACAGCACTTCAAAATGTAATGGAAGGGCTCGTTACAGTGAAAAAGATGGGGAAAGAAGAAGCGAAGAAAAAAGCAAACTATTTCCTTGAAAAAGTTGGTCTTGCGGATAAAGTAGACTTATATCCGTTCCAATTATCAGGCGGACAACAACAGCGCGTTGGAATTGCTCGCGCGCTTGCGATGGAGCCGGAAGTATTACTATTTGATGAACCGACGTCAGCACTTGATCCTGAACTTGTTCAAGAAGTTCTGAAAGTCATGAAAGAACTTGCTAAAGAAGGCATGACGATGGTTATTGTAACGCACGAAATGCGCTTTGCACATCAAATTGCGAACCGTGTTATTTTTATGGATGGCGGTGTCGTTGTCGAACAAGGTACACCAGAAGATGTATTTACAAATCCAAAAGAAGAACGTACGAAGAAGTTTTTACAAATGTTGCAATAAATGAAGGAAGGTCTCAAGGCATATGCCTTGAGACCTTTTTGCCATATATATTTATTTTTGGAATCCGCCAAGGCTTTGCTCAGCCATTGCAACTAGACGTTTTGTAATTTCTCCACCAACAGAACCGTTAGCACGAGCCGTAGAATCTGCTCCTAATTGTACACCAAATTCTTGAGCGATTTCGTACTTCATTTGGTCGATTGCTGCTGTTGCTCCTGGTACTACTAATTGATTTGAAGAATTTTGGTTTGCCATAGGAATATATCCTCCTTAGAGTTATAAAAATTTTTTTTGGTTGGACTAGCTGGATTTGAACCAGATTATCGCCCCGTTTGGCGCTAATCCATCGGTAATTAAGTTTGTACTCATAGTATGGATGTTACCTAGAAAGATATACGAAATAATAATTTGTAAATTTTGTAAAAAAATCTTAGTGATTTCGTAAATTATGAAATAAGAGTAATCGTTGTATTTTTTAGAAAGAAGGCTAAACTAAGAGCGATATGAAATATGTTTTTCTTTTTGTATCCCGCTATTGTGGGGCAAATCATTAACTTCTTATTTATGACTTACTAAAATTAAATCGGCAGCAATTTTATAGTTCTATTTTAAGTAGGGGTGGGACAGGACGCTCCTATGCACGGCTAGATGCTCTCTTCAATCTGCTTGTAAATGATAACGTATGGAGGAATCGTGATGGGAATTTGCCCGCTTTGCAACGCATTAGAATCACAAACATATTCTTGTCAAAATTGCCAAGGTATACTCCAAGATTATGGAAAAACTGTAGATTACATAGACGATTATAGTGCGTATATGGATCAAGAATTATTAAGTGCAGTAGATGGTTTAACACATAGTAATTCACAAGAGTACTGCAATCATGTTTTTTATTGCGTGATGTGTAATGTGGAAACAGAGGTTGTAGTGAAACTTGTGTAAATAGAAAACTTCCACCTTATGAATGAGGTGGAAGTTTTTGTTTTTGTATTTGTGAGTGAATCATAGGGGATGGGATATGTTCGGTGTTTGATGGAGTTCCGGATTTTATTTGAGACATTTTTTCTTTTGCATCGCGCAAAGAATGTTCAGTTAAGTAGATGGCATATTCGTAAAATAATTGGCGCGTCAGTTCACTTTGTTCTTTTAACTTTTCATCTTGGAATACAGTTCGCCCAGGTTTAGAGTTTGCTTCAAAGAGCCACGGGTTTTCCTGCGTGTCTAAACCGATATCAAAACCAATTTCTCCAATATTTCCGGTTACTTGTTCATCGAGCGCGTAACTGATTTGTAAGGCTGTATGTTTTAATTTATTTTCAATTTGAACTTGTTTCGTTGAATCTGGAAAAAGTTCTTGCAGTAATTTTGTATCGCCACCGCTATTTACATGCGTTGTTAAGCTACCTTTGCCAGCAATTTTTGCAACGATTGCACTGACCATCCATTGGCCGAAATGATTTTTATTTGTATGAATGCGAAAATCAACAGGTTGCCCATCGAAGCGAAGTAAGGAAATACCTTGTTGTACGATAAATTTTTTTAAATCATGTCCTTTTAACACATGGTTCAGAAGTGTTTCTAACGATTGGTACTTTCTTAGTTTATTTTCTTCATTTTCGCGATAACGACAGTAGTAGCAATTCTCTGTTTGAGAATAAAATAGTTGATGAATATTTCTACCGAAGCTGCCGTGAATCGGTTTCATGTAAACAGATTTATACGTACCGAGAAATCGTTCTACTTGTTCGAAGTGTTGAAATGTTTCTGTGTTTGGTAATAAAGGCATAATGGATTCATCTTTCACAAGAAGTTGATGCACTTCCCATTTATTGAAAAAGCCTGGGTTAAACCAAGGAATGGAGTAGTCATGCTCTAACTTTCTTTTTGCTCTTACGATCGGTTTATAATTTTCGGCTTTACGATTTGGTAATCGATCGTAAATGACATTCGGTAAAGGGACTTTTTTCTTTATCCACTGTTCCTCTTGAAAGAAATATCCTTCAATTGTTTCGTCTTCCCAGTTTATATGTTGCACACCAAAAACGAATACAAATGGTCGCAAGGTGAATGGTGGCGTTAGTAACTCGCCAAGAGAAGTTGAACGGTTTCCTAAAGGATTAGAAGAGTCATCGTTAAAACCAGTTGTAAAAATCCCGATTAATGGTCCGAAAATAATGGTTTCATTTTGTGTAAATGCATGGATAGTAGTGGAATGAGGAAGTAAAAGTTTCTCTGCAATTTGTTTTCCGATAATGATTTCGCGAGTAAAGGAATAATGAATTTTCACCTCTTCACTTGCAACATGGCGTACGCCGAAGGAAAGAGATGCAATTGGTGGTGTAATGGAAAAAATATAAGGTAAAGTAATACTATTTGGATGCTCATCTGAAATATTTAATGTATATATGTGCTCTTTCAAAATGGTGTTACCTCCTTTCATTATGGTGTGAAGCGACTAAACTTTAGTGGTCCGTGATATATTTTTTCCGCAAGTGCATCACTATGACGAATGTAATGTTCATACGGGGGAATCGTGTTGACATACATAAGCCAAATTGCCCCTTTTTGATCCATAATGGTGGAAAGCTCTAGCTCGAATAACGAAGAATAAGATTCATCTAATGTTTGAAACACTTCATTTATAATGTCATGTAAAGCGTCTTGTAATAATTGTACACCGGTACTAGATAGTACGTATTTAATTTTTGAAAATGAATGCAGCGAGGAATCATCCGTTGCCGAAAGTAAAAGTTGATTCGGAAATGAGCTTTTTTGTATAAATTGGCCGATAGCAGTCCACTTCTGTTCTTTATTTTTTTGCAAAATGGTTCGAATATGGAGTGGGTATGTTAATTGATTTGGTGGTTGCAGCATTGTATGGGTGATGTAACGTGCTGATCGTATGTTAGATTTGTACCAAGATATAAATTCATCTGTCCGTTTGATTGGAGTAGAAGTATGATAGTCATCATTTATCGTATCGATATGAAACGTTTTGCTTTTATAAGTGATCCGGTACAGACTTTCATTGGAATGTGTGTTAGTAGGCCGTATAATAATATCTTTTGTTTTTAATAACAGTTTGAAAATGTTTTGTATCGTTGCTATTTCAAATTTTGGTATATAAGGAGATAATTTTTTATTCGTGAGAAATAAATCATGAAGTTCGCTTAAGTCAATAAGTGTGTTATTTAAAAAGGTAGTGGTAGGACGGTTGTGTAATGAGTGAATAATTGATTTTGCTTTGTCGAAGTCTGTTTCCTCGTTAAAAGAAGAACGATCGTAAATATAAGAAGGAATAGGGAATATTTGCTCTTTCCATTTTCCTGTATCTGTATCATAAATAAGACCAGAGACAAGGTCTGTTTTAGGATCAATACCAAATGGCGTAAACTGGGCCACGACATTATGATAAAGCCGAGCGCGTTTAGCGATTTCGGTGTAATACATTTGCTCATAATGAGGGTGAGAAGTTAAAATACCGAGAACCAACGAAATCACTCCTTTACTAACAAAATGTTGGCATAATAGGCATAGCTATATATTGCAAATACGTTTTTATACCATTATACTTTTGTCCGTATGATGATATGCTATAGTTTTGGAGAAGCGAAAGGTTGATTGTAATGAATATATGGTTAAGTATGTTAACGACGACAGGGCTCGGAGCGATTATTGGGGGATTCACAAATCATTTAGCGATAAAAATGTTATTTCGTCCTCATCGTCCTATTTATATTGGGAAGTTTCAAGTTCCATTTACACCAGGGTTAATTCCGAAGCGCCGCGATGAGCTTGCTGTTCAATTAGGAAAAATGGTTGTCGAGCATTTGTTAACACCAGAAGGAATCGGAAAGAAATTAACAAATGAAGAGTTTCAAAAAGGTTTAATTCAATGGACACAAGTAGAAGTGGATAAAGTAATTACGAATGAACAGTCGTTACGACATATGTTAGAAAAATGGAATGTAGCGTATGTAGAAAAAGAAGCGACCGGGAAAATCGAACATGTGATTACAGAAAAAATAGAGGCATTTTTAGCAGAGTATTATACATATACATGGGAACAGGCTTTACCTCATTCTGTTCATGAAAAAATAGAGAATACGATCCCAAATGTCTCGGCATTTATTTTAGAGCGAGGAATTAGTTTTTTTGAAAGTGAAGAAGGAAAAGCACGTCTTTCAAAAATGATTGATGATTTCTTTGCTTCTAGGGGAACGCTGCTTAACTTAGTCGGAATGTTTTTAGGGAATGTAAGTGTAGTGGATCGTGTGCAGCCAGAAGTTATTAAGTTTTTAGGGCAAGATGGCACAAAGCAACTTTTAACTGACGTACTGCAAAAAGAGTGGGAAAAGTTAAAAGGAAGAGATGTAAAAGAAGTAGAAACGTTTGTAGAAAAAGAAATGATTGTAAGCTCCATATTGTCAGCGGTTAAAGTTGAAGAAACAGTGAGTAAGTTTTTAAATCAATCTGTGCAGCAAGTATGTGAGCCAGTTCGAGAAACAATTATGGAAAAGGTAGTCCCAAGTGCAGTAACGAAAGGCTTAAAGTGGGGAACAGAAAATGTAGAGAGTATACTAAACAATCTACATCTTGCGGAAATTGTCCAGCAAGAAGTGTCTACATTTTCAACAGAGAGACTAGAAGATTTAGTTCTGTCCATTACAAAAAATGAGCTGAAAATGATTACGTATTTAGGTGCCTTATTAGGTGGAATGATTGGACTCGTGCAAGGGCTATTACTGTTGTTCCTTATGTAGTAAAGATAAGTACATAGAAATAAAAGTGAAATTTCTTCACATCTCTTGCATAGTTTGATATGGTAAGAAGAGGTGCGTATGTAAATGCACTTAAAAGGCGGTGCGCATAATAAGCGCTAGCCTTCTAAAGGAGGAAAAATAAAATGACAAAAAACATTCATGATGTTGCATATGAATTACAAAAAGCAATCGCTGAAAACGAAGATTTCCAAACATTAAAAGCAAGCTACGCAGCAGTACAAGGTGATGCAAATTCAAAGAACTTATTCGATGAGTTCCGCGCAATGCAACTTGGCTTACAACAAAAAATGATGCAAGGTCAAGAAATCAGTGAAGAAGATAACCAAAAAGCACAAGAAGTTGTAGCTCGCATTCAACAAGATGCTAAAATCACAAAGTTAATGGAAACTGAACAACGTTTAAACATCGTTATCACTGACGTTAACAAAATTATCATGCAGCCACTTGAAGAATTATATAACGCGCAACAACAAGCGTAATGAGAGAAGACGCTCCTGTATAGGGGCGTCTTTTTTGTTTGTTATTTGTGGAAATACTCCGTCTCAATATTCTTTTCCTTCAAAAATGTTTCAATTTCTTTTTGCTTCCTACCATTAACTTTCTCAAAGCGTTTTGTAAAAGAAAAATCAGTTTTGAATAAGTTACCATCTTGCGCGATTTTGTCTAATTCTTGCTCTAGTTCTACTGAAAGTGCCGTAGACGCTGAAATGTAATCATGAATTTCCTTTGAAGGCTGTTTGTAATCATCAGGGATCGTATTGTTACTAATAAAATCATGGAAGTTCGCATCATTTTGTTGCGCTAAATTTACTAGTTGTTTTAATTTCTCTCGGTCGGATTTCGTGACATTCTCGTCAGACATGGCTGACGAAAGTGGAACGATGTTTTCGTATAACTCTCCGCTATAATTTAAATACGTTTTTATATTTTGTTTCATTTCGTCTTCGTTAATAGTTTCATTCTTTTTTGAGGAAGTGAATATAGTTTCTGGAATTTTAATCGTTACATCTTTAATAGATTGTACATCGTTTTCTTCCTTAGGTTGTGCACTGTTTGAACAAGCTGATAGAAATAAAATTGTAAGTAACATGAGTAGATATAAAGTATACTTCTTCATTTTAATCTCCTTTTATATTCATTATTATCTCTGTAAAATAGCTATATTCCATTTCAAATACTTTACTAAAGTTGCGTATAAATGTTTTACCATTTGGTAACATATGACGGATATGAGTAAACCGCCGCAAAAAGCGATGAACACATTATAAACGTCGGAATAACTAATTTGATGAAACCCTTTGAAAAATCCTAACCCTATTAATAAAATAGGTGAAATGATTAATACTGGAGTGGCAATGATAAGTGCTAGAATAATAGGTAATAAAAAGAGTAGTACGAAAAAGGCGATAATGATAAAAGCAAAGTTTAAAATACTTAAGCTCATAACAGAAATTAGTGCAGTTATCATATTTTTAAAGCTGCGTTTCTTGTCAGCATTGCTTATTGCATAGGAAACATTAAGTTCTTTAGCGATCGTTTTAGGGTTTCCTAGTTTTCTAGAAATTTCTTCTTCACATTTCCCATCTTGTTTACCACTGATAAAATGAGTTTCGTACTCTGAAAGAATATCTTTCTTTTCTACATTAGGCATATTCCGCAGGGAAGAACTAAGTTGTTCCAAAAATTCATTTTTGTTCATAACAATCACTTTCCTTTATAAAATGATGAATTACAAAGCACATTCCAATTGCTGGGTATTCCAATATTTACAAATATATCATTTAGTAGTGTTCTTTGCAAGGTACTGTAATGTTTTTAATACTGTGACTAGATGAAAGTTTTTCGTGCATTTTTAGATGAGATATAAAAATATTATTTTAGGATAAATAAAGGGTTGTAAGCGGATTCTTTAATGTTTGTCAAAAAACTATCAAATTCATATTCTTGGAAAAAATAATGCATTTGTACTATAATGATAAACAATACTTCACCACATTAATTAACTAGGTGAAATTAAAAATCTTTATTACACACATTATGAAATAAAGGAATGATTAGTTTGAGTACAGGTGTAAAAGTAAACGACGTGAAAACAAAAACAAAAGGAGCAGACCTTGTTGTTGATTGTTTAATTAAACAAGGTGTTACACATGTTTTCGGTATTCCAGGAGCGAAGATTGACTCTGTATTTGATGTACTGCAAGAAAGAGGACCAGAGTTAATTGTTTGTCGTCATGAACAAAACGCAGCATTTATGGCAGCTGCTATTGGTAGATTAACAGGGAAACCGGGCGTATGTCTTGTAACTTCAGGACCAGGGACATCGAATTTAGCGACAGGTCTTGTTACTGCGAATGCGGAGAGTGATCCCGTTGTTGCTTTAGCTGGTGCAGTTCCACGTACGGATCGATTAAAACGTACGCATCAATCTATGGATAATGCTGCACTATTCGAACCAATCACAAAATATAGCGTAGAAGTAGAACATCCTGATAATGTGCCAGAAGCACTATCAAATGCATTCCGAAGTGCGACTTCCACTAATCCAGGAGCTACTTTAGTAAGTCTTCCGCAAGACGTTATGACTGCGGAAACGACTGTAGAGTCTATCGGTGCGCTTTCTAAGCCACAGCTTGGAATCGCTCCCACACATGAAATTACATATGTAGTAGAAAAAATAAAATCGGCGAAATTACCAGTTATTTTACTCGGTATGAGAGCGAGCACAAATGAAGTGACGAAAGCCGTTCGTGAATTAATTGCGGATACAGAACTTCCTGTCGTTGAAACATATCAAGCAGCTGGTGCAATTTCGCGTGAATTAGAAGATCATTTCTTTGGCCGCGTTGGATTATTCCGTAACCAACCAGGTGATATTTTACTAGAAGAAGCAGATCTTGTTATTTCGATCGGTTATGACCCAATTGAGTATGATCCGAAATTCTGGAATAAACTTGGAGACAGAACGATCATTCATCTTGATGACCATCAAGCGGATATCGACCATGATTACCAACCAGAGCGTGAATTAATTGGCGATATCGCTTTAACAGTAAATAGCATTGCAGAAAAATTACCGAAACTTGTATTAAGTACGAAATCAGAAGCAGTGTTAGAACGATTACGCGCGAAATTATCAGAACAAGCAGAAGTTCCAAACCGTCCTTCAGAAGGTGTTACGCATCCACTTCAAGTGATTCGTACACTTCGTTCTTTAATTAGTGACGATACAACCGTTACATGTGACATCGGTTCACATTCTATTTGGATGGCAAGATGTTTCCGTTCTTATGAACCACGTAGATTATTATTTAGTAACGGTATGCAAACGTTAGGTGTTGCACTTCCTTGGGCAATTGCTGCTACTTTAGTTGAACCGGGCAAGAAAGTTGTTTCCGTGTCAGGTGATGGTGGTTTCTTATTCTCTTCGATGGAATTAGAAACAGCGGTACGTTTAAACGCACCGATCGTACATCTTGTATGGAGAGACGGTACGTATGATATGGTTGCGTTCCAACAAATGATGAAATACGGTAGAACATCAGCTACAGAGTTTGGCGATGTCGATCTTGTGAAATATGCAGAAAGCTTCGGTGCAAAAGGTCTTCGCGTTAACACGCCTGATGAATTAGAAGGTGTATTAAAAGAAGCACTAGCAGCAGATGGTCCTGTCATTATTGATGTTCCAATTGATTACCGTGATAACATTAAATTAAGTGAAAAATTATTACCAAACCAATTAAACTAATGGAGGCATGATTGAGATGACTGTTGCACAATTAATTGATATTGATGCAAAAAGAACGAAAATGAGTAATGAAGTATATCAAACATCTACAATGCTTGCGCTATTAGATGGTATATATGATGGTGTAATTAGCTTTGAGGAATTGAAAGAACGTGGTGATTTCGGCATAGGTACATTTGATCAATTAGATGGTGAAATGATTGCATTCGATAATGAGTTTTATCATTTACGTTCAGACGGTTCAGCAGAAAAAGTAGAACCGGAAGAAACAACACCGTTTGCGACTGTAACGTTTTTTGAAAAAGAAATGAGTTATACAGTAGAGCGCTCGATGAATCGTGAAGAAATTGAGGCATTATTACATGAATTAATGCCAAGTAAAAACTTATTTTACGCGATTCGAATGGACGGTACATTCCGTGAAGTAAGAACGAGAACTGTTCCAAGACAAGAAAAACCGTATACACCGCTCGTTGAAGTGACGAAATCACAACCAATCTTTTCATTTAAACATACAGAAGGTACGCTTGCTGGATTTTGGACACCAGATTACGCGCAAGGTATTGGTGTAGCTGGTTTCCACTTACATTACATTGACGATGCAAGAAGCGGAGGCGGACATGTTTTCGATTATGTTGTAGAAAACTGTACGATCCAAATTTGTCAAAAAGCTCATATGCATTTAGCACTTCCAGAAACAGCTGATTTTATGGCAGCTGAATTATCGAGAGAAAACTTAGAGGATAATATAGCGACTGCGGAAGGCGCGGAGTAAAAGGGAGAGACTGTTCCATTATGGAACAGTCTTCTTTTATTAATATTCCTTGTCGAATCGTTGATATATTTTGAGTTATGATAGATATATTTGAAAAATCGTTGATATATTGTAAGTTACGATAGATATATTCGAAAAATCGTTGATATCGTTTATTTCTTTGAAACAAACGGATGCCCCTCATAATAAAAACGCCACGGATAATGTACAGCTTCTTCTGCATAGTCGATGTTAATACGAGGTCCTGCTGTTATTTTATATTGTGATGATATGTGTTCTTCTTCTGGGACGAGTTCAATATGTAATGTATCACTTTGTAATGATACACCTCGTTCTTCTAACGTAATTCCGAGGGCACGGCATAGTTTGCCAGGGCCGTTCGTTAAATTTTTATACTGCGCTTTTGTAATGTCGGTTTTGTTGTATCGTGCAAGTTTTATTTCTTCAATCCCGTCTACTGGCTCAAGGGCTCGAATGAGAACACCTTGTGGGGTGCCAACTGGCGCTGTAATGACGTTAAAACAATGATACATACCGTAAATCAAATATACATAAGCATGTCCTGGTGCACCAAACATGACTTCCGTGCGATCCGTCCGTCTGCCGCCGTAACTATGTGCGGCCTTATCATCGGGACCTTTATATGCCTCTACTTCAACAATGATTCCGCTTCGCTTTATTCCGTCTACAATATGAACAAGCTTCTGCCCAATTAATTTCTTTGCTATTTCTAACGTATCGCCTTCATAAAAGGAAGGTGGTGCTTGCATTGTACTATCTCCTTTACTGAGTGTATATGTATATAGTAAACCAAATTTTCAGTAGTAATTCTAACTCGTTCTATTTGCTACATTTATTTCATAAATTATGGATAGAGTACAACAGCGAAGAGGGGGAGTGCGACATGATTTATCGCTTACTAGCTCTTAACATAGATGGGACACTACTATACAACAACGGAAAAATTGCAAAAGGATTAAGAGAAACAATTGAATTTGTGAAAAGAAAAGACGTATACGTTACATTATTTACGAGCCGTAATTTTCAGTCTGCTCATAAAGTAGCAAAGGCATTAAAATTAGATTCTATATTAGTGACACACGGTGGTGCTTTCGTTTCAGCAACGTTAGATAAGCCGTACGTTCAAAAAAGATTATCTGAAGAGAAGACGTTTAACATCGTGCAAGTATTAGAGCACTTCGATTGTAACGTCCGCATTTCTCATGAACGGTTTTCAATCGGAAATCGTGAGAGAAATACACCAAACTTAATTGCGCGTACTGTATTATCGAGTGCAGATCCGTTATTTTATCCAGTTCAATTTGTAGACTCGTTAGGTGATGCGCTTCGTGATCATCCAGTAGCTGCTCCGAAAATTGATGTGATTTTCCAAAGTAAAGGTGAAAAAGAACGAGGGCTAAATACATTACGAAAAGCATTCCAAGATATAGAGTATGTTGAGTGTGATTCAAAACGAATAGAAATCTTGCCGCAAAATGTATCAAAATTACGCGGATTACAATTGCTTGGAGAGCATTTAAATATTTCGCTAAACGAAATGGTTGCGATTGGAGATAGTTTAGAAGATCTAGAAGTAATTGAAAATGTAGGGCTCGGGGTAGCGATGGGGAACTCGCCTGTAGAGTTAAAACAAGCAGCAGACTGGATTACACGTTCAAATAGTGAGAACGGTGTAGAGTATATGATTAAAGAACATTTCCGTAAGCAATTCCCGCTTCCGTTTTTGAAAAATCATAAAAATACACCGAAACGATAAAAGAAAAACGTAGCTTTTTGCTACGTTTTTCTTTTGGTTTTATCCTAAGGTTGAAAGCGTTTTACTCGAGTTAATTGTGTCTGAAATCTATACAATTCACTTGAATCCTTTAGAAAACTGTTGTAAAGTGGATGATGTTGCCAAAATAGTTACACCACATGAAATATTCTTCAGGTTAATTTTGTTGAGCTCTATATGCAAAAAATACTCCCGCATGATAGTTTCGTTTACGTATTATTTCAAAAATGAATTGTAGTAATTTTATTAAGCAGTTGTAGAGTTTCTTGTTTTTATTTAAATGGATGATTTTAGGTAATTGTGAGTAAGGTTGGGTACATAGGAAAGATGCTTTTTGTTTGGTTTTAGGAAGTTTAAAAGGGGGAATGAATTTCTTGAGGAAATCATTTAATCAAAAAATAAAAAAATTAAGTAGTAGTTTTATAGTTGTATTACTAGTATGTATGAATTTTTTAATCCATTTACCGTATAAAGCAGAAGCAGCTACAACAGAATTAAAAGGTTTAGGTGATGTATCTTATTACAATGCAATCATTTTTGGAGATCATAGTGCAACGAGTGCGGATATTGAGGGTGCGATGGCGGTTCAAAAAAATATGAATGCATCAAGTTATACAGTCGTAGCGGCTGCAACTGGAGCGAATAATTTAGCTGGAGCAACATGGGTAGAGGAAGGATATCCATCATTATTACTAGGTGGTCAGTTTACGAAAGCGGGAACAGGACAAGTAATTATTCAAGATGGAACAGTGGCGATGACAAAAGATGGTGATCCAGAAGGTGCAATGAAATCATCATATGACCGTATCTCGTATAAAGAGCAAGCGGAGATTGATGCTAAATTTAAAGAGTTTAGAAAAGACATTAATAGTGTAATTGAGGATGCGGGTCAATTACATACTGATAAACCAAAAGCGGGTATGACCTTTGGAATCGGTGAAGATGTAAAGAATCCTAATATTTACGTTTCTTCAGGATTAGAAGGGCAAGAACCATTCAATGTAAAGGATGTTTATCTTCCAAATGTAAATAACAAAGATTTTATTGTTATTCATTCAGATGCAGAAGAAGTTAATTTTGGTGGCGGTGCAATCCTGTATGATACAACAGATAAGGGCGGGTTCACATTAGTTAATACATCTCAAGCATATGACCCTAATTCCTTTTTTACTGAGTTAGCTAGTAAAGTCATTTGGGTGTTCCCTAATGCTAAAAAGATAACAACTAAAGGATATGGTGTAGTAGGAAGTGTATTTGCGCCTAATGCAGTTGTAGAGACAAAAGGTGGCTCTATTAACGGACAAGCTTTTGTTGGTGGATTACACCAAAGAGATGGATTTGAGGTTCACAATTTTAAATTTAACTGGCCAAAGTGGAAAAAGCCGGCAGCTGAAAAAGGAAATTTACAAATTAAAAAAGTTGATGAAAACGATGAAAATATTGTTTTAAAAGACGCAAAATTTGATGTTATAGACAAAGATAATAATGTTGTGGCTACTGTTACAACAAACGAAAAGGGTATTGCGGAAGTTAAAGATTTACCATTTGGTGATTATTTTGTAAAAGAAATTAGTGCACCAGAAGGATATATAAAAGTTGATACACCAGTAAAAGTAACAATTGATAATACAAACATAATTGAATTTGTTATGAAGAATACGAAAAAAGTAGAGAATGGTCAATTTAAATTATTGAAAAAAGATAGTGAATCTGGTCAACTTTTACCAGGTGCAAAATTTGATGTTATAGATAAAGATGGGAACGTTGTCGAAACAATTATTACAGATGGTAAAGGTGAAGCTTTATCAAAACAACTTCCAGTTGGAACATATACATTAAAGGAAATTGAAGCACCAAAAGGTTACGAACTATCATCTAGTTTAGTTCATGTTAATGTAGCTGCTAATAAAACAGTGACTGTAGATGTGTTGAATAAAAAAATTGTTGAAAAAGCTACAGGTCAATTTGAAATCGTAAAAGTGGATGCAGAAGATAAAGCGAAAGTATTATCAGATGCAGAATTTGAAGTGTACAAAGATGGTAAAAAAGTAGAGACGTTACGAACAGATAAAACTGGTAAAGTAATCTCTCAGAAATTAGAGCCAGGAACATACACATTAAAAGAAACGAAAGCACCGCAAGGATATACATTATTAAAAGAAGAAATTGAAATCGTTGTGGAAGCAAACAAAGTAATACAAGTACAGGTAGAAAACGCAAAAGAACTAGGAAGCTTACAAGTAATCAAAAAGGATACAGAGAGTGGAAAAGTTCTAGAAGGCGCAGAATTTAGACTGAAGAACGAAAATGGTCAAGTAGTTGGAGAAACGAAAACAACGAATAAAGACGGCGTTGTGAAATTCGAAAACTTAGTGCCAGGTAAGTATACGTTAGAAGAAACGAAAGCGCCAGAAGGCTACAAAGCAGTAGAAGTAACAGTCGAAGTAAACGTAGTAGCAAATGAAGTAGTAAAACAAGAAGTTATGAATGAAAAAGTAACAGGTCAATTTGAGATTGTAAAAGTAGATGCGAATGATAAAGCGAAAGTATTATCAGGTGCAGAATTTACAGTATATAAAGATGGTAAAAAGGTAGCGGAACTGAAAACAGATGAGAGTGGAAAAGTGATGTCACCAAAATTACCATTAGGTGAATATACAGTGAAAGAAACGAAAGCACCAGAAGGTTACAAGCTTTCAAATAAAGAATGGAAAGTAACAATACAAAACGAGAAAGAAGTAGTAAAAGTAGAGGCGGAAAACGAAAGAATCTTAGGTTCTCTACAAATTATTAAGACGGATGATAAAGATCAAGCGAAACGTTTAGCAGGCGCAGAATTTACATTGAAAGATCCGCAAGGGAATGTTGTAAAAGAAGGAATTACAACAGATAAGTCTGGAATTGTTAAAGTAGACGGACTAGTGCCTGGTGAATATACGTTAGAAGAAACAAAAGCGCCAGAAGGTTATGAGTTAACAAAACAAGTAATTCATGTAACGGTTGATGGTGAAAAAGTTATTGATGTAAAAGTAACGAACAGTAAGAGCCTTGGTCAATTTGAAATCGTAAAAGTGGATGCAGAAGATAAAACGAAAGTATTATCAGACGCAGAATTCGAAGTGTACAAAGATGGTAAAAAAGTAGAGACGTTACGAACAGATAAAACTGGTAAAGTAATCTCTCAGAAATTAGAGCCAGGAACATACACATTAAAAGAAACGAAAGCACCACAAGGATATACATTATTAAAAGAAGAAATTGAAGTCGTTGTGGAAGCAAACAAAGTAGTACAAGTACAAGTAGAGAACGCAAAAGAACTAGGAAGCTTACAAGTAATCAAAAAGGATGCAGAGAGTGGAAAAGTTCTAGAAGGTGCAGAATTTAAGCTGAAAAATGAAACTGGTCAAGTAGTTGGAGAGGCGAAAACAACGAATAAAGCCGGCATTGTGAAATTCGAAAACTTAGTGCCAGGTAAGTATACGTTAGAAGAAACGAAAGCACCAGAAGGCTACAAAGCAGTAGAAGTAACAGTAGAAGTAAACGTAGTAGCAAATGAAGTAGCGAAACGAGAAGTATTGAATGAAAAAGTGAAAGAAGAAATTACAGGTCAATTAGAAATTACAAAAGTAGATGCTAATGATACAGGTAAAACATTAGCTGGCGCAGTGTTTGAAATTTGGAAAGATGGAACAAAAATAGACACATTAACAACAAATAAGAATGGTAAAGCAATTTCTAAGAAGTTAGAACCTGGAGATTACATTTTAAAAGAAGTTCATGCACCAGAAGGATATAAATTATCTGATAAGGAAATTAAATTTAAGATTTCTAATGAAAAAGTAGAAGTTAAAAATCTTGAAATTACAAATGAAAAAGAACAAGAAATAGATCCAGAAAAACCAGGCGAAGAAACAGAAAAGCCAGGTGAAGAAACAGAGAAACCAGGTGAAGAAACAGAGAAACCAGGTGAAGAAACAGAAAAACCAGGTGAAGAAACAGAAAAACCAGGTGAAGAAACAGAAAAACCAGGTGAAGAAACAGGAACACCAGGTGAAGAAACAGAAAAGCCAGGTGAAGAGACAGAAAAACCAGGTGAAGAGACAGAAAAACCAGGTGAAGAAACAGAGAAGCCAGGTGAAGAAACAGAGAAGCCGGGTGAAGAAGTAGGGAAGCCTAACTTACCAGAAAAAGAGCAAGGCAGTTCCAATGATCAAAAACTTCCAGCTACAGGGCATAATACAAATTACCTTCCATTTATAGGTGTAATTCTTGTGTTATTAGGAATGCGTTTAAGATTTATGACTAAAAATAGCTAATAGATTTATAAAAGGCAGAAGAGAAATGTCATCTCTTCTGCCTTTAAGTTTTTAAATAGAAGAAATAAGGTAAAACCTTCTGTATTGACCTGCAAACGCCCTTCAAGTAAACTAAAGAGAGTTTGCAAATGAAAAGGTGATAATGTTGTTAATTTCAATTAAAACGCTACAAGATGATCGTTTTTTACGTCCGCTGCAAAATATTGGCGGCTTATTTTTTGAAGATAGTACGATTGGATTTGAACAAGAGGAAGCAAATCTTATTGTTGATATACACATTGAAGAGAATGTGAAAGCATCTGCTCGTTTAACAGATGTTGCTACTGGAAATGTGTATGAAGAAACTTTCGCAAAAGATTTATCTGCTTTCACAGATGAAAAAGAGCGTATGAAGCAAGTGAAGCACGTTGTTTCTTATGTATATCTTTCTGTTCTTCAGCAGTTAACTGGTCTTGAACAAAGTTGGGGCATTTTAACAGGAGTTCGTCCGACGAAACTCCTTCATAAAATGCTTCAAAGTGGTATGTCAAAAGAAGAAGCACACCAAGAACTTCGTGAAAGCTATTTAATTCATGAAGAGAAAATTGAACTTCTTCAGCGTATTGTTGACTGCCAATTAGCGGTAGTTCCGGATTTATACCGTTTGAAAGAGGAAGTAAGTATTTATATCGGTATTCCATTCTGCCCAACAAAATGTGCATATTGTACATTCCCGGCGTATGCAATTAACGGACGCCAAGGCTCTGTTGATTCATTCTTAGGTGGTTTACATTATGAAGTTCGTGAAATTGGTAAGTTTTTAAAAGAAAAAGGTGTAACAGTTACGACGATTTATTACGGCGGCGGTACACCGACAAGTATTACAGCAGAAGAGATGGATATGCTGTATGAAGAAATGTATGAAGCGTTCCCAGATGTGAAAAATGTGCGTGAAGTAACAGTTGAGGCAGGTCGCCCAGATACAATTACGCCAGCAAAACTAGAAGTGTTAAATAAATGGAACATTGACCGTATTAGTATTAATCCGCAGTCATACCATCAAGAGACATTAAAAGCAATTGGGCGTCATCATACTGTAGAAGAAACAATTGAGAAGTATCACTTAGCTCGTGAAATGGGAATGAACAATATTAATATGGACTTAATTATTGGTCTTCCTGGTGAAGGGTTAGATATTTTCAAGCACACGTTAGATGAAACAGAAAAGTTAATGCCAGAATCGTTAACAGTTCATACGTTATCATTCAAACGTGCTTCTGAAATGACGCAAAACAAACGTAAATATAAAGTAGCAGGTCGCGAAGAAATTACAGCGATGATGCATGAAGCAGAAGAGTGGACGCAAAAGCATAATTACGTACCATATTACCTATATCGTCAAAAAAATATTTTAGGTAACTTAGAGAACGTTGGTTATGCAATGCCGACGCAAGAAAGTATTTATAACATTGTTATTATGGAAGAAGTTCAATCGATTATCGGACTTGGTTGTGGTGCATCAAGTAAATTTGTTCATCCGAAGACAGGTGCAATTACGCACTTCGCAAATCCGAAAGATCCAAAATCATATAACGATGGCTTCGTAAAATATACAGAAGACAAACTGAAAATTTTAGAAGAGCTATTTGTATAAGAAGAAAGAGGTTGTTCCATTTGGAACAGCCTCTTTTTTATATTGTTGTGAGTAAGTTGCTATAATTTCATTTATCAAGAGACCACACTGTTTGTAAAACTATGTCGATAATAATCAGAAAAATTAGTCAAATCATTAGAGGACAATGTCTACTTATGGACGAAATGATAGATTTATGGAAGAGAAAAGGGGGAAATTGTTGGCATGTACATGACGATAGGGAGAATATTTGATTTAGCGGTTGGTAAGTATCCGAATAAAGAGGCGTTAGTAGAGCCGGAAAAAAATATTCGCTGGACGTATAAACAGTGGGATGAGCAAATAAATAAAACGGCGCAAGCTCTATTAGAAGAAGGGGTAAGAAAGGGAGATACTGTATCTGTTTACTTATATAACTGTCGTGAATTTGTAAACGTTTACTTAGCTTGTGCGAAAATTGGTGCGATCTTTAACCCGATTAATTTTCGCTTAAAAGCAAAAGAAGTATCTTATATTCTCCAGGACGCATCCTCCAAAGTCGTTGTCTTTGAAAAAGCAGTTGAATCAACTGTCGCTATCATTGAACGAGATTTTCCAAATTCGTCTTTTTGGTATGTAGAAGACGATACACCTTCTTATGCAAGTTCCTACCATGAAAAAGTGAATGCAGCATCTTCTGAGAAAATAGATATCGAAATTGATGAAATGGATTATTGTTCGATGCTGTATACGAGCGGTACGACAGGTCATCCGAAAGGCGTATTGCATCGTCATCGTGAAATGACTGAGCATAGCATGATTTGTACGTATTTCTTAAAATATAATAGAGATAGTGCCGGACTTGTTGTAGCACCTTTATATCATTGCGGCGAGTTAAATGCTGGAATCATTCCGCGCATTCAAGTTGGCGGAAAGAATGTTATTTTGCATCATTTTGATACGGATAGAGTATTACATACGATTCAAGAAGAGAAGATTACGACGTTTTTTGCAGCACCGACGATGTGGAATATGTTACTGCAAAAAGATTTAACACAGTACGATTTAACGTCGATGAAGATTGGTATATATGGTGGAGCGGCGATGGCGCCAGCATTAGTGAAGGAATGTAAAGAACGTCTTTATATTGATCTTGTACAAATATACGGAATGACAGAAATGGGGCCAGTTGTTGCATTTCTCGTAGAAGAAGATCAAATTACGAAAGCAGGTTCAGCGGGAACACCATGCTTTAGTCATGAAATTCGCATTGTAAAACCAAGCGATGATGCACCAGCAGAGCCAGATGATGTATTGCCTCCTTATGAAGTTGGGGAGATTATTTTGCGCGGCCCAACTATGATGGCTGGTTATCATAACCGAGAAGAAGCAAATGCAAAATCGATGTATAAAGGATGGTATCACTCTGGTGATTTAGGTTATTTCGATAAAGATGGCTATTTATTCGTCGCAGATCGTGTGGATGATATGGTAATTAGTGGAGGCGTTAATATTTATCCACGTGAGATTGAAGATTTCCTTCATAGTCATCCTGGTGTATTAGATGTTGCGGTGCTTGGTGAGCCAGATGAATTATGGGGAGAACGTGTTGTGGCTGTTGTTGTAAAGAAAGATGAAGCGATTACAGAAGAAGATTTAGAAGTATATTGTAAAGAAAGTGATGAATTAGCAGATTATAAACGTCCACGTCATTACTTATTTGTGGATGAACTGCCTCGTAATGCGAGTGGAAAATTACAGAAGTTTGTGCTTAGAGAGTCTTTGAAAGGTGCGAAAAAATAGAAAGTGTGGGATGCCTACGTGATTTTCGCCTGTTTGTCTGTAAGCGATTAAATAGACGAAGCAATATCTTTGCTCTTTTGTAGAGGTGGGGAATTAAGTGAAGGTCAATTGATCTTCACTTAATTCTCGTTTTTTCTTAATGAAGAGTGATTCGTGTATTTGAAGTAAGGTGAAAGAACAAAAGGGATGTAATGTATAAAAGAAAAGACACCCTAAGGTGCCTCTCTCCGACTTGAACCATTTTCATTTCATACGAATCTATCCGTATTACCCCTTTGTTATAAGTGTAAACACATACTATAAAACAGAATCGTCTATATACACTAGATTGTTAGTTCACAAAATATAAGAGATCTGAGATCAGTATCGGAGTAACGCCACATCCCCTATAATGATTGATATGTTACGCCTTTTAAAAGAATCTGCTTTATAGAAAGTGTCCACAAGTTATATTTTACTACATGTAATATTCATTTAGTTTATTTTTTGTGAATATGTATAATTACATAAACTTCATGAGAAAAAGAGAGTATACTTTGGTGTTTTGTAATAAAGATAAAGCCCGCCTACAAAAAAATAGAGGGCTTTTCTTACTTCTTATAGATATATATTCCAATTATATTATCAGATGAATCTAAACGAACATATACGTCATCTGACAAAAGGTGGGCATTATATATTCGTTGTTTATATGTTGATATCTCGAAGTGTTTTCCATTTGATTCACATTCCAAAATAATCATATCCCCATGTTCTTTCCAATTTACTAATCTAGCAGTTGTATTCATTTTTAATCCTCCTCTAAATCATTTTATGAAAATTACTAGAGATAGTGTGAGGAAGGAGTTTATATAGCCAAAAAAGAAACTTTAAGATGCTTTCTTTGATTGGAGAGATTGTAACATAGTAACTTTTTTGAAAAACAAATAATTTAGTTATATTAATAATAAGGTTAATTAATATAATGTATTAATCTAACAGAAGGGAGGAATAGCCATACAATTAGTTTGTTTTAAAATAGTAAGTGGTCAATATTTCTTATTTGTAGAAGGTATCCAGATTCCTGTACCAATTCCAGCGGCTGCTGCAGCTCTATTAATTGGTCTAGGAATAATTCCACTTTGTTCTTAATATAAGGAATTTTAGCTGTTCTATCTTTTAATTGAAAACCCCTCAAGCATATGAATGCTTGAGGGGTTTTTACTGTTATAAAAATCGTTGAATTAAATGGGGTTCGCAACATTGTTTGATGGTCATGTTGGGATGCCCATTTTCTACTTTTACTTACGTGAAAATCCTTCTTCATCAAGGTATTCCGCAGCTTCTGGGTAAGAGTTGAATGTACCGTCTAAGTTTACACCAGCGTACACGTTCCACATATCATCCTCTTGAATAAGAGTTAGGATGTGGCCGTCTTCGTTCTTCCATTCTTCTTCTGCAGCAGGTTCCATTGGTGTAACAATTTCTTCTGGCTCCTGTGATAGACGTTCAATTACTTTTTCAATTAATGAACGCAGTTCTTCTTCTGAAAACTCACGGATGTTAATCATGCCTTTATCATCTGTTTTATAACCTTTAATGAAGTTTGCATATACAAAGCCGTTTCCATTTGGGTGTAAGTGATAAACAACGTTCTTTTTATCTAAACGACTTTCTTCAAAGTGAAAGTTCACACGTTTTAATGATACGTTCTTTCTTTCTAATTCAGGGAAAGATTCAATAATCGATAATTTTTCTTCAAAAGTTAGCATAGTGCCTCCAAATATATAATAAAAGATTTAATTTATCTATTATAGCATAGTTATAATAGTTTCCAAAGATGCGGTGTGAGCTTACAATTGAATGCGTTTACGTCACGATACTGTAAAAAGTGGGCTAACGAATATATTCTTTTAGGTGTACAATGGAAAATGGACTTTATACGAAGGTGGTTATTATATGTTTCAAAAAATAGCAAAGGAATGTTTAGCAGGTTTTACTGTTGCGATTGTTGCGTTGCCACTTGCCATTGCATTTGGTATTGCTGCAACAGGAACGTCTGAGGGAGCACTAGTCGGATTGTATGGTGCGATTTTTGCAGGTTTATTTGCGGCTTTATTTGGCGGGACACCGGGGCAGGTTACCGGGCCAACTGGACCGATTACGGTAATTGCGACAGGGGTAATTGCGACGCACGGGTTAGAGGCGAGTTTTATAGCATTTATGATGGCGGGACTGTTTCAAATTTTATTCGGTGTATGTAAGCTTGGCTCTTACGTGCGATATATTCCGTATCCTGTCGTTTCAGGATTTATGAACGGAATCGCATTAATTATTATTTTAGGTGAAATAAAGCATGTGCAAAATAGTTTTCTACTCGTAGTATTAACGATTATTGTAATGATTGTTTCTGGAAAATGGATTAAAGCCATTCCATCTAGTTTAGTTGCATTAGTTGGTGTGACGGCTTTGCTTCCTTTATTTTCTTCTGCGTTAGAAGGGCTTACAGTGAAGTTGCCGATTATCGGAAACTTATCATTAAATAAGATGATTGAGAAGATTGGGACGATTCCAGAAGCGATGCCGACGCTTCATATTCCATCTTTAAGTGGAACAGGCATCGCAGAACTTATTTTACCAGCGCTTAGTATTGCTTTATTAGGATCGATTGACTCGTTGTTAACATCGGTCGTAATGGATAATGTGACGGGTACACGTCATAAAAGTAATAAAGAACTGGTCGGACAAGGTATCGGTAATATGATGAGCGGGTTGTTTGGCGGATTAGCAGGGGCAGGGGCGACTGTACGATCTATCGTTAATATAAGAAGCGGTGGTAAAACGGCGCTTTCAGCATCTATGCATAGTGTTATATTATTTATTTTCATTATGGGGCTTGGATCGGTCGTACAATACATTCCGCTTGCTGTATTATCAGGTATTTTAATTTTAACTGGTATTGGCATGTTTGATTGGGAAAGCATGAAGAAAATGCATGTAGCACCAAAAGGTGATGTCATTGTTATGCTTGTAACGATGGTTGTCACAGTGAAGTTTGATTTAATGATCGCTGTTGCATTCGGTATTATTCTTTCGTTCATTATATACATGGTGAAATGTAAAGAACGTAAAGCTTCTATTGTAAAAGAAAAGGAAGCGACGTATAAAATTAAAGGTCCACTTTCTTTCCTAACAGTGGATCGTGTTTTTCATACTTTACAAGACGTAAAGTCTCCAGTTGTTTTACGTATGAAAGATGTGCGCTATATGGATGTATCAGGAGCGATGGCATTGTTAAACTTTGTTGAGCAATCGGATAAAGTAGGTGCGAGTGTGACGCTAGAACAAGTGCCTGCTCATATTGAAAATACGTTAGTAACGATGGCGAGTAATGAGCAGAAAGATAAATTACAGTTTGTAAAAGCTGAGGCTATATAAAAAAACACCCTCGTATGAGAGTGTTTTTTTATTGTATTCAACATCTTTATATCACAATGTTTTGTGGTTATTGAAGTTTGTTAATCTTAGCATTATAGTAACATTCTAGATTAGGAACGTGATATTATAAAAATATATATGAATTTTGAGGATTCCTTTTTTCAGAAGGAAAAGCTTTAAGCTGGAGGGAATAATTGATGTACAAACAGTTACCACACGGAGTGAAAATTGGGATTGCACGCTCAATTGTTGTTTCTTTTGAGAAGTATATGAAAGATATTGAATGGAACGAAGAAAAGTTTGATATGTAACAATTTGTTGAACAGTGGAAATAGTATTTATACACAAAATCAACTTGGATCAATAAAGTAGATGATGAGTTGAAAGGACATCCAGATTTCCATCAAGCATTAGCAATGAAAGTAAATGGAAAAATTAAAGAATGTATGAATGAAAAACCGAGCGAAGAGCAATTAAAGAGAAATAAAGTGAAGCATGTATATGACATGTGCAAATTAGAAGCTGAATATTATATTGAACGTTTATTAGTAACGAAATAAATTTTACATAAAGAAAAATCCTGTCCAAAGAGGTGTGATGACCATCTTTTTGAACAGAATTTTTGTATGAAGAAGAAGTTGCTCTAGTTGAATCGTGTCTTTGCAACCGTTACGAATAAGAAGCGTTATATGTAAAACACCGTATTGCAAAAATGGAACTTAAATCATTTCCAGCAAAGAACCATCCTCTTGAACCGATCTTTGAGTTTGGATAGCTTTGGAAATCTGTACCAGTTGCCATAGCCGCGATGATTGAAATACTTAAAATTAACGTTGCATATAAGAAATACGTAATGATTTTATGAAATACATATTCGTTATTTTTTAATTCTTTTAGTGCGATAATATATCCAAACAGTAGTACAATTGGATATACACTTTTCAAAATAAATTTCACTTCTTCTCCAACTGAAACTGGAGATTTGACCATTAAATTATTTATAAGGCCGATTGCGAGTACGATGCCAAAGAGACATAAGTAGAGAATATACTTTTTTGCACCGTGTTGTTTATGATGAAGAAGTAGATAACCTAATGCAAGAAGCATAAAGGCGAAACGGACTACAATTCCGACGGTTGCGCTCATGTGTAATACATAAATTGAAAAAGATGTTAATAAATCTAAAATTGGTTGAAACACAATGAATAGCAGTAGGAAATGCGGGAAGTAGTTATCCATCTGTTTTAACTTAGTAACCATATGTGCCTCCATTTCTTCATTCCTTTATTTCAGCACTTCTATATATAATAGGAAGGAGAAGGAATTTCTATATTTGATTATTTATATCAAACTTAAGAATACACAATTTCATTGTAATGGTAAGTAGATGGAAAGTATGGATAAACCGACTTTAATTGCTATATTTTTTAACGGAATTGTATGTTTTATACGAGGCTATATACAAATTACGAGATTATTAGACAGAAAATTAAGAAAAAAAGAAGGGTTTTTCACCTGCTTTCTATAATTATATAAGTATAATCTTTATGTAGAAAAGAGGGGTATATATAATGGAAGTAACAAGTAAAACAGAATCTGTCATTGTGAAATATGAAGGGCACGTTGCAACGGTTATGGTCAATCGCCCAGAGGTGTTAAATGCATTAGATGAACCAACGTTAAAAGAGCTATTACAAAAACTGAAAGAAGTTGCGGAGAGTTCAGCGCATATTGTGGTGCTATGCGGGAACGGCCGCGGTTTTTCTGCGGGTGGAGATATTAAATCGATGCTTTCAAGTAATGATGAAAGCAAGTTTGATGGTATTATGAATACTATTTCTGAAGTTGTTGTAACTTTATATACGATGCCGAAGCTTGTGATTAGTGCGATTCATGGACCGACTGCTGGTCTTGGGTTAAGTATTGCGTTAACAGCTGACTATGTGATGGCAGATATATCATCCGTTATTGCGATGAACTTTATTGGAATCGCTTTAATTCCAGATGGTGGCGGCCATTTCTTCCTTCAAAAGCGCGTCGGTGAAAATATGACGAAGCAAATTATTTGGGAAGGAAAGAAATTATCAGCAACAGAAGCGCTTGATATCGGTTTAATTGATGAAGTAATCGGTGAGGATTTCCAAACGGCTGTGAAGCAAAAAATTAGTGAATGGTCACAAAAGCCGATTAAAGCGATGATTCAAACGAAGCAAATTTTATGTGAAGTAAATCGTTCTAATTTAGAACAAACATTGCAACTTGAAAAGCGCGGCCAATATGCGATGAGACAAACAGCGGATCATAAAGAAGGCATTGCTGCATTTTTAGAAAAACGTTTGCCTGCATTTAAAGGGGAATAAAGTGAAATTTGAATTAATGGTAGTTTTACTGCCGGTTAATTTAAGGTAAAGGGGAGAAAGTGCTAACACATTTTAGTATAATTGTGTTAGCACTTTTTTTTAAGGAGTAATGTATGAAGAAAATTATTGGTGTTATCGGCATGATTGTAATAGCATATTATGCTTTGCATAGTACACCATCTATGGCTGTGCGAACTGCGTTGTTTTTTGAAGGACATCCAAGCGTTGCGTTTTCTGGCGAAGTGACGAAAGAAAAAGATGTGAAAAAAGAAGCAATTCCAGCTGAGTACCAAACTTTATATAGTAAGGAAGAAGAATCAGAACACTATTTCTTTCCGCACGTAAGGGCACATGGGTCAGGAATTGATATGCTTAGTGCGTGCGTGAAGAAAAAATGGTTTTTCTATAAAGCAGAGCTCGGATGTTATTAGACATAGGAGGATGAATGATGTCAGCATATAACAAGTTAGTAAGAGATCGTGTTCCAGAGAAGATTTTAATGTCTGGAAAAACATATACAGCACAAAAATTAACAGGACAAGCATACATACAAGCTTTAGCGAAAATTGGAACGGAAGAAATTCGTGAATTTGCTTCTATGAAAGAGCGTGAACATGCGCTAGATTCTCTTGCGGATGCACTGGAAGTAATCATTTCATTAGCGCGTGCAGAAGGTGCAACAATTGAAGATGTAGAGCGTCTACGAAAGCAAAAAGAAATAGAGCGCGGTGGATTTGAAAGAGGCATTTATTTATTAGATGTGTCAGAAGAATAGTTTGATAGAAAGCATAGTGTTTATGAATAACGCTATGTTTTTTTGTTAAAGTGAATTTTAATACAATTTAGAAAATTGAGCTATATGAGTAGAGGATTTATAGTAAATTCGGTATACTGAATAGTAGAGAAAATGAGGAGGAAACGACAATGGCACATCATACGAAAGAAACGATGGAACTTATTAAGGAGCTTGTCTCTATTCCGAGTCCGTCTGGAAATACAGAGAAAATCATTCGTTTTATTGAAAATTATGTAAGTGAGTGGAACGTAGAAACGAAGCGTAACAATAAAGGCGCTCTTATTTTAACGGTAAAAGGGAAAAATGATGTACAGCACCGTTTATTAACGGCACACGTTGATACGTTAGGGGCGATGGTGAAAGAAATTAAGCCTGACGGTCGTCTAAGTCTTTCTATGATTGGCGGATTTCGCTGGAACTCTGTAGAGGGGGAATATTGCGAAATTGAAACATCAAGCGGTAAGACTTATACAGGAACGATTTTAATGCATCAAACATCTGTGCATGTATATAAAGATGCAGGTGAAGCGAAACGCGACGAGAAAAATATTGAGGTTCGTATTGATGAGCGTGTCTTTTCAGCTGATGAAGTACGTGAATTAGGAATTGAAGTAGGAGACTTCGTTTCATTCGATCCGCGCGTTCAAATTACAGAGAGTGGATACATAAAATCACGTCATTTAGATGACAAAGTAAGTGTTGCGATTTTATTAAAATTAATTAAGAGATTACAAGACGAAAACGTAACATTACCATATACAACGCATTTCTTAATTTCTAATAATGAAGAGATTGGATACGGTGGTAACTCTAACATTCCAGAAGAAACGGTTGAGTATTTAGCGGTTGATATGGGAGCGTTAGGTGATGGTCAAGCATCTGACGAATATACAGTATCTATTTGTGCAAAAGACTCTAGCGGTCCGTATCATTATGCACTGCGTAAACATTTAGTAGAGCTTGCGAAAACGAACAATATTGAATATAAAGTAGATATTTATCCTTACTATGGATCGGATGCATCAGCTGCGATTCACGCTGGATTTGATGTGAAACATGCATTAATTGGAGCGGGTATTGATTCTTCTCATGCATTTGAGCGTACACATGAAAGTTCGATTGCACATACAGAAGCGTTAGTATATGCATATGTAATGTCTCATTTAATTGAAGAATAATTTCATAGAAAATAGAGAGGGCTGATTAAAAATATTATTTTTAATCAGCTTTTCATTTAGGGGGGCAAGATGAAGAAATTATTGATGGGTAGTATCGTCGTAAGTTTAGCGTTAAGTGGATGTGCTCAAGAAGGTTCAGATGAAAAAGTAGTGACGAAGGTAGAGGATACCGAGGGGAATAAAAAAGAGAGTAGAAAAATACAAGGATCACAAATAAATCCACAAGTGCAAAGTCGCTACACTGTTTCAATGAATTCTACTGAGGGAGAAGCGTATACTTTGCATGTTTTTTCGAATAATGAACAACATGAAACGCAAAAAGAGCCTTGGGTTGGTGCACAAGAAGGGGATCAAATATATAAAGGTGAATATCAGCTTGCCTTACAATCTACAAGCGCGACATTATATTTGCAAGAGGCGAAAATTGGAGAGTTTGTATTTAATACGTCTAGAAAAAATGGATTTGTAAGTAAAGGTACACCAGATTTTTTCGTAGCACTGCAACGTGAGTCTTCTAATTTTTCAACAGCGAAAGCTTTTTACATTCATAAAGGGAAAGTGCTCGAAGTGAAAATTAATGAAGATGATTTTGGTATTGCAGGAACTTGTTTTAAAGCTTTAGATAAAGGGAAGTTTCTTATTGGGAATTATGATAATGGAGAAGGAATGTGGTATTTTTCAACTTTCCAAACCGATCTTGAAACGGGAAAAGCGAAACGGGTTGATCAGAAAAAACTTCCTTTAGAGGAAGGGAATGTATACGTTAAGGACAATTTCAAATGATACATTAGGAGAAGCAACTGATGGTGGTATGCTAGATTACTAGGAAGAACAAGTTCAGAATGTAACTTCTTTCTGTTAATAAAAATAAAGAGATTGCCAATAGGCAGTCTCTTTTATTTGTGAAAGGATTTAGAAAGGTTTCTCTTTATTTCCGGCATGTGATATCATTTAATTTTACGTAAAAAGATATTCGAATAATTGTAATCATAATAATTTTAAACGATAAAGGATGATAATAGATTGAGTAATCATAGTACAACACCTGCATGTATATATACGTATGCATTTCGTGAGGAGGAGCGTGCTTTATGTTATTTGGAAATGCGCTCGTTCTTTGGAATGGAGTCTCACGTTAATATTTTGAAAAGTGATGTCAAAATTGACCCGAGTAGAAGTGCATTTATTAAAGAGCGCGTTGAGGTTATGTATGAAGGAGACGACTTAGAAAGTATTTTAAAACAAGTGGAACAAATTGATTTGGCGGGAGCGTCGTTTAAAGTTATCTTCGTTAAAATCAATGACCTGGTTGGAGAAAATAAAATTGAATATGGGGAAAGACGTCTCATTGAACGAGACCTCGGCATGCATATTGAAGGAGAAGCGGATGTCCGTAATCCAGAGCGTGTATTCGGGATTGTTCCTCTTGGAGGACGCTGGTACTTCGGACATTATGTAGAAAGTGAACCAGTTTGGTATCATCACATAAAAAAACCGCATAGTTATTCGACATCTCTTAGCACACGTGTTGCGAGATCGGTTGCAAATATCGCTGTACCAAATCCAGAGGGAGTACGAGCAATTGACCCGTGCTGTGGTATTGGAACAGTAGTAGTAGAAGCACTTTCTATGGGGATTAACATCGTTGGTAGAGATATAAACCCACTTGTAGTTCTTGGAACGAGAAAAAACATTGCACATTTCGGGTTTGAAGGAACAGTAACAAAAGGTCCAATCGAGGAAATTACTGAGAACTACGATGTTGCAATTATCGATATGCCGTACGACTTATTTACGCATGCAACACCAGAAGACCAGTTCTCTATTCTTTCAAGTGCGCGCCGCATCGCTAAAAAGGTAGTCGTTGTAACGATGGAAACAATGGACGACATGATCCATGAAGCAGGATTTGAAATTACAGATCGCTGTGTTACAAGAAAAGGATCATTTACTAGACAAATTCTTGTTTGTGAATAAGAAAGGAAGGTCACCCGTTTGGGTGACCTTTTTTGTTTGATATTGATGTGTGATTGGTTGGTAGTTTAGATAGATGAATTAGCGAAATTTGTCGGTAAGTCGATATTCCATGGCGAATCGTCGATAAATTTAAAAAATCGCTGATATATTCCGAGAATCGTAGATATCGTTACATTAGTATATTACTGTTCTTTTAATTTCTCTTGTTGTACAAGTAATAAATTGCGTAAAACGTGTCCGCGGTAACTTTCTAGTTTTCGTCCTTCATGATAGCGCACACCTAATTTTTTTAATTCAGCTACGTACCAGCCTTTTGTTCCGTAGTACATTAGATCACTTCCTTTTTGCTTTTGAACAGTATATGTGGAGGGGGGAGAGAATTTTCTTTTTTATTCAGCATTAGTGCTACAAATTTGAAAAACATGTAAGAAGAATATGATATCACTTCTATTTTTAGTTTATAAAAATAGGCTTCATAGTAAGAATTTCTAAAAATATAAAGGGGGAATATGCTTTGTTTCCAGGTACTTTATATGAAACACATGTTAAAACAAGAAATTTAGAAGTAGCAAAAGAATTTTATACTAAACTTGGATTATTTCATGCTCGTACAATTGAAGAACGACGTGTAGCATTCTTTTGGTTTGATAAAGATAATAAGAAGGAACAAATGCTGGGCATTTGGGAGGTATCAGAAGAGGAATTCCATAAAAGTCACTTTGCATTCAAGGTTAATTATGAAGAAATCATTCATGCAAGAGAATGGCTTCTTAATAAAGGAATAAAACCAAGAGCTGCTTTCGGTCTTGAACCGTCTGAGCCTATGGTTCAGACGTGGACACCTACTGCGAATCTTTATTTTTATGATCCTGACGGTAATTCTTTAGAGTTTCTATGCTTACTTCCTGAAAAGAAAAACGTAAAACAAGATGTCATGTATTTAAGTGAGTGGGAAAAATTACCGAGTGAAATATAAATTTGATATTGGCTCAAATCCCGCAAAATAATTTAAAAAGGAACCATAACTTTGCTCAAGTAGTGACGTTATGGCTTTTTTGTTTTGTGCGGGCTAAGAGTCACTCACTGTCTACTGTATAAAAAAATAGACAGTAGTGTATGCTTTTTTTTACAATGTATACAAATTTATACCCTATGCGTTGGCATGATATTTGCAATAAAAATAGTATCAACATATAGGGGAGAGATAGAAATGAAGGTTAGTAAAGTGTACACGACAATTGATGCTCACGTAGCTGGGGAACCGCTTCGAATTATTACAGGTGGCGTGCCAGAAATAAAAGGAGAAACGCAGCTAGAAAGACGCGCATACTGTATGGAGAATTTGGACCATCTTCGCGAAGTTCTTATGTATGAACCGAGAGGACATCATGGTATGTACGGTTGTATTATTACTCCGCCTGCAAGTGCTCACGCTGATTTTGGCGTATTATTTATGCATAATGAAGGTTGGAGTACGATGTGTGGTCATGGCATTATCGCTGTTATTACAGTCGGAATTGAAACAGGTATGTTTGAAGTGACAGGTGAGAAACAAAAGTTCATTATTGATAGCCCTGCTGGGGAAGTGGTTGCGTACGCAAAATATAACGGGAGCGAAGTAGAGTCCGTATCATTTGAGAATGTCCCTTCATTTGTATACAAAAAAGACGTTCCTATTAAAATAGATAACTATGAATTTCAAGTAGATATCGCGTTTGGCGGGGCTTTTTACGCTGTTGTGGATAGTAAAGAATTCGGTTTAAAAGTGGATTTTAAAGATTTACCTGCTATTCAAACGTGGGGCGGTAAAATTAAACGCTATATTGAGAGTCAAATGGAAGTAAAGCACCCACTGGAAGAAGATTTAAAAGGAATATACGGCGTTATTTTCTCAGATGAACCGAAAGAAAAAGATGCAACTTTACGAAATGTAACAATTTTCGCTGATGGGCAAGTAGATCGTTCTCCTTGTGGCACGGGAACTTCCGCAAGAATCGCAACTCTTTTTGAAAGAGATGCTTTACAGAAGGGAGGAATTTTCGTCCACGAATGCATTACTGACGGGAAATTCGAGGGAGAAGTATTGTCGGTAACAGTGGTAGATACATATGAAGCTGTCGTTCCGAAAGTAACGGGGCATGCATTTATTACAGGGTTTCATCAGTTCGTTATAGATCCAAGAGATGATTTGAATCGGGGATTTTTGTTAGGATAAGAGGAGGAGGTGGAAAGATATGCTAGTCATAAGCGCGAACGAACAACGAAACTTAGTAAATATGAATGAAGTCATTGAATACGCGGCGCTTGCTTTAAAAGAATTTTCCGCAGAAAGAACGATTACACCAATTCGCAGCTCATTACCGTTTGCGAACGAGCAAAATACGGCATTAATTATGCCTTCAGTAGCGGAGGGACTTGAGGCACTTGGCTTAAAAGTAGTAACAGTAGTCCCCGAGAACAAAAAGATAGGAAAGAAAACGATAAACGGAATTGTGATGCTATCAGACTTTCAAACGGGAGAACCGCTCGCACTTTTAGAAGGATCCTACTTAACGATGATTCGAACAGGGGCTCTATCAGGAGTAGCGACAAAACATTTAGCTCGTCATAACGCAAAAACTTTATGCATAATCGGGACCGGTGAACAGGCGAAGGGAATTGCCGAAGCAGTATTTGCGGTAAGAGATATCGAAAAAGTCATTTTATACAATCGAACAGAAGAAAAAGCGTATGCATTTGCGCAATACATACAAGAGGAATTCAATACACCTGCTTATGTTAAAACAAATGCAAATGAAGCAATAAGCGAAGCAGACATCATTGTCACAACTACGAACGCATCCACACCAGTCTTCTCAGAAAAACTACAAAAAGGCGTCCACGTAAACGCCGTCGGCTCATTCAGACCGAACATGCAAGAATTACCATCCCACGCCATTGCTAATGCAAACAAAGTAGTAGTCGAATCAAAAGAAGCAGCACTAGAAGAAACAGGTGACCTCCAAGTTCCAGTGCAAGAAGGTCTATTTGAGGCAAGCAACATTTACGCTGAACTCGGACAAATCATAAGCGGAGAAAAAGCAGGTAGGGAGAATGATGAAGAGATTACTGTTTTTAAATCAGTTGGTTTGGCGGTGGTAGACATTATTGTTGCGAAGTATTTGTATGAGAAAGCGGTGGAGCGCGGAGTGGGGAATAGGATTGAGTTTTGAGGGAGACTGCCTTTTGGTGGTCTTTTTTTGCGTAAAATCTTGTAAAGCAAGAAAGAGTAGAGCATCTATATGAATTCAATTATACGTCCAGTAATAACTACAGCACGGCCCTTCAACTAGCATCTAGTATTGCTACTGGTCTTGCTGAAGTTCAAGGTGGAAAAGGATTTAGTCCTGCAAGTGGTACATTTAGTACGCAAGGGTTGAATATGGAGTGGACGGGTCCTATTCAAGCAATTACAGAAAGTAAAGCTCGTAAAGCACAAATTGAAAAAGCAATTGCTTTACGAGAACAAGAAGCCAATAGACCATGGTATGAAAAAACAGCTATCAGTACTTGGGAATTTATGAAAGAATTTTTTCAAGGCGCTGGCAGCGCGGCTTTCGAAAGCGTTATTGGACTAGAATCACCTGATAATGATGAATTAGAAAGCAAGTTAACTTATCAAGCGGGAAGGTTCACGGGAAATGTTATAGCAGGAGCGGCATCCATTATAGAAATTCTAGAAGGTCTTACTGTCATAGGCGGCTCTAATTTTTTAACTCTAGTCGCAACAGTAGGAACTGGTGGATTAGCAGCACCAATTGCTATTACATTTGATGCAGCTGCTACAACGGCTGGAGTTAGTCTTGTTGGACATGGTGTATTTGTTGGGCGTAATGCAATTCAAAATGGTAAGGATACTCTTCAAAAATTCCAGTCTTCTTCTAATGGATCTAGTGGTGGAGTTAAAAAAGAAGTCGATAATACCTTTAAAGCGACTCCTAAATTAGAAAATCATATTAAAAACATAGACCCCTCTGTTCCAAGAAGGAGAGGTATTGGTGGAGCACACAACAGTGAAGAGTTCTTTAAAAACGATATAAAAATAGTCAGTGAATCACCTTCAAAAATTCCAGGTGTAAAAACAGTAGAATACAATATGCCTAAGTTAAATATGGATGGCACTCCTACAGGAGAGTATGGAAATAAAGTATTCACAAAAACCATTTATGATCCTAAAATTATAAGTGATAAGGAATTTATTAACCGTGGAATTGAAGCAGCTAATGACGCTAAATTAAAAACTAGTGATGGAGTTCTTTCAAGAGAATGGACAGGTGTTGACAGTAAAGAGATAACTTGGAGAGGATACCATAAAGATGGAGAAATTTCTTCTTTTTTTCCAGAATAAATTAAAGATATACGAGGAGAGATATGTATGCAAAGAGAATTTAGATTAAAAGATGAGGATTTACTAGATTTAACTCATTTCCCTATACAAGCAGTGTTTAATATGGTAAATGATGAAAAATTTTTAAAGGTAATCAATTCAGTTTGTGAAGGAGTAGGATTTGGAGAGGAATATGGCGCATGTACTTTTCCAGGAGATTTGGATGAGTATGATATTGCCAATGGAGATTCATTTGAAGGTGTAGAATTTGCATTATACAGTGGTGATGAGGTAATAATTGATTATCAAACACTTTATCATTATTTAAAAAAAATGTGTGAGGATTATTCAAAAAAGTATCCAAACACAATTAAGAGATTAGAAGACAGTCTTAACAAATTTATTGAATTATACAATATTAATAGGTAGAGACTATTTATAACTTACCCAAAATCATTATAAAAGGGTTACCGCCACATTGCCATCAAGCTAAAATTTTATTGTACCCCCAGAACGAGATTTTGTGCTAATTGGTCACAAAAAAGCTAGTTTTTTGGTTTTTAATATTTTAATTAGAAAAAGAAGACTACTATTTGCTTTTTAATAGGTTGATATATATTTTAAAAGAAATTAAAGGAGAAATGTATCAAGGATATCATCCTTTTCTTCTTTATTGATACCAATGTATTTAAGTGTAATTTGTGGTGTGCTGTGATTCGAAATTTCTTGTAACATGGCTACATCTTTTGTTTGTTTATAGAACCAATAACCGAAGGTTTTGCGCATGGTATGAGTACCAATAGATTCTACATCGGCAAAATCTCCGGCTTTTTGCAATTGTCGATAAGCCTGGATTTTACTAATGGGTTGCTCCCCTTTTCGAGAAGGGAATAACCAGGTACTTTCTAGTGTTTGGGCATAAGAGTATACTTCATTAAAACCTGATTCGTATACAACATCTAAAATATTACGTGAAGAACTTAAGGATGCAGGGATTGAACCACCCCCATATTCTAATGCAGCACATCACCTAACACCTTGGAATGATAAAAGGGCTATTGAAGCACAAGAATTATTAAAAGAATTTGGAATACACCATGATTCTGCTGCTAATGGAGTATTTTTACCGTATAAAGTAAATGAATATGTGACTACTGAAGTGTTACATATAGGTAACCATGGTACGGATTATATGAAAGAGGTAACTAAGGTACTAAAAGAAGTTAAAGAATATGGTGGTACTCAAGCAGACGCTGTTGCAGCTTTACATGACATAAGAACACGTTTATTAGATGGCAGCTTAAAATTAAATAGCCCGAAATAATTTATGAATAGATTAAATATAAAGGAGAAGGAAAATGAAAATTTGGGAATTGAAGAGCTCATCTAATAACTATGAGTCTTTCCAACTATTAAATTATAAAAAGGATAAGAAATATTTTGAAGGAAAATTCAACTCCACTACAATTTTACTAGATTCATGGGGAGAAATATTTATTGAATGTCTAGAAGAAGGAAATCATAGTGATTTTCCTTATTTTTTTGGGGAAACTGGTGCACCAATGGTTAGTGAACAAGCGAAAAAATTATTAGAACCTTTAATAGGTGCTAACGTTGAGTTTCTTCCACTTATTAATAATACAACAGGTGAAGTATATTATGTAGTTCATGTTTTAAATGTATTAGATGCAATTGATAGTGATAAAGCAATTTTTAAAAAACTAATTACAGGTTTAATAATAGGGTGTGAAAAATTTGCATTTACTCCTAATGTTATTCAAAATGAAGTGATTTTTAAAGTATATGTAAATAAAAGGATTCATCCTACTGCTGTTTTTGTGTCTGACGAATTTAGAAATGTAGTTTTAGAGAGTGATTTAGAAGGTTTTGAATTTGTAGAGGTATGGGATTCAGAGGCAAATATGTAAAAGAAAGTCCTAAAATAACTGATAGAAGTTGAAGCAATGGTTTACATTAACTAGACACTTACAAGATGGAGATAGTGCAGATATAACTTGGTCTATACCCAAATATAATGCCTATCCTAAAGGAGAATAAATACTCTTAGAAAGAAGTTTTTTATATGTGGAAAAATTTGATTTTAGAAATTGAAAAAATAGAGAAAAGTTTTAATGATAAACTGAATACACCAGCAACAGATAGTGAAGTTCAGAAATTAAGAGAACGCATGAAAAAGAGTTTTAATGTTGACCTACCGAGTGAATATGAGGAGTTTCTTAAAACTGTAAATGGATTAGATTTTAACGGGCTAGTACTTTATGGAGTTGACTCTTATTTGTTAGATACAGAAAGGGACGAATCAATTTGCGGGCTTATAGAAACCAAGGAGATTTGGTATGAAAATGAATTTCAAAAAGAGTATCTTTTCTTTGGCGATTCAAATATTGCGTGGTTTTGTAAAAGCTTATCAGACGGTACTTATTTAGAACTTGATAAACCATCAGGTACGGTAATGAACACATATAATGATTTTAATACAATGCTTGAGGAAGCGTTAAAAATAACCCTTCTTTAATAGGAGGTAGTAAAAATTATGTTTAATTTTTTGAAAGAATATGTTGTAGCAGACAGAAGTGTCCGTTCTAAACAAAAAACTATTTTCTATCCTATATATCAAGATGAGATAGATGAGGCAGAAAGTTTATTACAAATGGAACTCCCAAAAGAACTGAAACGCTTTTATCAAGAAATAGGTTGTGGGTTTTTAAAGTCTGATAAAAGAACGTTTTTCAACAGATTTATGGACCCGATTTCAGTTGCAGATTTCCGTTTAAGGCAAGATATTTATGAATATAATCCAAACCTAGATGATGTAGATGATGATGAATCATTAGTGTTTTTTGAAGTAACAGAACTTAATTTTTTAACCATTAAATTTAAAGAGGGAAATGAATTAGGTCAATGTCCTATTTACTCTGAGGATGAGAAAATAGCGGATTCTTTAGAAGAATTTTTAATTAAAATGGATGAAAATCCTGACTATTATATTTAATCTTTTTAAGACTTGTTTTAAGGTGTAGCATTTGAAAAATATCTAATCATGAGTAAAAAGGCTTATGTATAACGTGCATAAGCTTTTTTAATGACATGTTAGATTGTATATTCCGTTCTTAATATATTTAAAGGATGATTGGGTATTAAGATTAATTAATGGAATGAAAGATTTGGATTAAATGCACCTATTATTAAATTCGGGAATAATATCTCTAACGCTGAAAAAATATTTGATTCAAGGATTATTTTCGGTATTTTAGAAATAATCAAAATATGAAAAAGTAGAATGTTTCATGATTAGAATTGATTATATGCTAATATTCAATAGAAAGATTAGATGTTTGAAAATTCATAATAAAATCTTATAATATGTTTAGTGAAATTAACCAATTCATATTTTACTCATTATGTATTAAAGGGGAAATGAAAAAAGCTTGGTCAACGGTAGCGGGGTGGTTTAATTAACATGAAAAGGAATACAGATTTTAATAAAAAAGCTTTTGAATATTATATGGCTCTTTATGCTGTAAATGATATAAGATCAACTATAATTACTCTTGTCATTGGGATAGCAGATATATTTGTGCTTTTGCCTGCTTTTGCGAATCCTGTTCAACCGATATATATGTACATAATAGTTCCACCAGTTGCTTTTTTAAATGTATGGGCAATATGGATTGTTATAAATCCTAGGAAACGGCAATTACAATACACTCTATTTCGTGGGGGATTTGGCATCGTATGTTCAGTAGGATTATTAGTTATAACCCAAAAGTTTGCATATGGAATGTTAGGATTACAAACTCCCATCTATTTTGTTTTTTCAGTTGGTTTGTATATTTTTGCTTTGAATCATTATTATAAAAATCATATTAAAAAACTTCAGGGACCAATCAAAAAATCAAAGTCATCGAAAAAAAACTCTGGTTTCGGAGTATTGGCTTTTATAGGATTGGGTCAACTCGTTGCTAATATCAGTCTTGGTTTTGCAACACAAAAGATGGTAGCAATTGTATTAATGTGTGTATACTCCATGCTTTCGTTTATGTTGTTTCATTTCATTATGGAACTCCATAGGTATTATTATTTAAGGAAGCATATAGAAGATGGGGGTAGAACACATGAAACCTTTTAAAGAGGTTTATTGAATTTTAAGTATTGTGATCTATGGAAGGAAACAAAAACTTATGGTTAAAGAACCTGTGATGTATGACTATATTGGCTGTTTTTATCCAGAAGGAGGAAAGCTGATATGCAAGCATTTAAAGTTGGAAAATTAGTCACATTCGTTGCAATTATAATACTTCTTGTAGTTGCTATTTTATCTCCTTACAACTTATTTAAAAAGATTTATTTTATTATTGGTGTTCTTATTATTGGCGCAATTTCATTTGGTGCAAATAAATTCTTTGAACTGATACACAGTAAATTTAATAAGAAATGATATTACTTATGTGATAGGGGGATTCAAAATATGAATAAATCATTAAGGATTTAGAGGGGAATTTCCACAATATGATTTTACCGGATTACGTGGAACTAAATTAGTCCATCACCATATTGGTGGTGGTCAAGCTGTTGGTGTTCCGCTGCCACTACATCCTGGTTTTGGAGGGATTCATAACGCAGAAAAAGCGATTGGAGCATGGGGGAAAAGATGCAGGATATGTAGAAATGCTTCAGAAATTTATTGAACATCATACATTAGGCGGTAAATAAAAAAATGAAAAATGAAATGGAAAATTGTTTTGATAAAATAATTAGAGAGTGGCAAGAGTGTAATAATTCATTGCCAAAATCTTTATGGATAGAAGAAGCAGATACTTTTATCTATGAAGGAGAACCAGATATAGAGGGGTACGTATTCTGGAAACCTTTAGAAAAAAATATAATTCATGATTTTTCTGATATAGAAAAAGATTTGGGGATACAATTACATAATTCAATTAAAGAATATTATAATTCTTATTGGTTTTTAGACTTAGGAGGTAATTATTTAGGTTATGATTTTGAATTAAATCCTGTTATACCAGGAATTGAACTACATGATTTTTATGTATCTTTACAAGGATACCGAGGCGCACATGATAATCAACTGAATAATATTCCTATTGGTATGGAATTTAATGGTCTCTTGGTAGTTGTAGATAATGAAAATGGACAAGTAAAATTAGAAGATTATGAAAGCAGAAGCTTCGAAGTTATTTGTGATAGTTTAGCAGAATTAATTTTAAATCTTTCATAAGATATATTAAAAAATAAAAAGTAAAAGTTGGCTCTTATGAGTCCGCTTTTACTTTTTTAAATATATAGTTTGGATTTATTGTTAAAAATTAGATAAGGAATGTATAAAGGACATTTGAAACGTTGATAGTATTGCAAACATATGAAGTGGAAATTACTAAAATTAAGATACCTGATTATATACCTGTATTAGGTGATTATGATATAAGTGTCAAAGGTGAGATTATAATAGGTGGGTATGTTTATAGATTCCACAGGAGTTTCATTTAAGTTTGAGAAGGAAGCGAGATAATAGAATGAGAAAATTTTCAAAAATAGTTATATGTGTTGGTGCGTTAATAATGATTATACTGGGCATGATTGTACATGATACATGGAAAGATAGGATTTATTTTTCCTTAGCTGTACTTTTTGTTACCGCACTTTCTTTACTATGGAATATAGTTGCTCATAATATTATGGATAAATTTAAGGGGAAAGAGAATAAATAGCTATGAAACTTTTGCCGATTGGAACAATAGGGGGGAATTAACATGAAAAGAAGTATAGATTTTAATAAGAAAGCTTTTGCACATTATATGGCTCTTTATCCTGTAAATGAAATAAGGGTCCATGTAATTGGTCTTGTCCTTTTGGGGGCAGACGTGTTTGTTCTTTTGCCTGCTTTTGCGAATCCTTTTCGATTACTCTATGTATATATAGTAACTCCTCCAGTTATTTTTTTAAATTTGTGGGCGATATGGATTGCTATCAATCCTCGGAAACGACAATTGCAATACACTCTATTTCGAGGAGTATATGGCATCATATGTTCAGTCGGATTATTGGTTATAACTCAAAAATATGCCTATGAAGTGTTACAATTACAAACTCCCATCTATTTTATTCTTTCATTTGGTTTGTATGGTTTTGCTTTGTATCATTTTTATAAAAATCATATTGAAAAACTTCAGGAACCAAGAAAAAAATCAAAATCATCGAAAGGAACTGGTGGTGTAAAAGTAGCAGCTATTGCAGCGGGATTGGGGCAGTTAATTGCTAATATAATTCTTAGCATTGTAACACAACAGATGGGGGCAATTGTATTTATGTGTGCATGCACAGTGTTTTCGTTTGGTTTGTTTTATATGATTATAGAACTTCATAAGTATTATTATTTACGGAAGCATATAGAAGATGGAGGGAAAATACGTATAGGCTTTTAAAGAGGATTTGTTGCATTTCAAGTATATAATCGCACTCTTCTTATGGAAGCCATTCACGAGACTTATAGCAATAAAAGATGTATAAGTGGAAGATTATATTCTAGTAAAACATTTGAAGGAATGGAAATTAGGTTTGTTCTTATTAATGATAAGATTATAACTGTTTATCCAATGTATTAAAGAATGTGAGGTACTCAAAAATGAAAGTAACTACTCAGCCCATAGTTAAAAATGCAAGACAATATAGAGGTAATTGCTAAGAAGCACTCCCCCTAAATTTCAGATGAAATTAAATAATTGAATATTTATATTTAAATAATTGACTATTTATGCTTTAATATTTTTATATACTTAACTGGGATAATTAGGGATTTGTATTTGATATGTTTTAAGAAAGGGGAATGTTTTTTTATGGAAACTCCAGAAAATCAATTTAAACGTGCACTTAATCCTTGGTTCTCCATTTGGACAAAACCACGTGATACAATGAAAGAAATTTTTATATCCAAACCTAAGAATGTATTTTTACTCATTTTATTAGGCTCATTCGTACAGACTTTAGATCGAGCATCTTCTAAAAATATGGCGGATTCAATAAGTAGTCCATTTTCAATAATCTCAATGGTTATATTCGGTACCTTCGTTGCTTTCTTAATTTATTATTTTTTGCTACCAGCGTTATTTAATTGGGTGGCAAAAAAACTTGGTGGACAAGGTACCTTTGAAAAAACACGTTACTCAGTTGCCTATTCTTATATCCCTTACGTTTATTCTCTTATATTAGTTTGGGTGCCTTCATTTTTCTTGTTTGGGATAGAAAACTTTACGAGTGAGACACCGGAAATGGATAGTAGCATAACTTTAACGATTTTGTTTCTTATTTTTGCCATAATTGATATAGTTATTGGAATTTGGACAATAATTATTTCCTTAAAATGTTTAGGAGAAGCACACCAATTTTCAGCATGGAAAGCATTATTAACAATAATAGTGTCCTTTATGATTATCATTCTTCCTTTGGTAATAATAGTATTTCTTATAGTAGGGGTTACAACCCTTTAATAATTTATTTGCTTCGTATTTATCCAAACGTTTTCTACTTGGCGAAGCATATGACCTTTATGATCAAATTGATCGCCCGTTTTACGGCCTGTTTTTCTTATTATCAGTGTTAACAGGAATTTGTGAAGGCAAACTTGAAAATCAAAATATTAAACCATTAAAACCTTAGGGGATCTGAGTAGATTGTCTTTGTTTGTCCCTTATTTTCCAATTGGAGAATAAGGGACAAATTTTTATGGAGGAGTAAATGCAGCTTTTTACCATTCCCGCCATTCTTCAGTTATATCTTCTTCAGATTCTAAGCCAGCTAATCGTGCTGCTGTATCAATAAATTCATAGAGATCTTCTCTTTCCATTGTTTCGATAAAATGGTCATGTTCAATATTTAGTTCATTTATTTTAATAACTACCTCTTTAACAACTTGCATTACTTCGACTTCGGTTGGATTCTCACCTAATCGCTCTAAATGGTTAATGTAAGTGTCAAGAACTGTATTTGTTGCACTTATATTTTCTTCAGTGAAAAATTCCCCATCTTCATCATACTCAACCCATGAGGTTGTTGGTTTGTTTTTTTTCAATTCATCAAATGTCATGATAACCTCCTAAATGTGTTTTTTGTCTTTAATCCCATTCTACATTTTCGATCATATATAACAATCATTTAAGAGAACTTTTTTGTAGGCTGCTAGTTTTTTAACTTATTTTGCTCTGCGCATCAATATAGCTTATCGCAAGAATGCATGAATAGATTTCAAACTTTCCACATTTACGAAAAAGTTTGACTTTACATACGGGTAGTGGTAATTTAAAACTTATAAGAAAACTCGGGATTAATTCCGAGTTTTCTTATGGGTATAAACAGTTGAGGGGGCCGAAAGATGAAACAGAAGTTATTTGCATTACCATTTGTCCTAATACTACTTATTGCATTAGCTGCTTGTTCAGGGGAAAAAGATTCGAAGCAAGCGGGCACTAGTAAATCAGGGAATCCGAAAGATGGAGGGGCGTTAACGATTGGTGTTAGCGATAATCCAGATACGATGAATCCGCTTTATGCGAACGATCGTGTGTCATTAACGATACAGCAGGCCTTATATGCGCCGCTATATCATATGGAAGACGGTAAGAAAAAGTTTGTTCTTGCTGAGAGCTTTACGCCTTCAGAAGATCAATTAACGTGGACAGTGAAACTAAAAGATAATTTGAAATGGCATGATGGTAAGAAAATTACATCAGACGATATAGCATTTACATTCCAATCTATTTTGGATGAGAAGCAAAATAGCTCAAGTCGTGAAAACTTTATTTTTAAAGGAAAGCCGCTTGAGGTGAAAAAGGTAGATGAGTTAACAACTCAATTCGTTTTACCACAAGTAAGCGCATCTTTCGAAGGTGTGATGAATGATTTCTTCCCAATTCCGAAACATGTATTTGAAGGGGAAGCAGATTTAGCGAAAAGTAAGAAAAACTTACAGCCTGTAGGATCAGGGCCGTTTAAGTTTAAAGAATATAAATCTGATGAGTACGTTGCATTAGATCGATTTGATGATTATGTAGGTGGGAAAGCTAAATTAGACTCTATCGTATACCGCGTTGTAAAAGACCGTAATACAGCAAATGTTTCACTGCAAAATGGTCAAATCAACATGAAGATGATTGAGCCACAAGACTTTAAGAAATTAGATAGCACTGGGAACTTCTCAATGGTGACATTCCCTGAAGGTAGATTATTCTACTTATCTTATAACATGAATACAGATTTGATGAAGAAAAAAGAAGTGCGCCAAGCAATTGCGCATGCGTTAGATAAAAAAGAAATGATTAACTCAGCATTCGTTTCAGGTGAATTTGCAGAACCAGCAAATTCAATCTTAACGCCAGACGCTATGTATTATGCGAAAGATATTAAAGACTATAAGTATGATAAAAAAGAAGCGAAAGATTTATTAGCGAAAGCTGGCGTGAAAGATAAAGAAAAAGTACGTGTGATGTATGTAACGAATAATAAAATCATGGAAAGCTTAGCGCTTTATACACAACAAAAATTAAAAGAAGTTGGCTTAGAAGTTGAACTAAATGCATTAGATGCTAGTGCGGCAAGTGAAAAAGGCTTAGATAAAGAGAATAAAGAATATGACATTACATTCGGTGGTTACATAATGGGACCTGAGCCAGATTCATATAAGAGCTTATTCTTAAGTAATGCTGAATACAATTATGCACGATATAAAAACGCCGATTTCGATAAGTTATGGGAAGAAGCTGCAGTTGAAACAGATAAAACGAAACGAGCAGAGCTATATCATAAAATTCAAGAGACAGCTAGAGAAGACGTACCTTATCTACCAATTGCATATCCGAAAGCAGTTATTGCAGTAGATAAAAAGTTTGATGGATTAAAAGAAGCGAAAGCAATTCCTGTCACAATGTTTGAAGATCTATCTAAGATCTATGAAGTGAAATAAGAAACAGTAAAGAAGCTGGTGGAAATCAGCTTCTTTAGCTTGAGGGGGGAAGTTTGTGTATAAAGTAATTGCGAAGAGGCTTTTAAATGCAATTCCGCTTTTATTTGTTATTTCTATTATTTCTTTTCTATTAATAAAACTAGCACCGGGGGATCCCGTTCGAAACTTTGTCACGCCAAACATGAGTCCAATTGATGTTGAGCGTATTCGTAAAAGTTTAGGATTAGATCAACCAATTTACGTGCAGTATTTTTTATGGTTAAAAAATATTTTAACAGGGAACTTTGGTTACTCACTTCAAAACCATCGTCCTGTTTTAGATCTTATTGTAGAAAGGTTACCTGCAACAATCGGCTTAATGGGATCATCTTTACTCGTCTCATTTGTAATCGCAATACCGCTTGGACTACTTACAGGTGTGAAAAAGAATTCTATCTTTGATCGCATTGTGAACTTCATCTCTTATGTGGGAATCTCAATGCCAGTCTTTTGGTTCGCGTTACTATTAATCTACTTGTTCTCTTTAAAGTTGACTCTTCTTCCGAGTATGGGTATGCGTACAGTCGGTCAAGATTCCGTCTGGGATATTGTCCAGCACGGCATTTTGCCTTGCATGGTGCTTGCGTTCCAAAACATCTCTGTTTATATGAGATATATTCGCTCAAGTACAATTCAGCAATTAGAAGAAGACTATGTGCAAATTCAATATGCGTACGGTGCTTCGAAGAAAACAGTTTTATTTAATCACGTACTTCGAAATGTATTAATACCGATCATTACAATTTTCGGATTATCGATTCCAAGTTTAGTAGGCGGGGCGTTTATTACGGAAACAGTATTCTCATGGCCAGGACTTGGTTCACTTGGGGTAAATGCTATTTTTAGATTTGATTATCCGATTATCATGGCAATTACATTACTATCATCATTCATGTTAATTCTCGGTAACTTAATTGCTGATATTTTATATGGCGTAGTAGATCCGCGCATTCGAATGAGGGGGTGATTTGGAGTGAATAATAGGAGATTTCAAACGATAAAACATAGCTTTACGAAAAATAAGTTTGTTGCAATGGGAGTTATTATACTTGCGGTTTTAACGGTCGCATCAATTTTCGCATTCGTATCACCGTACGATCCTAGCAAAATGTCGATTCCAGATCGCTTACAAGAACCGGGTATGAGTCATCCTTTCGGAACGGATGATTACGGAAGGGATTACTTAACGAGAGCGTTATATGGCGGACGAGTTTCACTTGCGGTCGGTTTCCTTGCGATGGTTGTTTCTATTACAATCGGTACCGCAGTTGGAACAATTAGCGGATATTTTGGCGGAAAGTTAGACAACTTTTTAATGAGGGTTGTTGAAGTACTTATGTCCATTCCATCATTCTTTTTAATGCTACTATTAAATGCGTATTTAAAACCAGGAATTACGACGTTAGTTCTTATTATCGGATTACTAACATGGATGGACACCGCCCGTATCGTAAGGGCAGAAACGTTATCTGTAAAAGAGCGTGAGTACGTTTTATACGCAAAAGTATCAGGACAAAAATCACTTATGATTATTGTAAGACATATCATTCCTAACATTTTATCAACCATTATTATCGCCGCGACATTAACAATTGCGACATCGATTTTAATGGAATCATCACTTAGCTTCTTAGGTTTAGGTATTAGAGAACCAGATTCTTCTTGGGGCAGCATGCTAAACAATGCGCAAGGATATATTGGTGAAGCTTGGTATTTAACACTCTTCCCAGGATTCCTTATCCTTTTAACGGTACTTAGTTTTAACGTAATTGGTGAAGCATTGAAGAAAGCTTTCGCACCAAAAGGAGCCGGACATGAAAACTAAAGTGTTAAGTGAAAGGAGTGAGAAGCGTGTCTGAAAAACTACTAGAAGTGAAAAATTTAAAGACTTCTTTTTTCATAGAAAGTGGCGAAGTTGAAGCGGTTCGCGGCGTTACATTTCGCTTAAATAAAGGAGAAGTAGTTGGTATTGTTGGGGAATCTGGAAGCGGAAAGAGTGTAATGGCAAAGTCCGTTATGTCTCTTGTTACATCACCAGGGAAAGTGAAAGAAGGGGAAATCCTTTTTCATAATGAAAACATACTTTCTAAATCTGAAAAAGAATTGCGTTCTATTAGAGGAAATCAAATTTCACTTATCTCTCAAGACCCAATGTCAGCGCTAAATCCAGTCGTAAAAATTGGGAAACAAATGACGGAAGTAATTATACGCCATCAAAAAGTGAAAAAGAAAGAAGCAGAGCAGATTGCGGTCAATTTGTTAAAGCAAGTCGGCCTTTCGTCGCCAGAAGAAAGGGTAAAGCAATATCCGCATGAACTAAGCGGCGGTATGAAGCAGCGGGTTATGATCGCAATGGCGATGTCTTGTAACCCAGACCTTCTCATTGCGGACGAACCGACGACAGCGCTTGATGTAACGATACAAGCACAAATACTAGATTTAATGAAAAACTTAAAAAACGAAACGAACATGGCGTTACTTCTTATTACGCATGACTTAGGAATAGTCGCACAAAACTGTACACGCGTTATCGTTATGTATGGCGGACTTATTATGGAAGAAGGACCTGTACTTCATATTTTCCAATCACCAAATCATCCATATACGAAAGGGTTATTAAACTCTCTGCCGAAAATATCGAACGGCGTAAAAGAGAGACTCGCGCCAATTCAAGGTGTAACGCCAAACTTATTAAACCCGCCAAAAGGTTGCCCATTCGCAGAGCGTTGCCCGCATGCGATGGACATTTGTGAAAAAGAACGTCCTCCATATTTTGAAATTGGAAACGAAAGACGTTCTATGTGCTGGTTAAACGATAAGACAGTAGGTGATTTACATGCGTGAAGAAAACTTAATTGAAGTTCGGAACTTAAAAAAGTATTTTCCTATTAAAAAGGGACTATTCGGCAGGAAAACAGAGCAATTAAAAGCAGTAGATGACTTAAGCTTCACAATTAAAAAAGGTGAAACATTCGGATTAGTAGGAGAATCGGGCTGCGGAAAATCAACGACAGGAAGAAGCATCATTCGTTTACACGATGTCACTTCAGGTAACGTTTTATTTGACGGAAAAGACATCGCAAGTTTAAAGGAAAGTGAACTAAAAGAATATAGAAAAAGAATGCAAATCATTTTCCAAGATCCATACGCATCATTAAACCCGGCAATGAATGTATTCCAAATTATTAGCGAACCGATGAACATTCACGGTTCTTACACAACGGAAGAAAGAAAAGAAATCATTCTAGACCTTCTCAAAAAAGTAGGACTAAAAGAAGAACACCTATATCGCTACCCACACGAGTTTAGCGGGGGCCAGCGTCAGCGCATCAGCATCGCACGCGCACTATCTGTAAAACCAGATTTCATTCTATGTGACGAACCGATCTCAGCACTCGATGTCTCAGTCCAAGCGCAAGTCGTAAACATGCTGCAAGACATTCAAGAAGAAACAGGAGTCACATACTTATTCATCGCACATGACCTATCGATGGTAAGACACATATCAGACCGAATCGGAGTCATGTACTTAGGAAACATAGTAGAAATTGCTGACAGCGAAGATCTATACACAAAACCGGCACATCCATACACACAAGCACTACTCTCATCTATGCCAGAACCAGATCCAACAAACACTGGTAAAGAACGGATCATCCTAGAGGGAGAAGTACCGAGCCCACTAAACTCACCATCTGGCTGCAAATTCAGAACGCGCTGCAAATTCGCCACTGAAAAATGCGCGCAGGAAGTACCGAAGATGGTTGAGATTGCGAAGGGGCATCAAGTGGCTTGTCATTTGTTTTAGAGGGAGAGCACTAGGGGACCTGGTGCTTTTTTTCTTTGTAGGTGGACGTGGTGTGGGATTGGTTGTTAGTTTAGGGGATAGCGCACTCGAAATTTGTCGGTAAGTCGATATGTTGTGTCGAATCGTTGATATATTCGGAGTTACGATCGATATAATTGAATAATCGTTGATATATTTTTGTAAAGAGTAGGATTGGTTGTAGACTGATCTATACTGCATTTCCTTTTTATCTTTCTATATTAATTCTCTATCTAAAGAATCCTAAAACCAAAATAACCACCCCTAAAAACCACATATTAAAACGAAATCAAAAGACAAACAAACCAAATTCCAATAAAAATTATAAAAAATATCGAAAAACATAAGTTAAAAATTAATACCCCTTTACTATATTCTTTTTTACCTAAAGCAATATACGAAAATATAATAGAACCACCCAAAGGAACTAATAAAGCATATAAAATATATGTAATATCATCTCCAAGACTTCTATGTAAATTACCAGAATCCAAATAAATAAAATCATTATAATAAGCAATATATATATATATTGCTATACAAAAAATAATATTCATTCCTATTCCAAAACAAGTAGTTTTACTCCGTAATATCTTCATTTTCATTCTCCTTCTCCTTCTAAACACTTTATACATTGTAAATAATATCATTTCAAATTCATTTAATTACTTAAAATCCCAATTTTTAAAACCAAAAGAATAATAAGGGAATGCTTATAGACTGATCTATACTGCATTCCCTTATTGTATGTATGCTATATTCTTATTCGCCTTTTCTAACAATAAAACCACAAATCTTGGCGAAGACCTTGGTTTTTGCCCTGTCCTGGGGTCCGTCCTCGCTTTTTATTCCACGATTCCCTTGACCACGAGCCTCCGAACCCTCATCATCAAAGAACTTTCACGGCATAAACGCTATGACTCAGCAAATCACTTCCAAAATTGATACCATTTCTTTTCATTACTTGCCGCAACCATCTGTTTTACTTCTTGAAGTTCTCGCATAACAGTCATAACAGCTTTATCACGATCAGTAACCTGTTGTTTTTCTATAGCATTAGAATGAGTTAATAACTTTTGTTGCGATTCCAATAAGTTTGTTAATTGGGCTATCTGTTCATTTTGATTTTGTAATTGCTTTTGTTGTAATTCTACTGTGTTTTTTAATTCTCTCAATACTTCTTTTAAGAGTAATTTGCAAGCATCTTTCAATGTAACTTGTGGCATACTTTTTAACTCTATTAATCTTTGCAATAACGTAACATCATAATCATTAAAAATAATTTGTTCCCGTTTGTCCGTTTTAAAGGCACAACAGTTATAACCCTCAATTATATTTTTGATATATAAATTATAATATTATTAGGCAAATATTAACACTTAAAATATACTTAAATTGAGAAGCAATCTATTTATTTTTACTGTTTTGGGGGGGACCTGTTTTTTTAGTTGATAGCGATGGGGCAAACACTCATTATCTGAATCTGTCCTTATAAATCAATGTTATCAAATTGATTGAAAACATAAGTTGTTTATCGGTAGAAGAGAAAAAAGATGGAAATTATAGTAATTTTCTAGTGGAAGATACAAAATATAAAATAGTGGTTAAGTTTATGCTCTAATTACTATAAAGTGCAAATATTAAAGTGCTTTATAGGGGCTATATTGCAAATGGATTGATTTCTTGAAAAGGGGTGATTCAACAAATGAATAGGTGGACAAAGTTTTCAATGATTGTAGTCAGTGTTGTGGTATTTAGTATATTTATAGGATATATGGTGGGAATGTTTTTCAATTCTGGAAGTGACAATAAGCAAGCACAAGAGAGAATAGTTGTTGCCAAAGGTGAGGAAATTGACGATTTGGTCAACTCTGAGGGTGTCATAATCGACTCTATGCACAAAATGCTGCATCAAAAAGTAATAGCTGATACAAAGATTGGGTTTATCGTAATGTCTCCTGAGAATATTAAAAAGCTCCGTCACTTGTTAGATCAAAGTGATAAAATACTCGAAAAAGAAAAATATGTTGAGATTTTAAAGCGTTGGGAAAAAGGAGATTTTTCTCAGGCGGTTGAGGAACATAATTATATGTTGGAGCAAGCAGGTGGGGAAAGTACGGGGAAAGCCAAAAGATTAGCTACTCCAAAAGAAGAAAAAGCATATCTCAAAGAGCAAAGCAAAAAAGAAGGTTCTAGTGCAAAAATAGAATAAAAGATAATAAAGCGTATAGATTCCTAAGGGAATTGTATCTTATGCTGTAAGCTCCAAAAATTGTTGTATCTACTCTATTGATATTGTTATATTTGGAGAGTAGATATTAAATGATAGAATGTAAAAGGGAGATTTCAAATTGAGTTCTCCCTTTTACAATTTACTTGAAAAATAACTTCCCCTTATAAGTTTCTATATAGATGCGCCCGTCGCCTTCTTCTTTTATTTCGCTATCAAAATGTTTTATCCAATCAACAATGCCTCGATCACTTTCTTTGACATTTTCTCTTACATATAGATATGAATGAATTGATTTATAAAATGTATAGTTAGTTAAAAGCCTTTGACCAAGAGAAATAGGAGTATCTGAATTTGGAGTCTCCTGAATTATATATGGAGAGGGGAGAATGTTATTACTGTTAACATATACATAATATTTAGACTGATTAATGGCCCATTTTAGCCATATGATTTGAACTATTATTATAACTATGGTTACTGTTTTTTGTGCTTTTTTAAAATTTTGTCCTGGAAAAGAGTAGTAGATGAAAATCGGAATAGCAAATAAACCAACCAAAGCTACCCATTTGTCTATTGGTGCACCATTTATCCAGAAGATAAATCCTAAAGCTTTTGTAAATAAAAATAAAAAAACAAGACTTGTGAAAATTATTGATAAATAGTATGTTTTGTTTTTCATGATTTTCTCTCCAAAATATATGTTCATAAAACGAGTATAAGAGTATTTTAAAAAGTGTATATCATATAGATGTAGAGTACAAAATAGTAACTTAAATTAAATATTGCAAGCATAACGCGTTGGTAAGTTTTACTGGCTCCAGCTGAAAATAAAACACCTATAAGTGGTGCAAATAAACCAACTTTCCAAAAGACATTTGCTGATCCACCTATTTCTAATGTATTTTCATTTACTATAGTTAAGAGAGCGTAAGGTACACATATTAAAGATAATATAGCCCACTTGTTCAAAGCCCCACCTCTTTTCGATTTTTTAATATAAATAAAATATTAATTTTATCCATAGATTATTGTATCAATTAAAGGTTTGTATAGGGAATTTTTCTTTGGAATATTAAAATGGTTTCTATTTTATATTTATTAAAAATAGAGAGTAGGAAAAAATCAGCCCAAGCTATACATATACTTCTGGTACAAGGATACTATTCTTTACAATTGAATATTTTTTCTATTATAAAGTTTAAAAACCTCTACATATTAGTAGAGGTTTTTAAATTGCATATTAATGAATTATACTTTTTCAGATAAACGAAAATTATAGAATGCATAATTTTAACTAGATTTATTATTAATTAATTTATCCCCACCACCAAGCTCTGCCTCAATCTGCGAATTCTTCGATGACTCATCCATACGCCAATACGAAATAAAGCTTATCGCGATAAATCCAGCTACATAGAAGTAGAATAGTGACTCCATTCCGATACTCTTTAGCCATAATGCGATGAACTCAGCTGTTCCGCCGAATATCGCAACGGTTAGCGCATATGGTAAACCTACGCCAAGTGCGCGAATTTCAGTTGGGAAGAGTTCGGCTTTTACAATTGCGTTAATGGAAGTGTAGCACCGATCATCATGAGTAAGAATGCACCGATTGAATTGGCATACTTTGGAGTGACCCAATAAAGTGAGACAAGGATAGAACACCCAGTCTGTAGTATGTAGATGTAAACGACAAATTGAAGGTGTTTTTTTCTTTTGTAGGGAGCGTGGGTGCCGGTGTGGGATTGGTTGGTGGTTTTGGTTATAGTTTTCACGAAATTTGTCGGTAAGTCGATATGTTGTGTCGAATCGTCGATATATTCGGAGTTACGATCGATATAATTGAATAATCGTTGATATATTTTTGTAAAGAGTGGGATTGGTTGTAGACTAATGATCAGCGACTGTCTATATTTGCATCTCCTGTCATATAATTTTCCTTATTGTTTAACTATAATTTGAATGACGAACTTCTTTTTGTTGGGAAAGCACGTAAAGTAAGACAATGTATTAAAAATCATCGTGATGAAGTGTATCGTATTGATGTATGTATTGTAGAAAATCCGATGGAAAGAGGAATTTACGAAACATATATGATTAACGAATTTCAAGCGAAGTATAATGTGAATAAAGTGTTTTATAAATAACATCAACGTAAAACATGATCTTCGTACTACATCAAGATCATGTTTTTTTATATGCAATAAAAACAATTGATCATTCTTAATCATTCGACAAGATGCAACAATTTAAGATTGTATTTTTTGCTATGATAAGTAAGGAATTTACATATCGTGTTATTGGGGGATAAAAAGAGATGTTGAAAAAATTTACTACATGTATTTTAGGTGGCGCTTTAGTATTCAATTTATCTGGTTGCGGCAATACATCCGACAAAACTTCTTCAGAATCTAAAGAAACCAATTCTAAACAAGAAGAAAAGAAAGTGCAAACAACTGATGAGGCGAAAACGAAAGAGAATACAAAGCAGAAAAATACAGAACAAACAAAAGAGAAATCAAAAATAAAAGAAAAAGAGTATGCTGTAAACAAGGATTTTCATACACCTAAATTTGATGTAACTGTAAAAAGAGTTGTAGAAAGAGATAAGGTTGGTAAAGAAAGTATAGGATTCCAAAAACCTGAAGATGGACATGTCTTTATTGTTGTAGAAGCAGAAGGAAAAAATATCACAAACGAATCGATGAAATTAGCCGTTTTACCATCAGTGGATTTAGTGGATGAAAATGATAATGCTTACCAAAGTGATGTGTGGGCAGCTAGTAGTTATGGGGTTGAAAAAGGCGAAACCTCTACTATTACTAAGGAATTAAAACCAGGGGAGGTAAGGAGAGAAAGTAAAGTTTACGTGATTAATAAAGAAAAATTTGATACAGGAAAATGGTATGTAGTTGTTAACCATGAGTATAAGGAACAAATTAAATAGTGTTTATTTATTAAGAGGAGATGACTCCTCTTTTTTTGTTACAAGTTAACACAGGATTTCGTTATAATGTAGAAATTTAATGTTTTCGGAAAAAAGAATTGACTTCTATATTAGTTGTAACTAAAATAGTTACATAAAGATGTAATCTATTTAGTTACAACTAATATCAGCTAAAAAATATGATTTATATATTTAATTAAGGATGGTGGTCCATACGTTGCCACCCGGTGTAGACAGTTACTAACGCATTCAAATCAATGCATATTCCAAGCTTTAGTATTTTCTGTTACGGGGCAATAAGGTGCAGCGTTATCTTTTGTTAAAAACCTTGGTTGCTCTTTCTTTGGAAATATTAGTTTTGGGGAAATATAGTAAGGTATCTAAAAAAAGAACAAGGTATAAAAAGATGTACTTATATAAACCAAAAATTTAGTTGAGCTGGATAATAAAAAGAAAGGTAGGAGATTTAAATGGAGAAGACACAAGATAACCTTATTTACGTATGGGACGCATATTGTGGATGGTGCTATGGTTTTTCAGAAAGTATTAAAGGATTTTACAAAAACCACACTGAAGTGCCATTAATGGTTTTATGTGGAGGGTTATTTTTAGATAATTTACCAATGAAAAACTTTTCATATATAGAAGAAGGAAATAAAAGAATTAATCAACTTACAGGTGCTGAATTTGGTCCTTCATATCAAAAACTGGTGGAGGAAGGGACTTTTAAAATGAATTCGAAAGATGCTGCAATTGGCTTTTCAGCCTTACGCTCATTAGCGCCAGACCGTTTATTAGAATTCACTTCGGCTATGCAAAAAGCGTTTTATTATGAGGGCCAAAGTCTGAGTGATCCTGAAACATATCGTAAGATTGCAATCGAGCATGGTTTGGACCCTGAACAAGTATTAGAACGTTTAAACGCTCAAGAAACAATAATAGATGTCCAAAATGATTTCAATAAAGTTCGACAGCTTGGTGTTAATAGTTATCCTTCATTACTTTTACAAAAGGATAATCAAATTATCCCTATTGGTGGTGGGGTAATGACGCCGGATAAAATCGAAGCACGTTTTAAAAATTTATATTAAGAAAATTTAGGATATAGTAGCAAACATGTTATCTTAGGGCACCTGACATTCATCTCCGGAATATTCGCCGGTACTATTACACTTTCAGATGAATGGGAGTGGGAGATTTTATCGGAACAAGATAAAAATATGATAATTAGTTAATAACTTTAACAAAAGGAGAATAACATACTATGTTTAAAACAATCGATACAAATCAAAAAGATGTGAAATTAACGGTGTTTAGTTCGGACGAAAAAAGCTTTATGGTCACAGCAACATTAGTTGAGAAAGCAGGACATGCATTTTTAATAAACTCAAAATTTACGCAGTCTGATTCGAAAGAAATTGTTGAGTATCTGAAAAAAAACGACTTATCTTTAGATAAAATCTTTATTACTCATGGGGATCCTGATTACTACTTTGGATTAGAAAATATTAAAGCTACTTACCCAGAAGCTATAGCGTATGCTACAGAGACTACTGTTGAACATATTGTTCATTCTGTACTAGGGAAATTAAAAGTTTGGAAAGATGCCCTTGGAGAAAACGCGCCAAGTAACGTGGTATTACCTCAAGTGTTTAAAGAAAAAGCGATTGATTTTCAGGGGTTAACATTTGAACTAGTAGGCTTAGATCATTACAGAACTAGCCTGTTTAATAAAGAACTAAAATTATTAATTGGTGGTATTGATGTCTTTAACGAAATACATGTATTCTTAGCGGATACTAGCTCAAAAGCGGCTATGGAGGCATGGATTGAGAACTTGAAAGTATTACAAGCATTACATGCTGACATAATTGTACCTAGCCATGGATCAATCGAAAAATCCCTAAATAATCAAGCACTTACTGCGACAATGGATTATCTAAGAACTGCGGTTCAAGCTTCTGAGGAAAGTGAAACTTCAAAAGATTTTGTGGCAAAACTTGAAGCAGCATATCCAGGCTATGCAAATAAAGGTGTATTAGAATTAAGTGCAAAAGTTGTAACAAAAGAAATGCCTTGGGGTTAATGATATGAATAAATATCAAAAACTATTACATGAAACGTATGTGTTAACTGGCGAAGGGAAATTGGATGCGTTCAAAACGTATTTAAGTGAAAATGTATCTTGGACAGAAGCTGCCGGGTTTCCATATGCAGGTACTTATATAGGTACAGATGAAGTAGTGAAAAACGTACATGAACGTCTTGGCACGGAATGGGATGACTATAGCGCTAAAGATGAAATTTATACTTTCAATAACAATACTGTTATCGTTTATGGAAAATATAGTGGAACATATAAAGCTACAGGGAAATCGTTCATAGCAGATTTTTGTCACCTTTATGAGTTTGATGAGAACGATAAGGTTAAGAAGTTTATTCAAATTGTGGACAGTGCAACTGTTAATGAGGTATTAAGTTAGAGTTAATCGTTTCTAATATGCCTTGTATAGGGGGAGGTTAGGATAAATGAAATTTCCTAACATTACCTCTGACATTACATTTTTGGGAAGGGTTTTACTTCCCAAAAATGTAATGGAATATAATTTATATGATTAGAAGAGGTAGGTATATATGAAATTAGAGAAAAGTTTAATAGTAATAATTATTTCTGTGTTTATTTTAGGAATTGTATCGACTTTGATATTTCAAGCTTCCACCGGTAATAACAAAGGGAACTCAATAAAGAGCGAAAATGTCGCTTCTGTATCAAAAGAAGTAAAAGAAAATGAAAAGAATAAAAAGATGGTAGTTGATTTCTATAATGAAGTTTTTAACAAACATAATATCGATATTATCCCTAAATATGTTAGCGAAGATTATAAGCAACATAATCCTTTTGTTGCTGATGGACGAAAAGCCTTCATGGATTTCTTTAAGGAGGATTTTGTTAAAAATCCTAATTCCTCTGCAGAGATTAAACGTGTAGTAGCTGAAGGGGATACAGTTGCTCTTCATGTGCATTCTCGTACTAATTCTCAAGATAAGGGAGTTGCTATAGTCGATATATTTCGTATCAAGGATGGAAAGATTGTTGAACACTGGGATGTAATTCAAGAGATTCCAAGTGAAGCAGCTAATGATAATACGATGTTTTAGATAGAAGATATATCTAATAATTGTTTAATTGATAGTGCTGTATAGAATTTAGAAATTTAGATAAGTAAAGGAGATGTCCTAGGCATGGTACTAGGACATCTCCTTTTTGTTTTAACGAGATTTAATTTATTGTTATTTGTATTTTTTTATGTACTACTATTCGAGTACACATCATTTCAGGCGGTTTTCTTTTATCACGCATTAACGGGCAGTAAGATCCCCACCTCAAAATTCAGCGAAAGCAAAGAAATTAGGTGGGGGGGCGGGCTGCCCGTAAAAGCCCAATTGGTGAGGGCTGATAATCAGTGGGGATGAAGAAAACCCCCACTGATTAAAGTTTCACTTTATGCTTCTATATCTTTTTCCTCTTCTACACCAGCAAAAGCAAATTAGATAAAAATGTAGGGCTTAAGTAACTAAAATAAAGAAAAAGCCATACAAGTAGTATGACTTTCTTTGCGAAACAATTAAGCTTGTGGTGCAGGCGGTCTTCCATGATCGTAAGTAGGTGCACCGCCACCATTACCGTGACTATACGCTAAGTCAGGTCTTTGAGGTGACCAGCCTTCTCCATGTGTTGATTGTAATTTATTAATGTTCTCTATCTTTGCTGTTTGTTGTGTTTCAGGAATAGTACTTAATCCGAAAGACATAATACCTGTAGCAGCTAAACTCATTACCGTTAAACCAAGCTTTTTCATTACTTTAACGCCCCTTTAGCTAATAATTTTGTTCTTGCTTCAAGACCTAAACAGAAATAGTCACTAGATGTTTGGTACTCACACGCAGTATGTAATCTAGTTGCTAACAGTTCTGCATATTCTTCTACATAATCCCAAAGTGTTTCTCTTTTGAAATAGGAAATACCTGCAATAGTTACTCTTTTTAATTCTTCAATAGAAGCATTGTTATTTAGTGCTTTTAAAATGGTAAAGTGATGCGTGTATTCTTCATTCTCTAGGTTTAAACAAATTTTTAAACCTTTTTCAATTAGGTCAGAGGCAATATTTGTTTCACCTAACTTAGAATATTCTCTAGCTTGTAGGAAAATAGCTTTAAAATGATTAGGAATTTTCTCTGTTACTTCTGATAAGTGACGAATAGCTGATTCAGAAAGATTTTGACTTGAATATAACCAACCTAAATTGTGGCGGACTAATGAAATTAATGTTTCTTCGTTATTCTTGTTTAATAAGTTTAATGCAGAATTTAAATGTTCCTCGGCTTGTTCAAATTGTTTTAGAGATACACAACTCATTCCGATTGTATTTTCACAAGAAGCTACATTACTTTCATAACCTTGGTGTTTAGAGAAGATATCTTTTGAAGTAGTTGCATAACGAATAGCTAAAAGTGGTTCGTAGGTGTTATGGTAAAACAAAGCTAACTTAGATTGAAATTCAGCTTGTTCGATTTCATTGGAAACATATTTCAAAAGAGATTCAGCTTTTTCATAATGATTTTGTGCCTCATTATGGTCAGTGAGTATCATGAAATGTACAGCTTTATAAAAATGATAATAATAAGCTAAGAAACCATCAGTCGGAGTTTCAAAAGAATCAATTTTATCAAAACTACTTTTAGTGATACTGAATCTATCGGTAAGTGTTTTAAAACGAAAATCTAATAGAGAGTAGTATAATAATAGGTTTTGGTCTTGTAGTTCTGCGTTTTCTTCAGTTTTTAAGATTTTAATATATTCATCAAGTTCTTGTTTTAAGTTTGTTACTTTTGAAAGTTGTTGTTGTAGCATTAATTGATACCAGTCATTAAGTAACTTTGTAATCTTTTCATTCCCCTTCACTGGAACCTGCATATAATCCCTTCCTTTTCTGAATAGTCTTACATTAAATAATAGCAAGAATAGAATATAATGGAAATTGAAATTTGATATTTCTCAACATTTGTTTAACAATTTTATTTTCAATGTATATTTTAAATATATTTAAATGCAAGGGGATTTCCTATGAAGAAAAAAACGGTAATTATTTTATCCATTATTTGTATTATAGCAGGAG
>NZ_QOZX01000050.1:0-58270 GCF_008368895.1 Bacillus sp. BB081
TCAGTTTTCAAAGAACTACTTGGTCGCTCATTTGCGACTTCCTTATGTTAACATCTTCATTTTTCAATGTCAACTAAGTTTTTTAAATTTCTTTTTTATCGTCTTCTGCGTTTCCGCATCAGCGACGGTTATTAATTTATCATATAATAACCATTAACGTCAACACTTTTTAATAAAAAATTCTTTTCCTTACATAACGCATACACTCTTCTGCATTAGCGACTCTTCGAAACAAACAAAAAATGATTTTATATCTTTCTTCCATCGCCTTTTTTACAACGTCATGAATACGTTCATCTTCAAAATCAAATAACAGTTCTTCTAACTCTCTCTTCAATATGTATTCCATTTCTTTTTTCTCTTCTTTTGTTAACATAAACCCAAGCAAATCATCACCTCAATCATTTCTTACAAAGCAATAAACGTTACGCTCATTTTCACTTATCAAAATTCTATCATTCATTATGTCCACTGCTTACGATATTAATCCTTTGTTCTCTTTTTAATATTTAAAGCATATATGTAACTGAAAAGGATTGGACAAAGGGGCGTAATATTATGTTTTTCTTTTTTATTACGAGTAAACGAGCTTTTAAACACATTAGCTTAATAGTGATACTTTCCTTATTTACAGCATGGCTTCTCTTTTTGAAAACATATTCACATGAATCTGCTTTTTCAACTGCGACAGGACCTAAAGTTATTTACAAAGGAGACACCTCTAAAAAACAAGTTGCATTCACGTTTGATATTAGTTGGGGAGACAAAAAAGCAATTCCAATCCTTGATACACTTAAAGAAAGAGACATTAAGAATGCAACCTTCTTCGTTTCTGCTGCATGGGCAGAAAGACACCCTGATGTTGTTGAACGCATCATAAAAGATGGACATGAAATCGGTAGTATGGGCTATAATTACACGTCCTACACTTCTCTAGAGGCAAATGAAATACGAAGAGATCTTTTACGAGCACAAGATGTTTTTACAAAACTTGGTGTGAAACAAGTCAAACTATTACGTCCACCTAGTGGAGACTTTAACAAAGCAACACTTAAAATAGCAGAATCACTCGGATACACCATCGTCCATTGGAGTAATAACTCAAACGACTGGAAAAACCCAGGTGTAAACAATATCGTTTCCAATGTCTCTACTAATTTAAAAGGTGGAGATATCGTCTTATTACATGCATCCGATTCTGCCCTTCAAACAAATAAAGCTTTACCACTGCTTCTGCAAAAATTAAAGAGTGACGGATATGAGCAAATATCGGTATCACAACTTATTTCTAACACAAGTACAAAAAGTAAAGATGTAAGGTAATTCTTTTCCCTCGTGCCTTCACACATAAAAAGCTCTATTACCTATCATTAAGGTAATAGAGCTTTTTTCATCCCGATATTTGCATTCATACAACTACCCTCTGTATAAAAACCCAAAACCTCTCTTACTTAAGCCGACTTACTCGTCTTTCCAATTAAACGGTGTAATATAAGTAACTGATATGCATTACATAATAAAAGGGGTATCACCATTAAATACAACCAATCTGTATCATTAATACGAAGCGCTGGTACCCACTCAAGAATTGTTACAACAACCATAAAGAACAAAGCGGGCACAAATGCCTTTCTATTTGTTTCTTTACTTTTTATGTAAGCAACAACCGCCCCAAACACAAATAACACACCAGCAACAAGTATGTTATTCCCTAATGAAACTTCCCCATTTGCAATCAATACAGATCTTAAATACACGAAATCAAATAAAACGAATGCAATAAAGAAGAGCTGGACTGCATTCCATAAAGAAGGTGATCTGAACATCCCCAGTCCAAAACGATGGATTGTTAAATAGGCAAAGAACCCCATTTGACTTATAACACTAAAAATAAATCCTACACCCATCAACCAGAAGGAAACTGCTAAAATCTCTTTTCCGTCGAAATTTTGAAAAAATTCAACGTACTTGTCCCACTCCAAAACAAATCCAATAATGACCGTGCTAATCCCACCAAGAAACAACGTCGTAAAAAACAGTCGTACCCACTTGCGGCTATTCACAACACATCCCCCATTATCCTTATATTTCTAATTAAATTGTATCAATGACAATTTCAAAAAGCTAGCCATGTTCATGTATAAATTCCTTAAAGATATTTATATTAAAAAGAGAGAACTGTGTTGAAAGGAGTTCCAACTTATGAAACGGATGCTGCTCGTTTTGACTTCTTCTTTTCTATTTCTTGTACTTGTAGCATGTGCACAAGGAAAAGAAGCAAAGTCCGAACTTGATTACGATCAAACGAAGAAAATGATTGTTGATATTTTAAAAACCGATCAAGGTAAGAAAGCCATTCAAGATGTGTTAACTGATGAAAAAATGAAACAAGCACTCATACTAGATGAAACAGTAGTAAAGAAAACGATTGAAGATGCAATGGTATCCGACAAAGGGCAACAATTCTGGGAAAAGCTCTTTAAAGACCCTGAGTTCTCATCGAAATTCGCTAAAAGTATGGGAAAAGAACAAACAACCTTAATGAAAACATTACTAAAAGACCCTGAATACCAAGCAGGCGTTATAGAAATTATGAAAAACCCTGAAGTAGAAAAAATGATGTTACAAACAATGAAGAGCAAAGAATACCGCCAATATTTACAACAAGTACTAACCGAAACTGCCGAAAGCCCACTCTTCCAAGCTAAGATGATTGATATTATTAGTAAAGGTGTACAAAAGGCCGAAAAAAGTGGATCTGATAAAAAAGAAGCAGGCGGTGAAGGTGGTTCCCAAGACGGTAAAAAGGAGCAACAGTAAAAATAATAATTATAATAATGAGTGGACAATATATGTATCGTCCACTCATTATTATTTTATTTTTGCGCGACAGCTATTTTATCAATTACTGTCTCAGCTATCGTACGATAAATAAGACCCGTCGTATGTGTATCTTCATATACCGAAGGCGCAAAGTCATCTTTATTCCAATCAGGTTGTTGAAGCGGGATTCGGCCAAGTACTTCTGTTTGAAGTTCTGTAGCTAATTTATCTCCTCCACCTCTTCCAAACACATATTCTTTTTCACCAGTTGTTTTACTTTCAAAATACGCCATATTTTCAACAACACCAAGAATACTATGTTCTGTACGTAAAGCCATGGCTCCAGCACGCGCTGCCACAAATGCCGCTGTTGGATGTGGCGTTGTTACAATAATCTCTTTACAAGCTGGCAACATTGAATGTAAGTCTAGCGCAACATCACCTGTACCCGGTGGTAAATCTAAAACTAAATAGTCTAAATCGCCCCACTCTACTTCTGTAAAGAAGTGATTTAACATTTTTCCAAGCATAGGGCCTCTCCAAATAACCGGTGCATTATCTTCTACAAAGAATCCCATTGAAATTACCTTTACACCTAGACGCTCCACTGGAATGATTCTATCCCCTCTTACAACAGGACGTTTTTCTATCCCCATCATATCCGGTACGCTAAAACCATAAATATCAGCATCAATGATACCAACCTTTTTACCTAAACGAGCTAAAGCAATGGCAAGGTTAACAGAAACTGTTGATTTTCCGACTCCACCTTTTCCACTCGCCACTGCTAAAAATGTTGTTTTTGAATTTGGTGACAATAAAGATTCAGTTTGCTCTTCTTCCTGTTCCGGTGCAAACTGAGCTAATTCCTCTTCTGTAAATTCTGCAAAGCGAAGCCCTACTGTTGCTGCCCCTAGTTCTTTTACTAACTTTACAATTCCAGATTGCAATTGCATTTGTTCCGCTGTACCGGTTTTTACAATTGCAATTTTAACACTTACATGTTCCTTCTCAGGCTTAACTGTTACCTCTTTAATTGCACCTGTTTCTTTTAACGTTTTATGTAAAAACGGATCTACAATCCCTTCTAACGCTTCCACTACTTGCTCTTTCGTTACCATAGTTAGCCCAGCCCCCTGTATGAAAAATAACGTAATGTTAATTAAATGTATCTCTCTTTATTTTTGAAATAAATGCGTTTACATTTCCAGTATAACATATTTTCGGAAAACTTCGTTAACGAGAGAAACTCAAAAAATCCTCCTTATTCTGGAGGATTCCCTTTTTCCGTGAAATAACGTAATATACCACGATATACTGCAGCCGCTACCTTTTGCTGATATTTCTCCGAATTTAACATATACCTTTCGTTTACATTCGATAAAAAGCCAGCTTCAATTAAAGCACCTGGTGTTTTCGCATACTTTAATAAATACACATGAGAAATTGTTTTAGCAGAACGATTCGTATTCTCTAAACTCGTTCTCAATTCAGCTTGTATAAATTTCGCAGCACGTTCATTTTCAACCGAAGAACGGTAGTAGAACGTTTGTGCGCCTTTCGATCCACTGCTAGTTAAAGCATTTAAATGAATACTCGCAAAAAAGTCTACATCAGGCTTATTAATAATCTCTACACGCTTTTTTAAATCCTCTGCTTTACGTCTACTATATGATTTTGTATCTTTCTGAGCTAAATCATAATCTCCCTCACGTGTTAAAATAACTAGTGCACCTTGTTCTTGTAAATAATCTTGTACCTTCTTTGTAATCTCAAGCGTAATATCTTTTTCTATAATATCTTTTCCACCAACAGCCCCTCCGTCTGGCCCACCATGCCCAGCATCCAATACAATCACTTTCCCCGATAAGGGTAAATTCCAAGCTCGCCACGATTTTGTAATTTGAAATTCTTGTTTAACTAAAAAAAACAAAACAACCGCAGCGAGTGCAAAAGAGATAATTCGAATTCTCTTCATACCTTTCCTCCTCCAGCTAGTCCCTCTAATTACTTATATGGGACAAGAGGAAAGTTTATGCTTGTCTTAATGAAGCTTTAATCGATATCTTCTTTCACCTTTTTCATATCCTTCCTGCCACCATAAGCCTATAAACTGCTGGCAAGATTCAAAAAGTAATTCCTCATCTTGTAACTTAATTTCCCGCATAGTCATGCTCGTTAAAAATTGAAATAGTGTTTCCGTTAATTGTTGCTCTTCTTCTAAGGCTCTATATTTTACATCAAAGAATGATTCACCATAATAACCAAACTTACTGTATCTCGCTCCTAATAAATACGATTCTATCCCTAATTCAATACAGTAATCTTCATACTGACGATGAAGTTCCTGCATCTGAAAGGCATCCCTAATATTTGAACGTAATGTTTTTAATGATAATTCTCGCAGCATCTTCCGTTCATATTTCAACTGCTTTTCTTTTTGTTTTTCTTGTAAGCTGACAATGACATTCATAGTACTTATAAACCTCCCTAATACGTATTAGTCTAAACTTCTAAAGAAGAAGCATACGCGAGAGAATAGCACTAAAATATTCCAAACTACAAAAATTACAAAAGAGGAATGAAACATAAAAAACCCCAACCAAAATGGTTGGGGTTTGTAGTTCGCAAAAATTAACGTTTTGAGAACTGAGGTGCACGACGTGCGCCTTTAAGACCGTATTTTTTACGCTCTTTCATACGTGCGTCACGAGTTAATAGACCTGCACGTTTTAGTGTTAGACGGTATTCTGGATCAGCTTTTAATAAAGCGCGAGAAATACCGTGACGAATAGCACCAGCTTGACCAGTGTATCCACCACCATTTACGTTTACAAGTACATCGTAGTTACCTAAAGTTTCTGTTGCAACTAGAGGTTGTTTCACTACTTCACGTAATGCAGCAAATGGGATATAGTTTTCAAAATCACGACCGTTAATGATAACGCGTCCTTCGCCTGGAACTAGGCGTACGCGCGCTACTGAACTCTTACGACGTCCAGTGCCATAGTATTGAACCTGTGCCAAAGTAAGCCCTCCTTTAATTGATTATCCGCGAAGTTCGTAAACTTCTGGTTTTTGTGCTTGGTGTGGATGCTCTGCTCCAGCATACACGTTTAATTTCTTAGATACTTGACGTCCTAAACGTCCTTTTGGAAGCATCCCTTTAATTGCAAGCTCTAACATTTGTACAGGGTAGTTTGTACGCATTTCTAGAGCTGTTCTTTGTTTAAGTCCACCTGGGTGGTTAGTGTGACGGTAGTAAATTTTATCGTTTAATTTATTACCTGTTAAATGAATTTTTTCAGCGTTAATAATAATTACATGATCACCCGTGTCAACGTGTGGTGTAAATGTAGGTTTGTTTTTACCGCGTAAAATAGATGCTACTTCAGTAGATAGGCGACCTAAAGTTTGACCTTCAGCATCAACCACATACCATTTACGCTCAACTTCGTTAGCTTTTGCCATAAAAGTCGTACGCATGTGTTTCCCTCCTCGTTATCTTTTCCATAGAAAAAATCTATTGTTTATCTTAAACACGATTTCCTTCCGGGGCTAATCGTGGTTTTAGAAACAATACCATATGTTATGATATACTTTTGAGTTTCTAATGTCAAGCAAATGTTACACCAGGATTAGTTGTTATAGTTTACCTGCCATAAGTAAAGTCCATGACCTGGAGCCATCTTTCCAGCAAACTGACGATTTTGTTTCGCTAAAATCTCTGGAATGCTATCAGGATCAAGCTTTCCTTGCCCTACGCTAAGTAACGTACCAACAATAATTCTGACCATATTATATAAAAATCCATTACCTACAAAACGAAAAATTAATTCATCGCCTTGCTCAATTAACTCAATTTCATAAATCGTTCGCACTTTATCTTTTTTGTCAGTTTTTGCCGAACAAAAAGAAGTGAAATCATGCGTTCCAATAAAATAAGGAATCGCTTTTCTTATAGAGCTTATTTCGAGCGGATATGGATATTGATATACGTAATTTCTACGGAATACATCCGCAGTCTTTGATAATAATACACGATAACGATATTCTTTTCTCTCGACACCGTAACGCGCATGAAATTCTTCTGTTTTTTTCTCTACCTGTCTGATAACAATATCATCTGGCAACATTGTGTTTAATGCATTACTCCATTGCCACTCTTCAAGAGACAACGGTGTATCAAAGTGTATGACTTGTCCTTTAGCGTGAACAGTAGAATCCGTTCTGCCCGATGCCTGAATACGAACAAGTTCTCCTTTATGCAATTTCTGCAAAGCTTTCTCAATCTCTTGTTGAACAGTACGATGCTGCGGCTGAATTTGATAACCACAAAAATGCATGCCATCATATGCAACCGTACATTTTATTCTATCCATTTCTCTATTCTCCATTACGATCGCACCCATGCCAAAATACATGCTAAACAAAGTAAGCTTATAATCGTTACTGTATCGCTTGTTTTCCAGCGTAGTTGCCTAAATTTAGTACGTCCTTCGCCATTTTGATACCCACGTGCTTCCATAGCAATTGCTAAGTCCTCAGCACGCTTAAAAGCACTGATAAATAGAGGAACGAGTAGTGAGATAATAGCTTTTATCCTATCTTTTATCGGTCCTCCTGCGAAATCAATACCACGTGAAGCTTGTGCCTTCATTATTTTACTTGTTTCATCCATTAATGTCGGAATAAAACGAAGAGAAATTGACATCATTAATGCGATTTCATGAACAGGAACTTTTATACGTTTCAACGGCTTTAATAACGTCTCCAAACCATCTGTAATCTCAATAGGTGTCGTCGTTAACGTTAATAATGTCGTCATTAAAATAATAACGAAGAATCGTATAGAAATGTATATCCCTTGCTCTAATCCTTTTTCATGTATCGAAAACCAACCAAGCTGGAATAGTACTTCCCCTTCTTTATTTGTAAAAATATGCAGGAAAAATGTAAAAAGAAAAATCCATAGAATTGGTTTTAAGCCCGAAAGTACATAACGAATCGGCACTTTTGCAAAAAATAAAGCAATGAGTGCATATAAAAATAAAAATCCATATGAAATCGCATTATTTGCTAAGAAAACAACAAATACATATAAAAAGACAATCAGCAGCTTCGTACGTGGATCAAGTTGATGAATAAGAGACTTACCTGGAATATATCTTCCAATAATCAACTGCTGCATGATTCATGACCACCTTTTCGTAACACCTGCACAACTTCATGAGTAAGATCCTCTAAAGATAAGGTAGCCTTTGGGATTGAAATGCCAAACTTCTCTTCAATTGCACGTTTATACTTTAAAGACATAGGAAGATCCACGCCAATTTTCTCTAGTTCATCAGCATGTGAAAATACTTCCTCTGCACTTCCTTGCAAAAAGACCGTTCCTTTATGCATGACTACAATCTGCTCCGCATACTTAGCAGCATCCTCCATATTATGTGTTACTAGGATAACTGTAAGACCTTTTTCCTTATGCAGCTTATAAAACATCTCCATAAGTTCATTCTGCCCTTTTGGATCTAGTCCTGCTGTAGGTTCATCTAATACAAGCACTTCGGGTTCCATCGCCAATACACCCGCTATCGCAACACGCCTCATTTGCCCACCACTTAACTCAAACGGTGAACGTGTTAACAGTTCTGGCTCTAACCCTACAAGTTCAATTGCCTCTCTTGCCTTTTGCTTCGCTTCTTCTACAGATACCCCAAAATTAGTAGGGCCGAAACAAATATCCTTCTCCACAGTCTCTTCAAACAACTGATGTTCTGGGAATTGAAAGACAACCCCTACCTTTTTACGTAGTGGCTTTAGCTTTTTTTCTTTCTTTCCTGCCGAAATGAAATGTTCACCAATTTGAACTGTGCCATTCGTCGGCTGCAATAAACCATTTAAATGTTGAATCATCGTCGACTTACCTGAACCAGTATGACCGATAATGGCATAATAGCCCCCACTTGGAAACGACACGTTTACATCATAAAGTGCGCGTCTTTCAAATGGAGTTTTATATTGATAACGATGTTCTACTTTTTGGAATGTAATCTCCAAAGTTCGTTCACCAAGCTTTCCATTGTAAGATGCGTATTTTGCAAGAGAATTTCATTTCTTTTTAATAATTCTGCTATTTTCACTGAAAATGGTACATCTAATCCAATTTCTTGGAGCATATGAGAGGACTTGAATATTTGCTTTGGAGTCCCTTCCTCTAATATTTCTCCCTTATTTAAAATAATGACACGGTCTGATTGCGCCGCTTCTTCTAAATCGTGCGTAATTGATAACACTGTAATACCTTTTTGATTAACAAGTTGTCTAACCGTTTCTACTACTTCACGTCTCCCTTGAGGATCTAGCATTGACGTTGCTTCATCTAATATCAAAATAGATGGCTGAAGTGCTAAAACGCCTGCTATTGCCACTCGCTGCTTTTGCCCACCAGATAACGAATGAGGTTCATCATTAAGAAAATCTTCCATACGGACAAGTTTGAGGGCCTGATCTAATCTTTCTACCATTTTCTCTCTTGGCATTCCGATATTCTCTAAGCCAAAAACAACGTCGTCTTGCACTGTCGTTCCAACAAATTGATTATCTGGATTTTGAAATACCATCCCAATTTGTTTTCGAACATCCCATACCGTTTCCTCTGATAAAACCATTGTATCATTTACTATAATAGTCCCTGCTTCCGGCAAAAACAAACCATTCAATAATTTTGCAAGTGTAGACTTCCCTGAACCGTTTTGTCCAATAACAGATACCCATTCTCCCTCATACAAGGAAAATGAAACATCTTTTAATGCATAAGTGGCTGCCCCAGGATATTGAAATGATATATTTTCTGTCCGAAGTTTCTCTTTTTTCAATACAAGGCACCCTTTCCTTCGCCAAGTTAGCCTATTTTTATATTTAAAAAAAAGGGCCATGACCAGTTTCTTGAAAAGAACTGTCCTGCCCTTTTAATTATCATTATACTAACTCGATAATTACCATTGGTGCTGCGTCTCCGCGACGTGGACCAATTTTTGCAATACGAGTGTATCCGCCTTGGCGCTCAGCATAGCGTGGAGCTACATCAGCGAATAATTTTTGAAGTGCATCTTGACCAGTCTCAGCGTTAGCTACTTCATTGCGAATGAAAGCTGCTGCTTGACGACGAGCGTGAAGATCTCCGCGTTTACCTAAAGTGATCATTTTTTCCACTACAGAACGAAGTTCTTTTGCACGAGTTTCTGTCGTTTGGATGCGCTCGTTGATAATTAAATCAGTAGCTAAATCACGTAACATAGCTTTACGTTGCGCACTTGTACGGCCTAATTTTCTGTATGCCATTCGTAGTTCCCTCCTTTGTTGATGGGTTTAAATCCTCAGTCGTCTTTACGTAAACCTAAACCTAATTCCTCAAGTTTATGTTTAACTTCTTCTAAGGATTTACGTCCTAAGTTACGAACTTTCATCATATCTTCTTCTGTTTTGTTCGCAAGCTCTTGTACAGTATTAATTCCTGCACGTTTTAGGCAATTATAAGAACGAACAGAAAGATCTAGTTCTTCGATAGTCATCTCAAGAACTTTCTCTTTTTGATCTTCTTCCTTCTCGACCATAATCTCAGCATTTTGTGCTTCATCAGTTAAACCAACAAAGATATTTAAATGCTCAGTTAAGATTTTGGCACCTAAAGAGATAGCTTCTTTTGGCCCGATGCTTCCATCCGTCCATACATCAAGCGTAAGCTTATCATAATTAGCCACTTGTCCGACACGTGTCTTTTCCACTTGGTAAGTCACACGTGATACTGGAGTATAAATAGAATCAATAGGAATTACTCCTATTGGTTGATCTTCGCTTTTATTTGCATCAGCTGGCGTATACCCACGGCCACGCTTTGCAGTTAAACGCATGCGGAAATGCGCATTTTTTGCTAACGTTGCAATGTGTAAATCTGGATTTAAGATTTCTACATCACTATCGTGAGTAATATCAGCAGCTGTGACAATACCTTCGCCCTGCACATCAATTTCCAACGTCTTCTCTTCTTCAGAGTAGATTTTAAGAGCTAACTTTTTCAAGTTTAAGATGATCGTCGTAACGTCTTCTACTACGCCCTCAACTGTTGAAAATTCATGTAATACGCCATCGATTTGGATAGCAGTAACAGCGGCACCAGGGAGTGAGGATAAAAGAATACGACGTAAGGAGTTACCCAAAGTAGTACCATATCCACGCTCAAGCGGTTCAATTACGAATTTACCATATTTAGCATCTTCGTTAAGTTCAACCGTTTCGATTTTCGGCTTTTCGATTTCAATCATTAACTAAACCCTCCTTCAAAACGTCGAAACCCCGGTTAAACAAAGGGATACCCCCTGTCTAACCGAAAGTCCCCCTTAGGCAGTTCCCGATTGTGCACAACAAGCGATGTTTCTGTACGAAATTTCTCGATAATGCATCATATCCATTATAGACAAAAGGGAAAATTCTATACAGAAAAATTACACACGACGACGTTTTGGTGGACGACATCCATTATGAGGAACTGGAGTAACATCTCTAATTGCTGTTACTTCTAGACCTGCAGCTTGAAGAGCACGAATTGCAGCTTCACGACCAGCACCAGGACCTTTAACAGTAACCTCTAAAGTTTTTAAACCGTGCTCCATTGCAACTTTAGCAGCAGCTTCAGCAGCCATTTGCGCAGCGAATGGAGTAGACTTACGAGATCCACGGAAACCAAGTGCACCAGCACTAGACCAAGAAAGTGCGTTACCATGAGTATCTGTAAGTGTTACGATTGTGTTGTTGAAAGTAGAACGAATATGAGCTATACCAGCTTCAATATTCTTTTTCACACGTTTTTTACGAGTGTTTGTTTTACGTGCCATTGTTAGTTCAACCTCCTTTACTTATTATTTCTTTTTATTTGCTACTGTACGACGTGGACCTTTACGTGTACGAGCATTGTTTTTAGAGTTTTGACCACGAACTGGTAAACCACGACGGTGACGAAGACCACGGTAAGAACCGATCTCCATTAGACGTTTAATGTTAAGAGATACTTCACGACGAAGGTCTCCCTCAACTTTAATACGATCGATGATATCACGGATACGTCCTAGTTCGTCTTCCGTTAAATCACGAACTCGTGTTTCTGAAGAAATACCAGCTTCAGTTAGAATTTTTTCAGCAGTTGTGCGACCAATGCCGAATACGTAAGTTAAAGAAATAACAACGCGTTTGTCTCGAGGAATATCTACACCTGCGATACGTGCCATTCTGAATGCACCTCCTTCTGATTAACCTTGTTTTTGTTTATGTTTAGGGTTTTCACAAATAACCATTACTTTTCCACGTCTACGAATAACTTTACATTTTTCGCAGATTGGTTTAACTGACGGTCTTACTTTCATGTCTCGAACCTCCTTAAAGATTACGGAGTGCTATATTATTTAAAACGGTACGTAATACGACCACGATTTAAATCGTACGGAGATAATTCTACCGTAACTTTGTCTCCTGGTAAAATACGAATGAAGTTCATACGGATTTTACCAGAAACGTGAGCCAATACGACATGCCCATTCTCTAATTCTACTTTGAACATAGCATTTGGCAACGTTTCAAGAACGGTACCTTCGACTTCAATTACATCATCTTTAGCCATTCAATAGTTCTCCCTTCTTCAAATCAGTAACATTTTACACTGCTCTGAAATCCCGGAGAGCCAGCTACTTATAAAGTGGTAAGGATTTCGTATCCTGCTTCTGTAAGAGCAATCGTGTGCTCAAAGTGTGCACACCATTTACCATCTACCGTTACCACTGTCCAGTCATCAGATAGTGTTTTTACATATCGTCTTCCTTGATTCACCATCGGCTCAACACAGATGACCATTCCCGGCTTTAATCTAGGGCCTCTATTTGGTGGACCATAGTGCGGGATTTGAGGGTCCTCATGTAAGTCTTGCCCGATTCCGTGACCAACATACTCCCTAACGATCGAGAACCCATTCTCTTCAGCATGGGTTTGAACCGCATGTGAGATATTTGATAATCTTTCGCCTGGTTTTACTTGTTCTAGACCAAGATACAACGATTTTTCTGTGACATCAAGTAGCTTTTGAACAGATTCAGAAATGTTTCCAACTGGATACGTCCATGCAGAATCTCCATGGTACCCATTGTATTTCGCACCAATATCGATACTGATGATATCGCCCTCTTCGAGCTTGCGCTTCCCTGGAATTCCGTGTACAAGCTCTTCATTTACAGAAGCACATATGCTCCCCGGAAATCCGTTGTATCCTTTAAAAGATGGCGTAGCACCATATTTTTGAATCGTCTTTTCCGCTATTTGATCGAGCTCTTTCGTTGTAATTCCTGGAGTAATATGCTGTTTCAACTCTTGATGAGTTAAAGCAACGATCCTGCCAGCTTCTCGCATGATTTCTATCTCGCGAGGAGTTTTGCAGATGATCATTACGCTAAGCCTCCGATGAGAACATCGATATCAGCAAATACTTTATTGATATCTTGCTCACCATTAATGCTTTGTAAGTAACCAAGCTCCTCGTAGAAATCAAGCAAAGGTTTTGTTTGCTTAATATTTACATCTAAACGATTTGCCACAGTTTCTTCATTGTCATCAGAGCGTTGATATAATTCGCCACCACATTTATCGCACACATCAGCTTTTGCTGGTGGATTGAATTCTAAGTGGTAAGTCGCACCGCACTCTTTACAAATGCGACGGCCTGTAAGGCGTGTTAATAACAACCCTGAATCCACATTAATGTTTAAAACATAGTCGATTTTTTTACCAAGATCTTTCATAATCTCTTCAAGAGCTGATGCTTGTGCAACAGTTCGTGGGAAACCGTCTAGTAAGAAACCTCTTACGCAGTCTTCTTGACTTAAACGTTCACGAACGATTCCGATTGTAACTTCATCTGGAACAAGTGCACCTTTATCAATAAAAGATTTTGCTTGTAGACCCATTTCAGTTTCAGCCTTCATAGCTGCACGGAACATATCTCCTGTTGAAATGTGAGGGATGTTATACTTGGCAACAATCTGTTCGGCTTGTGTACCTTTACCAGCACCAGGAAGCCCCATTAAAATTAAGTTCATCCTTGTTCCCCCTCAGAGTACATGAGCATGTAGGGAAGACCATTCTTCCCACTTACTCATTGCTTGATAAACCCTTTGTAATGGCGTTTTACCAGTTGACTTTCTAGCTGCTTCATTGTTTCTAAAGCAACGCCGACAACGATTAACATACTCGTTCCACCAATCTGTGCAGATGGAGGAAGATTTCCCAATTTTGTAAAGATAACTGGTAAGATTGCAATCGCTGCTAGGAAAATTGATCCTACAAAGGTCAAACGATACAAGATTTTTGTTAGATATTGTTCCGTATTCTTACCCGGACGAATACCTGGAACATATCCACCTTGTTTGTTTAGATTCTCTGACATTTGCTCTGGATTAACCTGAACAAACGCATAGAAATATGTGAAGGCTACAATGAGCGCAACATATATGATCATTCCCACTGGGTGAGAATAGTTAAAGTTTGCAATGATCCACTGCGATACATCATGATTCGGGAAGAACTGTGCAATAGTTGGAGGCGTAATTAAGAATGAAACAGCAAAAATGACTGGAATAACACCCGCACTATTTACCTTAAGCGGTAAATGTGTGTTTTGTGCTCCAGCATGATTCCCATTCCCTCCCGTTACACGCTTCGCATATTGAATTGGGATCTTTCTAACAGCCTGTTGAATGAAAATAACACCAACAATAACCGCTAGCACAGCTAGTAAGATCAATGCAACTTTAACGATACTCATGAACAATTGATCTCCGATATTTTGAAACTGTTGTTGATACACTTGAGATATAACACTTGGGATCGCTGCGGCAATACCGCCAAAGATAAGGATGGAAATACCATTACCTACACCTTTAGCTGTAATCTGTTCACCTAACCACATTAAAAATGCAGTACCAGCAGTCAGTACCGTAGCAATGTATAAATAAGTGCTCCAACCAGGATTCAAAATTAATTGCCCACCTACCATACCGTTAAAACCGATTGACATACCAAACCCCTGAATAAACGCAAGAACAATTGTAAAGTAACGCGTGAATTGCGTTAGTTTACGACGGCCCATTTCACCTTGCTTCGACCATTCCGAAAATTTAGGAACAACATCCATCTGCAATAATTGCACGATGATGGATGCTGTAATATACGGCATGATTCCCATCGCGAAGATGGAGAAGTTTTTCAAGGCGCCACCGCCAAATGTATTTAGGATACCTAAGGCATTTAATTGATCTTGTGCTTTCAGTACGTCTCCATTTGTAAATGGCACTGGGATAAACGTGCCAATCCTGAATACGATTAACATCGCTAAAGTGAATAATATTTTACGTCTTATCTCAGCAACGCGCATAAAGTTGGAGATTGTACGAAACATTAGATCACCTCAACTGATCCGCCAGCTGCTTCAATTGCTTCTTTAGCACTTGAAGAGAACTTGTGCGCTTTAACAGTTAATTTTTTCTCTACTGCGCCGCTTGCAAGAATTTTAACACCGTCGTTTAACTTGCTGATAACGCCAGTTTCCAGCAATAATTCAGGTGTTACTTCTGTACCATCTTCAAAACGATTTAACGTTGATAAGTTTACAATAGTAAACTCTTTACGGTTAATGTTTGTGAAGCCGCGTTTTGGTAAACGACGGAATAATGGAGTTTGACCACCTTCGAAGCCAAGACGAACACCGCCACCAGAACGTGCGTTTTGTCCTTTATGACCTTTACCAGCAGTTTTACCGTTACCAGAACCGATACCACGACCGACACGGTTACGTACTTTACGAGAACCTTCTGCAGGTTTTAATTCATGAAGTTTCATTCCCAGGCACCTCCTTATATTAATGAGTTATCCTTAAGCTTCTGTTACAGTTATAAGGTGAGAAACTTTGTTGATCATACCAAGAATAGCAGGAGTTTCTTCCTTAACTACAGTTGAATTCAACTTTTTAAGACCTAAAGCTTCTACCGTCGCACGTTGATCTTGTGGACGACCAATTACACTACGAGTGAGGGTAATTTCTAACTTTTTCGCCATTTGTTTTCCCTCCTTAACCTAGTAGCTCTTCTACAGATTTACCGCGTAATTTTGCAACATCTTCAGCGCGCTTAAGTTCGCTTAATCCGTTCACAGTAGCGCGAATCATGTTGATTGGTGTGTTAGAACCAAGAGATTTCGAAAGAATATCTTGTACACCAGCTAATTCAAGTACCGCACGAACAGGTCCACCAGCAATAACACCAGTACCTTCAGCAGCAGGTTTTAAGAATACTTCACCAGCTCCAAAATGACCGTTGATTGTGTGTGGAATTGTTGTACCAACTAATGGTACAGCGATTAAGTTTTTCTTAGCGTCTTCGATAGCTTTGCGGATTGCGTCTGGTACCTCTTGTGCTTTACCAGTACCGAATCCAACATGACCGTTTTTATCGCCAACTACAACTAGTGCAGCAAAGCGGAAACGACGACCACCCTTAACAACTTTCGCGACACGATTTATCGTAACTACACGTTCTTCAAGTTCTAATTTACTTGGGTCAATGCGATGCATCAATTTTCCCTCCTTTGACCATTAAAATTGTAATCCAGCCTCACGAGCAGCCTCAGCTAGAGCTTTAACACGGCCATGGTATAAGTAACCACCGCGATCGAATACTACTTCTTTAACGCCTTTCTCTACAGCACGCTTAGCAACTGATTCTCCTACTTTCGTAGCAGCTTCAGTATTGCTAGTACCGTTAAGAGCAAGGTCTTTATCAAGAGTAGATGCACTTACTAACGTTACACCATTTACATCATCAATAACTTGAGCGTAAATATGTTGGTTAGAACGGAACACGTTTAAACGTGGACGTTCTGCAGTACCAGTAAGTTTAGCACGTACACGTGCATGTCTTTTCTTACGAGTCGCATTTTTATCAGCTTTAGTGATCATTCTTGTCACTCCTTTCTCTCACCTAACGGGTTTACTTAGCAGTTTTACCTTCTTTACGACGAACAACTTCGCCTTCGTAACGAATACCTTTACCTTTATAAGGCTCAGGAGCACGTACAGCACGGATGTTAGCAGCAAATTCGCCAACACGTTGCTTGTCGATACCTTTGATTACGATTTTAGTTGGTACAGGTACTTCAACTTCAAGACCTGCTTCCGGAGTCATTTCTACTGGATGAGAATAACCTACGCTTAATACAAGTTTATCTCCTTGTTTTTGAGCACGGTAACCAACACCGACTAATTCAAGTCCGCGTGCGAAACCTGTAGTTACACCTTCAACCATGTTTCCGATTAAAGCACGAGTTGTACCGTGTAATGCACGGTGTTCCTTCTGTTCAGATGGACGCTCAACTGTTAGTGTATTTTCTTCAATTTTGATAGACATATCAGCATTGAATTTACGAGTTAATTCACCTTTAGGGCCTTTTACTGCTACAGTATTGTCTTCTGCAATTGTAATAGTAACACCTGCAGGGATTTCAAGAATCTTTTTACCAATACGAGACATGTGGTCACACCTCCGTTCGTTTTAAATATATATTACCAAACGTATGCTACTACTTCTCCACCAGTTTGTAATTGACGAGCGTCTTTGTCTGTCATTACTCCCTTAGATGTAGAAACAAGAGCGATACCTAATCCGTTAAGTACACGTGGTACTTCATCAGCTTTAGCGTAAACGCGTAAGCCAGGTTTACTGATACGTTTTAATCCAGTGATTACACGTTCATTGTTTGCACCATATTTCAGGAAAATACGAAGGATACCTTGTTTGTTATCCTCGATGTATTCTACATCACGAATGAAACCTTCACGTTTTAAAAGTTCAGCGATCTCTTTTTTGATTTTAGAAGCAGGAACCTCTAATTTCTCATGACGTACCATGTTCGCATTACGGATGCGAGTAAGCATGTCTGCAATTGGATCTGTCATCACCATGTGTTTTACCTCCTTCCCATTTGTGGGTTTTACCAACTAGCTTTTTTAACACCAGGAATTTGACCTTTATATGCAAGTTCACGGAAACAAATACGGCAAAGCTTAAATTTGCGGTATACAGAATGCGGACGACCGCAGCGTTCGCAACGTGTATACTCTTGTACTTTAAACTTAGGAGTACGCTTTTGTTTCGCTATCATAGATTTTTTAGCCACGTTTTCGCCTCCTCTACTTAGCGTTGGTTTCCATTATTTTTGGAATGGCATACCGAATTGTGTTAAAAGTTCACGAGCTTCTTCATCAGTTTTCGCTGTAGTAACGATTACGATGTCCATACCGCGGACTTTGCTTACTTTATCATAATCAATCTCAGGGAAGATAAGTTGCTCTTTAACACCTAATGTGTAGTTCCCACGACCATCGAATGATTTCTTAGAAACACCACGGAAATCACGTACACGTGGTAAAGAAACTGATACTAATTTGTCGAAGAACTCATACATTTGCTCGCCGCGTAAAGTTACTTTCGCACCGATTGGCATACCTTCACGAAGACGGAAACCAGCGATTGATTTTTTAGCACGAGTTACAACAGGTTTTTGACCTGCGATTTGTGTTAATTCTTCTACTGCATTGTCTAAAGCTTTTGAGTTAGATACCGCGTCACCAACACCAGTGTTGATTACGATCTTTTCGATTTTCGGTACTTCCATCACAGATTTATAGTTAAACTTGCTCACTAGAGCAGGAGTAATTTCCTTTTGGAACTTCTCTTTAAGGCGATTCAATGAAGTGACCTCCTTTCTTAAGAAAATTATTTATCTAATAATTCACCAGATTTTTTTGCAATACGAACTTTTTTACCATCTTCTACTTTGAAGCCTACGCGAGTAGGTTCACCTGTTTTCGGATCTAAAACCATAACGTTAGAAACGTGAATAGGTGCTTCTTTAGTAATAATTCCACCTTGTGGATTTAATTGAGATGGCTTAGAGTGTTTTTTAACGATGTTAACACCCTCAACGATAACACGGTTTTGCTTTGGGAAAGCCACAAGGATAACGCCTTGTTTTCCTTTGTCTTTTCCAGTGATTACCTGTACTTTATCACCTTTTTTTACATGCATCTTAATTCTGCACCTCCTTAGCAAGGCAATACCTTAAATTATAGAACTTCTGGAGCTAAAGAAACGATCTTCATGAAGTTGCTATCACGTAATTCACGAGCTACTGGTCCGAAGATACGAGTACCACGTGGGCTCTTATCGTCTTTGATGATAACCGCTGCGTTTTCATCAAATTTGATATAAGAACCGTCCGGACGACGAGCTCCGCTCTTCGTACGTACCACTACTGCTTTAACAACGTCACCTTTTTTAACAACGCCACCTGGTGTTGCTTGTTTTACCGTAGCAACGATAATGTCACCAATGTTAGCATATTTACGACCAGAGCCGCCTAATACTTTAATTGTTAAAAGTTCACGTGCACCAGAGTTGTCAGCAACTTTCAAACGAGATTCTTGTTGGATCATGTTATGAAACCTCCCTTCGGACTAAAAATTCCGATTCGTCTATTTAGATAATAACCGCTTCTTCAACGATTTCAACTAAACGGAAACGCTTAGTAGCAGAAAGCGGGCGAGTTTCCATGATTTTAACGATATCGCCAAGTTTCGCTTGGTTTTGCTCATCATGGGCTTTGTACTTCTTAGAATACTTAACACGTTTTCCGTACAAGGAATGAGTTTTGTAAGTTTCAACTAAAACTGTAATCGTTTTGTCCATTTTGTCAGACACAACACGACCAGTATAAACTTTGCGTTGGTTACGTTCGCTCACTATGCAAACCTCCCCTCAATTTATCGATTAATTCCGATCTCTCTTTCACGAACTACAGTTTTCATACGAGCAATTGCTTTACGCACTTCACGAATGCGAGTTGGATTCTCTAATTGTCCTGTAGCAAGTTGGAAGCGAAGATTGAACAATTCTTCCTTTAAAGCTTTAACTTTTGTTTCGATTTCGGCAGTGGTTAATTCACGAATATCATTAGTTTTCATTAGATTCACCACCATTTTCTTCACGTTTTACGAATTTACATTTCACAGGTAACTTGTGAGCTGCAAGACGTAATGCTTCGCGTGCTACCTCTTCAGATACACCCGCGATTTCGAACATAATTTTCCCAGGTTTTACTACTGCTACCCAGCCTTCTGGTGCCCCTTTACCGGAACCCATACGTACTTCTAGAGGTTTTGCAGTGTAAGGTTTAGAAGGGAAAATTTTAATCCATACTTTACCGCCACGTTTCATGTAACGAGTCATTGCACGACGAGCAGCTTCGATTTGACGGTTTGTAATCCATGAAGCAGCTTGTGCTTGTAAACCGAATTCACCGAAAGCAATTTCAGTTCCACCTTTTGCACGACCACGCATTTTACCACGATGCTCTCTACGATATTTTACGCGTTTTGGCATTAACATATTATTTTCCTCCTTCCTCAGAAGCTTTCTTTTTTGTAGGAAGGACTTCTCCACGGTAGATCCATACTTTTACGCCTAATTTACCGTATGTTGTATCAGCTTCAACTGCTGCATAGTCAATATCAGCGCGAAGTGTATGAAGTGGAACAGTTCCTTCACTGTAAGATTCTGCACGAGCGATATCAGCTCCGCCAAGACGACCAGAAACCTGTGTTTTAATACCTTTAGCACCTGCACGCATAGCACGTTGAATAACTTGCTTTTGTGCACGACGGAATGATACACGGTTTTCTAATTGACGAGCGATGTTTTCGCCTACTAATTTAGCGTTAAGATCAGCTCTCTTAACTTCTAAAATGTTGATGTGTACACGCTTGCCTGTTAATTGGTTAAGAGCTTTACGAAGTGCTTCAACTTCAGTACCACCTTTACCAATTACCATACCAGGTTTTGCAGTGTGAATTGTAACATTTACACGATTTGCTGCACGTTCGATTTCTACTTTAGCAACAGCAGAATCTTTTAAGCGTACAGTAATGTACTCACGGATTTTGATGTCTTCATGTAGTAATGTAGCATAATCTTTCTCTGCGAACCAACGAGATTCCCAGTCACGGATAACGCCGACACGAAGACCAATTGGATTAACCTTTTGACCCATCGATTATCCCTCCTTCTTTTCTGATACCACAACTGTAATGTGGCTTGTGCGTTTGTTAATTTGGCTTGCACGACCCATTGCACGTGGACGGAAACGTTTCAACGTTGGACCTTCGTCAACGAAAACTTTTTCAACAACTAGGTTGTTAATATCCATCTCATAATTGTGCTCTGCATTTGCGATTGCAGATTTTAAAACTTTCTCTACAACTGGAGAAGCAGTTTTTGGTGTGTGGTTAAGGATAGCAATCGCTTCACCCACTTGCTTACCTCGGATTAAGTCTACTACTAAACGAACTTTACGAGGAGCAATACGAACTGTTCTCGCTACTGCTTTAGCTTGCATTGAAGTGCCTCCTCTCATTATCTTCTAGTTTTCTTATCGTCAGCAAGGTGACCTTTATACGTACGAGTTGGTGCGAATTCACCTAACTTATGGCCAACCATATCCTCAGTGATGTACACAGGTACGTGTTTACGACCATCATATACAGCGATTGTGTGTCCGATGAACTGAGGGAAGATTGTTGAACGGCGAGACCAAGTTTTAACAACTTGTTTTTGCTCAGATGCAACTAATTTTTCCATTTTGCTCATTAAGTGATCATCGACAAATGGTCCTTTTTTTAAGCTACGAGCCATTTTGGTGCCTCCCTTCGTGATTGGCGTACGGTTCTAGAAATGAACCGTACTACAATCCCATTATTTTTTACGACGACGAACGATGAATTTGTCAGACGCTTTGTTTTTCTTACGAGTCTTGAATCCAAGAGTTGGTTTACCCCATGGAGACATTGGAGACTTACGTCCGATTGGAGAACGTCCTTCACCACCACCGTGTGGGTGATCAACCGGGTTCATTACAGAACCACGAACTGTTGGGCGTTTACCTAACCAGCGAGAGCGACCTGCTTTACCGATTTTGATAAGTTCGTGCTGTTCGTTACCTACTTGACCGATTGAAGCGCGACAAGCAGATAATACAAGACGTACTTCACCAGAAGTTAAACGTACAAGTACGTATTTACCTTCTTTACCAAGTACTTGAGCAGAAGTACCAGCAGAACGAACTAATTGTCCGCCACGACCAGGCTTAAGCTCGATATTATGAACAACAGTACCTACTGGAATGTTGATTAATGGTAATGCGTTACCGATTTTGATGTCAGCTTCTGGGCCAGACATAACTTCCATACCTACTTCTAAAGATTTAGGAGCAAGAATGTAACGTTTTTCACCGTCAACGTAGTTAATTAATGCGATATTCGCAGAGCGGTTTGGATCGTATTCGATCGTAGCAACGCGTCCTGGAATTCCATCTTTGTTACGCTTAAAGTCGATGATACGGTATTGACGCTTATGTCCGCCACCTTGATGACGTACAGTAATTTTACCTTGGTTATTACGACCAGCCTTCTTGCTTAAAGGAGCAAGTAATGACTTTTCTGGTCTGTCAGTCGTGATTTCAGCGAAATCATTCGTAGTCATATTACGACGACCGTTAGTAGTTGGATTATACTTTTTAATTCCCATCTCAATTTCCCTCCTTCTTTAGTAAGAATTAAACACCTTGGAAGATTTCGATTTCTTTGCTGTCAGCAGTTAGCTTAACGATTGCTTTACGACGACGGCTAGTAAAACCAGCGTGACGACCAACGCGTTTTGCTTTCGGCTTGTAGTTCATGATGTTCACTTTTTCTACTTTAACACCAAAGATCGCTTCAAGAGCATCTTTAACTTCTGTTTTATTAGATTTAACGTCCACATCGAACGTGTATTTTTTTTCAGCCATCATTTCCATAGAACGTTCAGTGATAACTGGGCGCTTAATGATATCACGAGGATCTCTCATTATGCAAGCACCTCCTCTACTTTTTCCACTGCCGCTTTTGTCATGATTAGCTTATCATGATGAAGCACGTCTAAAACGTTTACGCCATCAGCAGTGATTACTGTTACTCCAGGGATATTGCGAGCAGATAACTCTACAGATTCGTTTGCATCAGCAGTTACGATAAGAGCTTTCTTCTCAACAGTTAATCCTTTAAGTACTGCTAGCATGTCTTTTGTTTTTGGTGCATTTAACACTAGGTCTTCAAGAACTACAATGTTGTTCTCAACTACTTTAGTAGCTAATGCAGATTTGATTGCTAAACGACGAACCTTCTTAGGAAGTTTGTACGCATAGCTTCTTGGTGTAGGTCCGAATACCGTACCACCACCACGCCATTGAGGAGAGCGGATAGACCCTTGACGAGCACGTCCAGTTCCTTTTTGACGCCATGGTTTACGACCACCACCACGAACTTCAGAACGAGTTTTTACTTTGTGTGTACCTTGACGTAAAGATGCACGTTGCATCATTACAGCTTCGAAAAGTACAGCTTCATTTGGTTCGATACCGAAAATAGCTTCAGCTAATTCGATTTCACCAACCTGTGAACCAGTTTGGTTATATACAGTAACTTTTGGCATTGGAATTCCTCCTTCCTATTGTGAATTATTTGCTAACCTTCACAGCGCCTTGAACAACTACAAGAGATTTCTTAGCACCTGGAACGTTACCTTTTACTAGTAATAAGTTGCGCTCAGTGTCAACTTGAACGATTTCTAAGTTTTGGATAGTAACTTGGTCTCCACCCATACGTCCAGCAAGTTTTTTGCCTTTGAATACACGGTTCGGAGCAACTGGGCCCATTGAACCTGGACGACGGTGATAGCGAGAACCATGAGACATAGGTCCGCGAGATTGTCCGTGGCGTTTGATAACACCTTGGAAACCTTTACCTTTAGAAATTCCTGTTACGTCAACGATTTCACCTGCAGCGAAAACTTCAACTTTTACCTCTTGACCAACCTCTAATCCGTCCACGTCTGCATCGCGGATTTCGCGAATGAAGCGCTTAGGAGTTGTAGATGCTTTAGCAGTGTGGCCTTGTTCAGGTTTGTTAGTTAACTTTTCACGTTTATCTTCAAATCCTAACTGGATTGCATTGTAGCCATCAGTTTCAGTTGTTTTCTTTTGAAGAACAACGTTTGGATTAGCAGCGATAACTGTTACTGGGATTAACTCACCGTTCTCAGCAAATACTTGAGTCATACCGATCTTTCTTCCTAAGATTCCTTTGGTCATGAGTTACACCTCCTACATTTTTAAGTTATATGAATTATAGTTTGATTTCGATATCTACACCAGACGGTAAGTCTAAACGCATTAATGAATCTACTGTTTGTGGAGTAGGACTCACGATATCGATTAAACGTTTGTGTGTGCGCATTTCGAATTGCTCACGAGAATCTTTGTACTTATGAACAGCACGAAGAATTGTGTAAATAGTCTTCTCAGTTGGTAATGGGATCGGACCAGAAACTGTTGCCCCAGAACGCTTAGCTGTTTCTACAATTTTCTCAGCTGATTGATCAAGAATACGGTGATCATAAGCTTTTAAACGGATACGAATTTTTTCTTTTGCCATTATTTTCCCTCCTTCGTTCGCCTATTTCTAAAATAGACCTTCTCCATGGAAATTTCCCCACACCATGCCATGGCAAAGCGGCCGGGTGTGTCAGCAACCTTCCACTTCATCGCAGTCAAAGACCAACATTGTCTATTATACAATGTTATTCGTCTAGATGCAAGCATCTTTTTGTTTGCATCTGCTTTTCTCTACTTTTGCTATTATACATGGCACTTTAAAGAATTTCAAGTTTTCATCTCATAGAATCCGTTTTACAGTTTCTGGATTTTAGTTTTATTGATTTTGTATTACTATAGAAGAAACTCGTCAAAATATAAAAAAATCATTTCATTCATTATATAAATACAAATAAAAAACCCAAGGGAAAATCCCTTGGGTTTTTTTATATCAGTTAAGATTACTCAACGATAGTAGCAACTACACCGTAACCTACTGTACGTCCACCTTCACGAATAGAGAATTTAGTTCCCTCTTCGATAGCGATTGGAGCGATAAGTTCGATAGTCATTTCGATGTTGTCACCAGGCATTACCATTTCAGTACCTTCTGGTAATTGGATGATACCAGTTACGTCAGTTGTACGGAAGTAGAACTGAGGACGGTAGTTAGCGAAGAATGGAGTGTGACGTCCACCTTCTTCTTTAGATAATACGAAAACTTCAGCTTTGAATTTAGCGTGAGCTTTTACAGAGCCAGTTTTAGCAAGAACTTGTCCACGTTGGATGTCTTCACGAGCAACCCCACGAAGTAAAGCACCGATGTTGTCTCCAGCTTGAGCTTGGTCAAGAAGTTTACGGAACATCTCTACACCAGTTACAGTTGTAGAAGCATTTTCTTCAGCAAGACCGATGATTTCTACTACGTCACCAACTTTAACGATTCCGCGCTCTACACGACCAGTTGCAACTGTACCACGACCTGTGATAGAGAATACATCCTCGATAGGCATTAAGAATGGTTTGTCAGTTTCACGTTCTGGAGTTGGGATGTAAGCATCAACTTCAGTCATTAATTCAATGATTTTTGCTTCCCAATCAGCTTCTCCTTGAAGAGCTTTAAGAGCAGAACCTTTGATTACAGGAATATCGTCGCCTGGGAATCCGTATTCAGATAATAGGTCGCGAACTTCCATTTCTACTAATTCTAATAATTCTTCGTCGTCTACCATGTCGCATTTGTTTAAGAATACAACGATGTAAGGAACACCTACTTGACGAGAAAGAAGGATGTGCTCACGTGTTTGAGGCATTGGGCCATCAGCAGCAGATACTACTAAGATACCGCCGTCCATTTGAGCAGCACCAGTGATCATGTTTTTAACATAGTCAGCGTGACCTGGGCAGTCAACGTGTGCATAGTGACGAGTTTCAGTTTCGTACTCAACGTGTGCAGTTGAGATTGTGATTCCGCGCTCTCTTTCTTCTGGAGCAGCGTCGATTTGATCGTATCCGCGTGCTTCAGCACCACCAGCTTTTGCAAGAACTGTAGTGATCGCAGCAGTTAATGTAGTTTTACCATGGTCAACGTGGCCGATTGTACCGATGTTAACATGGGGTTTAGAACGTTCGAATTTAGCTTTAGCCATTCTAAATTCCTCCTTAGTTTATATAGGTTATTTTATATTTAGACTAGAAAGTGAAACTTACGTCCCACTTTCTAAGCTTACATAAGTAGTTATACTTGAACAATCGATAAAAATCAATTATTCACCTTTATTTTTTTTAATAATTTCTTCAGAAACAGACTTCGGTACTTCTTCATAATGATCAAATGTCATTGAGAATGTTCCGCGTCCTTGAGTGTTAGAACGTAATGCCGTTGCATAACCGAACATTTCAGAAAGTGGAACCATAGCGCGAACAACTTGTGCGTTACCGCGAGCTTCCATACCTTCTACACGTCCACGACGAGATGTTACGTCGCCCATAATGTCACCCATGTACTCTTCAGGAATTACAACTTCAACTTTCATCATTGGCTCAAGAATTACTGGGCTACATTTAGAAACCGCAGCTTTAAGTGCCATAGATGCAGCGATTTTGAACGCCATCTCAGATGAATCGACATCATGGTAAGATCCGTCAACTAACGCAGCTTTGATGTCAACTAGTGGATAACCAGCTAGTACACCATTTTTAAGTGAGTCTTCAAGACCCGCTCCAACAGCTGGGATGTATTCACGTGGAACTACACCGCCGACGATTTTGTTTTGGAATTCAAAACCTTTACCTTCTTCATTAGGTTCAAACTCAATCCAAACGTGACCGAATTGTCCACGACCACCAGATTGACGAGCGAACTTACCTTCAACTTTCGCAGCAGCGCGGAAAGTCTCACGGTATGCTACCTGAGGAGCACCAACGTTTGCTTCCACTTTGAATTCACGGCGCATACGGTCAACGATGATATCAAGGTGAAGTTCACCCATACCAGCGATGATTGTTTGGCCAGTTTCTTGGTCAGTGTGAGCACGGAATGTTGGATCTTCTTCAGAAAGCTTAGATAATGCTGTACCCATTTTATCTTGGTCAGCTTTAGATTTTGGTTCGATAGCTACAGAGATAACTGGCTCTGGGAATTCCATAGACTCAAGGATAACAAGACTCTTCTCATCACAAAGAGTATCACCTGTAGTAGTATCTTTTAAACCTACAGCAGCAGCGATATCACCAGCGTAAACTGTTGAAATCTCTTCACGGCTGTTAGCGTGCATTTGTAGGATACGACCTACACGCTCACGCTTACCTTTAGTTGAGTTTTTCACGTATGATCCAGAGTTTAACACACCAGAATACACACGGAAGAACGTTAACTTACCAACATAAGGGTCAGTCATGATTTTGAATGCTAAAGCTGCGAATGGTTCTTCATCGCTAGACTTACGTTCGATTTCTTCCTCTGTATCCGGAAGAGTACCTTTAATAGCTGGTACGTCTAATGGAGATGGTAGGTAGTCGATAACTGCGTCTAACAGAATTTGAACACCTTTATTTTTGAATGCAGAACCACAGATTACTGGGAAGAATTCTACAGAAGTTGTAGCCTTACGGATACCAGCTTTAAGCTCTTCTACAGTGATTTCTTCACCTTCTAGGTACTTCATCATCATTTCTTCATCAAGCTCAGCTACCGCTTCAATAAGTTTTCCACGGTATTCTGCAGCTAATTCTTTGTGCTCTTCAGGAATTTCAACACGCTCGATGTCTGTTCCTAAATCGTTACCGTACATGTAAGCACATTCTTCAACAAGGTCAATGATACCATTGAACTCATCTTCAGCACCGATTGGTAACTGAATTGGGTGTGCGTTTGCTTGTAAACGATCGTGGATTGTTCCTACAGAGTATAAGAAATCCGCACCAATCTTATCCATTTTGTTAACGAATACGATACGAGGTACACCGTAAGTAGTAGCCTGACGCCAAACAGTTTCTGTTTGTGGTTCTACACCAGATTGTGCATCAAGTACTGCTACCGCACCATCAAGTACGCGTAAAGAACGTTCTACTTCTACTGTAAAGTCTACGTGTCCTGGAGTGTCAATGATGTTTACACGGTGACCTTTCCATTGAGCTGTAGTTGCAGCAGAAGTAATTGTGATACCACGCTCTTGCTCTTGCTCCATCCAGTCCATCTGAGATGCACCTTCATGAGTTTCACCGATTTTATGAATACGTCCTGTATAATACAGAATACGCTCAGTTGCTGTTGTTTTACCAGCATCGATGTGAGCCATGATACCAATATTACGAGTGTTTTCTAAAGAGAACTCTCTTGTCATTTGGTGTCTTGCTCCTTCCATATATGGATTGGATTTTTTTATTTTAAGTAGCAAAAAAGCCACTTTATATTGTTACACATGTCAGTATGTCCAGTACCCTCATTATGTAAAACGAGCGCCCAACGAAAGGGAGAGGCATTCTCCCTCTCCACACTTCCATAAGCGACAAATAAAGCGGTTTATGCTTACATTTATTTTACGTTGAATCCTACCAACGGTAATGAGCAAATGCTTTGTTAGCTTCTGCCATTTTATGAGTGTCTTCACGTTTCTTAACAGATGCACCAGCATTGTTAGCTGCATCTAAGATTTCGTAAGCTAGACGCTCTTCCATAGTTTTTTCACCACGAAGACGAGCATAGTTTACTAACCAGCGAAGACCTAAAGTTGTACGGCGTTCTGGACGAACCTCAACTGGAACTTGGTAGTTAGCACCACCAACACGACGAGCACGTACTTCAAGAACAGGCATGATGTTCTTAAGAGCTTGCTCGAATACTTCCATAGGGTCTTTATCTGAACGTTCACGAACGATATCGAAAGCGTTATAAAGAATTGTTTGAGATTTACCTTTTTTACCGTCAACCATCATTTTGTTGATAAGGCGTGTTACTAGCTTAGACTTGTACATTGGATCTGGTAACACGTCACGTTTCGCAACAGGTCCTTTACGAGGCATATTGAGTTCCTCCTTTCATTATAAGTTTATTATTTTTTAGCAGGTTTTGGTCGCTTAGTACCATATTTAGAACGTCCTTGCATACGTTTGTCAACACCAGCTGTATCAAGCGCACCACGAACGATGTGGTAACGTACCCCTGGTAAATCCTTTACTCGACCACCGCGAATTAATACTACGCTATGCTCTTGTAGGTTATGACCGATACCTGGGATGTAAGCTGTAACCTCGATACCGTTTGTTAAACGTACACGAGCGTATTTACGTAACGCTGAGTTAGGTTTCTTTGGAGTCATTGTACCAACACGAGTACATACACCACGTTTTTGAGGTGCAGAGATATCAGTTGATTTTTTCTTTAAAGAGTTGAACCCTTTGTTTAACGCAGGTGATTTAGATTTCCATACTTTATCAGTACGACCATTTCTCACTAATTGGTTAATAGTAGGCATTTGATTATCCTCCCTTCGCATGTTTGTATGACCACATATCCAGGTGGTTCATTATTAGTTGAAAACAAAGTTTTTGCAAGGAAGAGCAAATGCTCTCTCCTCACAAAAACAGTTTTAACTTATTATTCCTATTGCTGAAGCTCCCACTTGAATCCCCGAAACTTTTCCAAGCTTACGAACTGATTCAACTTTGGTTATGGGTATGTTATGTTGCAAGGCGGTATGAATGATCATATGGGTTAACCGCATATCAGCATCTTCCGCAATAACAACTTCTTTAACTATACCATTTTTGATTGCCTCCAATGTGCGTTTATGACCAACGACTACATTTTCAGCATTTGACACTTTTTGATAAGACATATAAATATCCTCCAAAGCATCGTTCAGGAGCAACCTTGATTATAGTAACATTTTGACTCATACAATGTCAACTAGGATTAACTGTTTTTATACAAAATTTACGACGGAAAATTTTACTGTTCCACATAAACTTCATCGTTTTCTACATTCATGTCACCTTGTGTTGTTTTTACAAGATCCACTTTGCGATAACGATTCATACCTGTTCCAGCAGGAACAAGTTTACCGATAATAACATTTTCTTTCAATCCTAGAAGCTCATCGCGTTTACCCTTAATCGCTGCATCAGTTAAGACACGTGTCGTTTCTTGGAACGATGCTGCAGATAAGAATGAATCAGTTTCAAGTGAAGCTTTTGTAATACCAAGTAGAACAGGTCTAGCCGTTGCTGGTTGTTTACCTTTCAGTAACACCTTCGCATTCGCATCAGTAAACTGATGGATATCTAGTAGTGTTCCTGGTAATACATCTGTTTCACCCGCATCACTTACACGAACTTTACGTAACATTTGACGTACCATTACTTCTACGTGTTTGTCACCAATTTCTACCCCTTGCATACGGTATACTTTTTGAACTTCACGTAGTAAGTATTCTTGAACCGCCGTAATGTCCGTTACTTTTAGTAATTCTTTCGGATCAATAGAACCTTCTGTTAACTCTTTACCGTGGCTAATTGGCTGTCCTAGAGTTACTTTCAGACGCGCACCGTAAGGAATAGCATACGTACGAGCTTCAACTTCACCCTGTACAACTACTTCTTGGCGATCTTTAACATCGTTGATCGCTGCGATAACACCATCGATTTCACTGATAACTGCCTGACCTTTCGGATTACGAGCTTCGAAGATCTCTTGGATACGAGGTAAACCTTGAGTGATATCATCTCCGGCAACCCCACCTGTATGGAACGTACGCATCGTTAACTGTGTACCTGGCTCACCGATAGATTGAGCTGCGATAATACCTACCGCTTCTCCTACTTCTACGTCTGTACCAGTTGCTAAGTTACGACCGTAACACTTCTTACATACACCGTGGCGAGTGTTACACGTGAACGCTGAACGAATGTTTACAGTTTCAACACCCGAATTTTCAACGATATGAGCGATATCTTCAGTAATTAGTTGGTTTTCACTAACTAATACTTCACCTGTTTCAGGATGTTTTACAGTTTTTCTTGCAAAACGTCCAACAAGACGATCATATAATGACTCAATTACTTCATTACCCTCTTTAATCGCACCAATTAATAGACCACGATCTGTTCCACAATCATCTTCACGGACAATTACATCTTGTGCAACGTCTACAAGACGACGTGTTAAGTAACCAGAATCGGCAGTTTTAAGTGCTGTATCGGCAAGACCTTTACGCGCACCATGCGTAGAGATGAAGTACTCAAGTACTGTTAAACCTTCACGGAAACTTGATTTAATTGGAAGTTCGATAATACGACCAGATGGATTGGCCATCAGACCACGCATACCAGCAAGCTGAGTAAAGTTCGATGCGTTACCACGGGCACCGGAATCACTCATCATGAAGATTGGGTTGCGTTTATTCAAGGATTTCATCAGTTTTCCTTGGATAACATCTTTTGCATTACTCCAAATAGAGATAACGCGATCGTAACGTTCTTCTTCCGTGATTAAACCGCGACGGAATTGTTTAATTACATTATCTACTTTTGCTTGTGCTTCATGGAGAATTTCATCTTTTTCGCCTAATACAAGAATGTCAGATACCCCAACTGTAATACCAGCTTTTGTAGAGTACTTAAATCCTAAGTTTTTCATGCGGTCAAGCATGCGAGATGTTTCCGTAATTTGGAAACGTTTGAATACTTCCGCAATGATGTTACCAAGGATCTTCTTGCTAAATGGCGCCACTTCTTCGCGACTAGCAATAATTTCTTTAATGTTCGCACCTTTTTCAACGAAATATTCCGCTGGTGTTTCTTTTTCAAGGTTTGAGTTTGTCGGTTCATTAATATAAGGGAACGACTCTGGTAAGATTTCGTTAAATATTAATTTACCAACTGTTGTTAATAGAAGCTTACTCTTTTGCTCTTCAGTAAACGTTACATTATTTACCGAACTTGCAGCAACTGCAACACGTGTGTGCAGATGTACATATCCATTTTGGTATGCAAGTATTGCTTCGTTTGCATCTTTGAAGACCATACCTTCACCGATTGCGCCTTCACGCTCAAGTGTTAAGTAGTAGTTACCTAATACCATATCCTGAGATGGAGTAACAACTGGTTTTCCGTCTTTTGGATTCAAGATGTTTTGTGCCGCTAACATAAGAATACGAGCTTCTGCTTGTGCCTCTGATGATAACGGTACGTGAACTGCCATTTGGTCACCGTCAAAGTCCGCGTTGTATGCAGTACATACAAGTGGGTGAAGACGAATTGCGCGACCTTCTACTAATGTAGGTTCAAACGCCTGGATACCAAGACGGTGAAGTGTTGGTGCGCGGTTTAGAAGTACTGGATGCTCTTTGATCACAGATTCTAAAACGTCCCAAACTTCAGGTTGTACACGCTCAATTTTACGTTTAGCACTCTTAATGTTGTGCGCTAAACCTTTTCCAACTAACTCTTTCATAACGAAAGGCTTAAACAATTCAAGCGCCATTTCTTTCGGTAATCCACATTGGTACATCTTTAAGTTCGGTCCTACAACGATTACAGAACGGCCAGAGTAGTCAACACGTTTACCTAATAAGTTTTGACGGAAACGTCCTTGTTTACCTTTAAGCATGTGAGATAGTGATTTTAATGGACGGTTACCTGGTCCAGTAACTGGACGGCCACGGCGACCATTATCGATTAATGCGTCTACAGCTTCTTGTAACATACGTTTTTCGTTTTGAACGATGATGCTTGGTGCACCTAAGTCCAATAGACGTTTTAAACGATTATTACGGTTAATTACACGACGGTATAAGTCGTTTAAGTCAGAAGTAGCAAAACGTCCACCATCCAACTGTACCATTGGGCGTAGTTCTGGCGGGATAACTGGAAGAACATCTAGGATCATCCAAGATGGGTGATTTCCAGAGTTACGGAATGCTTCTAATACTTCTAGACGTTTAATAGCACGAGTACGGCGTTGTCCTTGCGCTGTTTTTAATTCTTCTTTTAAGAAGTCTACTTCTTTATCTAAATCGATGTCTTGTAGTAGCTTTTTAATCGCTTCCGCACCCATAGCAGCTTGGAATGTGCTACCATATCGATCACGATATGCACGGTATTCTTTTTCAGAAAGTAATTGCTTCTTATCAAGTGGTGTATCTCCACTTTCTGTTACAACATAAGAAGCGAAATAAATTACTTCTTCAAGCGCGCGAGGGGACATGTCTAAGACAAGTCCCATGCGGCTCGGGATACCTTTGAAATACCAAATATGAGATACAGGAGCAGCTAATTCGATATGACCCATACGTTCACGACGAACTTTTGCACGCGTTACTTCAACGCCACATCGATCACAAACTACACCTTTATAACGTACACGTTTGTATTTTCCGCAATGACATTCCCAGTCCTTTTGTGGTCCGAAAATACGCTCACAGAACAAGCCATCTTTTTCAGGCTTTAACGTACGATAGTTAATTGTTTCTGGTTTCTTAACTTCACCGTATGACCAAGAACGAATCTTGTCAGGTGAAGCAAGTCCAATCTTCATATATTCAAAGTTATTTACATCTATCAAGGGGCCTACCTCCCTTTTAGTCTACAGGTTATCCCAATTATTCTTTAGTTGTCTCAACTTCGACATTCAATTTATCTGCTGATTGATGATCATCGTCATCTTCTGTATCACGCATTTCAATTTCTTTATCGTCGCTAGACATCATTTTAACGTCCATACCTAAACTTTGCAGCTCTTTAATCAATACTTTGAATGATTCAGGAACGCCTGGTTCTGGAACATTTTCGCCTTTAACAATTGCTTCATACGTCTTAACACGTCCAACAACATCATCAGACTTCACTGTTAAGATTTCTTGAAGAGTATAAGCAGCACCGTAAGCTTCAAGTGCCCAAACCTCCATCTCACCGAAACGCTGTCCACCGAACTGAGCTTTACCTCCAAGAGGCTGCTGCGTTACAAGTGAGTATGGTCCAGTAGAACGAGCATGAAGTTTATCGTCAACCATGTGCGCAAGTTTGATCATATACATGACACCAACAGATACGCGGTTATCGAATGGTTCACCAGTACGTCCGTCATACAGGATTGTTTTCGCGTCATTTGCCATACCAGCTTCTTCAATCGTGCCCCAAACATCTTCCTCACGAGCACCATCGAATACTGGTGTTGCAATGTGAATACCAAGGTATCTTGCTGCCATACCAAGATGAAGCTCTAATACCTGACCGATATTCATACGAGATGGTACCCCTAATGGGTTTAACATGATATCGATTGGCGTACCGTCTGGTAAGTAAGGCATATCTTCTTCTGGTAAAATACGAGAGATAACACCTTTGTTACCGTGACGTCCGGCCATCTTGTCACCTTCAGAGATTTTACGTTTTTGAACGATATATGCACGTACAAGTTGATTCACGCCTGGTGGCAATTCATCGCCATCTTCACGGTTGAATACTTTTACGTCTAAGATAATACCGCCACCACCGTGTGGTACACGTAGTGATGTATCACGTACTTCACGTGCTTTTTCTCCAAAGATAGCATGTAATAGACGTTCTTCAGCTGTTAATTCTGTTACACCTTTAGGTGTTACTTTACCAACAAGTAAATCTCCATCTTTTACTTCCGCACCAACGCGAATGATACCGCGCTCGTCAAGGTTGCGTAATGCATCTTCCCCAACGTTTGGAATGTCACGTGTAATTTCTTCTGGTCCAAGCTTCGTATCACGAGCTTCTGACTCATATTCTTCAATATGAATAGAAGTGTACACATCATCTTTTACAAGGCGCTCACTCATAATGATCGCATCCTCGTAGTTATAACCGTCCCAAGTCATGAAGCCAACAAGCACGTTACGTCCAAGTGCTAGTTCACCTAATTCCATAGAAGGACCATCCGCAAGAATCTCGCCTTTTACAACTTCATTTCCAACACTTACGATTGGACGTTGGTTGTAGCAAGTTCCTTGGTTAGAACGAATAAATTTTTGCATTTTGTAGCGATCTAAGTCGCCTTTTACTGTTTGACCGTCAACTTCTACATAGCGACGTACCCAAACTTCACGTGCTTCTACGCGTTCAACAACACCAGGATGTTTACAGATTACTGCAGCACCTGAGTCTTTTGCTGATACGTACTCCATACCTGTACCTACAATCGGAGATTCCGGATTCATTAACGGAACCGCCTGACGTTGCATGTTCGCTCCCATAAGTGCGCGGTTAGAGTCATCGTTTTCTAAGAACGGAATACAAGCTGTCGCTGCCGAAACTACTTGTTTTGGAGATACATCCATGTAGTCGATGCGTTCTTTATTTGTGACAATGTTTTCACCACGGAAACGAGCTACGATATCTTCGCTAAGGAATTCTCCTTCTTCAGATAATTTCATATTCGCTTGGGCTACAACATAATTATCTTCTTCATCTGCTGTTAAGTAATCAACCTGCCCTGTTACAAGACCAGATTCTGGATCAACGCGACGGTATGGTGTTTCAATGAAACCAAACTCATTTACTTTCGCGAACGATGATAATGAGTTAATTAAACCGATGTTTGGTCCCTCTGGTGTTTCAATCGGACACATACGACCATAGTGAGAGTAGTGAACGTCACGTACTTCAAAGCCTGCGCGCTCACGCGTTAAACCACCGGGTCCTAATGCAGATAGTCTTCGTTTGTGAGTTAACTCTGCTAATGGGTTTGTTTGATCCATGAACTGAGATAACTGAGAACTTCCGAAGAACTCTTTAATAGATGCAATAACCGGGCGAATGTTAATTAACGCTTGTGGTGTAATTGCATTTGTATCTTGAATCGACATTCTCTCACGAACAACACGTTCCATACGAGAAAGACCGATACGGAATTGATTTTGTAATAGTTCTCCAACAGAACGCAGACGACGGTTTCCTAAATGGTCGATATCATCTGTATCCCCTACTTTGTATAGTAGGTTGAAGAAGTAACTGATAGAAGCAAGGATATCACCTGGTGTGATGTGTTTTACATCACGAGTAATATTTGCATTACCAATTACATTAATTACGCGTTCGCCTTCTGACTCAGGAGCATAAATCTTAATAGATTGCAGCTCAACATCGCCTTCTACCACTCCACCCATTGGTTTCGCTGTTTTGAATCCAATGTTTTTCTCTAAGTAAGGTAAAATGCGATCAAGTGTACGACGATCTAAGATTGTTCCTTCCGCCGCTAAAATTTCACCAGTTTCTGGATCCACTAATGTTTCAGCTAAGCGTTGATTAAACAATCTGTTTTTAATGTGTAACTTCTTGTTGATCTTATAGCGACCTACATTTGCTAAATCATAGCGCTTTGGATCGAAGAAACGAGACACAAGTAAGCTCTTAGCATTTTCTACTGTTGGTGGTTCACCAGGACGTAGACGCTCATAAATTTCAAGCAATGCTTTTTCTGTGCTATCTGTGTTGTCTTTTTCTAATGTGTTGCTTAAGTATTCGTTATCACCTAAAAGCTCGGTGATTTCTTGATCAGAGCCAAACCCTAATGCGCGTAACAAAACAGTTACAGGAAGTTTACGCGTACGGTCAATACGCACATATACAACATCCTTAGCATCTGTCTCATACTCTAACCAAGCTCCGCGGTTTGGAATTACAGTAGCAGTAAAACCACGTTTTCCGTTTTTATCCACTTTGCCACTATAGTATACGCTTGGAGAGCGAACTAACTGGGAAACGATAACACGTTCTGCACCGTTAATTACGAATGTTCCAGTCTCTGTCATGAGTGGGAAATCTCCCATGAACACATCTTGTTCTTTTACTTCACCAGTTTCCTTGTTGATTAGACGCACTTTTACACGAAGTGGTGCTGCATACGTCACATCACGCTCTTTGCATTCGTCTACAGAGTATTTAGGTTCACCTAAGCTGTAGTCGATAAATTCAAGCGATAGATTTCCCGTAAAGTCTTCGATCGGAGAAATGTCCTGGAACATTTCTCGCAAACCCTCATCAAGAAACCACTGATAAGAAGAGGTTTGAATTTCGATAAGATTTGGTAACTCTAATACTTCACTAATACGGGCATAACTTCTTCGTTGGCGGTGGCGTCCGTATTGAACTAGTTGACCTGTCAACTGCTTCACCCCTCAAATCATGAGTATTATAAATGCACAAAAAAATTTGTGCAAAATCACAAATAAATACAACTACTGCTATTAGCGTAGTTTTTTTCTCTTAAAGATAAATACGTTGAGTCTTTCTACCTGCTCAAAAAAGAAAAATGGCTTCTATAAGAAAACCATCATTCTGTTTCATAATCTGCTGATTTTACTATCTTTTCCAAGAGAAACAAAAATATACATCTTTCTCAACGCAGAAAATCATATATTGGCATTGTATAATGTTAACATAGCCAAAAATAACCGTCAACGTTTTTTTGATTTTATGATATAATATCCTTTTTTCTTTTCTACAACTTCGACTTCAGAAAATACTTCCTCTAGTTTCTTCAGTGCAGATGGTGCACCTTGCTTCTTTTGAATAACAATCCACAACTCTCCACCTGGAACTAAATACTCTACAGCCTTTTCTAAAATCTCATGCACGATATCTTTACCTGCACGAATTGGAGGATTAGATAGAATAGCAGCATACATACCATCTACATTTTCATAGACGCTACTTTGAAAAATGTGTACATTTCCAATTCTATTGTTAGCGGCATTTTCTTTCGCAAGCTCAAGCGCCCTTTCATTCACATCCACCATGTGAACTTTACGGTCTTGAAACTCTTTCGCCAACGATAAACCAATTGGTCCATATCCACAACCTACGTCTAATATATCACCTTTAATATCTGGCACTTGAAACGCTTCAATTAAAAGACGAGAACCAAAGTCCACTTCGTTTTTCGAGAACACCCCACGGTCAGATAAGAAAGTAAATTGAGATCCACGAAGTGTAAATTCCCATCGTTTACGATCACTTTTACTAGAAGGGTCGTTAGAAAAATAATGGTCTGCCATATGGCCACCTCTTTTCTTTACAGTTAAAAAAAAAGCTCGCATGAGAGCGAGCTTTTTTTAAAGCATCAAAAGTTAATTACTTAACTTCTACAGCAGCGCCAACTTCTTCAAGTTTAGCTTTCATTTCTTCAGCTTCCTCTTTAGAAACGCCTTCTTTGATTGCTTTTGGAGTGTTGTCAACTAATTCTTTAGCTTCTTTTAAGCCAAGACCAGTGATTTCACGTACAGCTTTGATAACTTTGATTTTTTGAGCGCCAGCACTTGCAAGTACTACGTCAAATTCAGTTTTCTCTGCAGCAGCTTCACCAGCGCCACCAGCTACAGCTACAGGAGCAGCAGCAGTTACGCCGAATTCTTCCTCGATAGCTTTTACTAAGTCGTTAAGTTCTAATACAGTCATAGATTTAACTGCTTCAATGATTTGTTCTTTAGTCATTGTAAATATCCTCCCTTAAATAGGTTTGTATTGTTTTATAGATAACAAGTAATTATCTTTTAAAAAATTAAGCGCCTTGCTCTTCCTTTTGTTCTGCAACTGCTTTAGTAGCAAGTGCAAGGTTACGGATTGGAGCTTGAAGAACGCTAAGAAGCATAGAAAGTAAGCCTTCACGTGATGGAAGAGTAGCGATAGCTTTAACCTCATCAAGTGTTACAAGTTTACCTTCGATTACACCAGCTTTAATTTCTAAAGCTTCATGTTTTGTAGCGAAGTCGTTTAATACTTTCGCAGGAGCAACTACATCCTCGTTACTGAACGCGATTGCGTTTGGTCCTGTTAAGAATTCGTTTAACTCAGCCATTTCAGCAGACTCTGCAGCACGACGAGTTAAAGAGTTTTTGTAAACTTTGAACTCAACGCCAGCTTCACGTAAGTTTTTACGTAATTCTGTTACTTCAGAAACTGTTAAACCACGGTAGTCAACAACGATTGTAGATTTACTTCCGCGAAGTTTGTCCGCGATTTCAGTTACAACTTGTTGTTTAGTTTCGATTACTTTGCTCATGTTATTACACCTCCTGTAGATTATATAGAAGATGTACCGAAAGTGCACTAAAAACCTCCATGCCCAACTTGTAGACATGGAGGCATATAGTCACAGAAAAAAATTCCGTTTCGTATATTAACACCTAGGTAGGAAATTAAGTCTATTGACACCTACTGTCTACGGTACACTAATTAAATTCACAACATAAATGATTATATAAAAACTTCTTTATGAAGTCAACTTCCAAATTTTACGCTAATGTAGAAACGTCTACACGTACGCCAGGTCCCATTGTAGAAGCAACTGTTACGTTCTTCATGTAAGTACCTTTTGCAGCAGCTGGCTTAACTTTTTGTAAAGTGTCAGCAATTGTTCCGAAGTTTTCTACTAATTTAGCATCTTCGAAAGATACTTTACCGATTGGAACGTGGATGTTACCAGCTTTATCAACGCGGTATTCAACTTTACCAGCTTTGATTTCGTTAACAGCTTTAGTTACATCGAAAGTAACTGTTCCAGTTTTAGGGTTTGGCATTAAACCTTTAGGTCCTAATACGCGACCAAGTTTACCAACTTCACCCATCATGTCAGGAGTTGCTACTACTACATCGAAATCGAACCAACCTTGTTGGATTTTACCGATGTAATCAGCATCGCCTACGAAGTCAGCTCCAGCAGCTTCAGCTTCTTTAGCCTTTTCACCTTTAGCGAATACTAATACACGTTGTACTTTACCAGTACCGTGTGGAAGAACAACTGCACCACGGATTTGTTGGTCAGCTTTCTTAGGGTCAACACCTAAACGGAATGCAACTTCTACAGTCGCATCAAATTTAGCTGTGTTTGTTTTCTTTACTAATTCTACTGCTTCTGTTGCAGAGTAAGCAGTTGCACGATCAACAAGCTTTGCAGCTTCTACGTACTTTTTACCTCTTTTAGCCATTTTTATTTCCTCCTCGAATGTGGTTTTAGCGGAATAACCTCCCACGTTTACGCTTATTTTCAGGTATAACCTGAGGATGCGCGCCATCCATTTATTTAAAAACGATAATCATTTACGATAATAAAGGTTGCGAATTGGAATTCCAGACCCGCAACCTTTTTTAAAAACAAATCGAATTAGTCTTCGATAACGATGCCCATACTGCGTGCAGTACCTTCAACCATACGCATTGCAGCTTCTACACTAGCAGCGTTTAGGTCAGGCATTTTAGTTTCAGCGATTTCGCGTACTTTATCACGCTTAACAGTTGCCACTTTATTACGGTTTGGTTCACCAGAACCAGACTCAATACCAGCTACTTTCTTAAGAAGAACAGCAGCAGGAGGAGTTTTAGTAATGAAAGTGAATGAACGGTCCTCAAATACCGTAATTTCAACAGGGATGATAAGACCAGCTTGATCAGCTGTACGAGCGTTAAACTCTTTACAGAAGCCCATGATGTTAACACCTGCTTGTCCTAATGCTGGACCAACTGGTGGAGCTGGGTTAGCTTTACCTGCAGGAATTTGAAGCTTTACCATTTTAATTACCTTTTTAGCCACGAGACACACCTCCTTAAGTCCGTGATGTGGTCAATTGGACAGTGATTTGCCCTCCCACGTCATATTTTATCTGTAAGGATAAAATCTTTCAAAAAACGTCTCCGATAACGAAGACGTACTGACTTAAAAGATATTATCACTTTTTACAATTCATTTCAAGTTTCATTTTATAATTTTTCAATTTGATGGAAGTCAAGCTCAACTGGAGTCTCGCGACCAAACATGTCCACAAGCACGCTAACCTTTTTCTTCTCCACATCAATTTCTTCAATAGCACCTGTATAATCTGCGAATGGCCCCTCATTTACACGCACTGTCTCATGAAGTTCAAAGTCGAAATCAACCACTTCGTTGTCCATTCCCATATGCTTCATAATGGTAACCACTTCTTCTTCTAATAGAGGCGATGGTTTAGATCCAGAACCAGAAGAACCAACGAACCCAGTTACACCTGGCGTGTTACGTACAACATACCAAGAGTCATCAGTCATGATTAACTCTACTAATACATAACCTGGGAACACTTTTCTTTTCATTAATTTTTCTTTACCGTTTTTCATTTCTACTTCTACTTCTTCCGGGACAACAACACGGAAAATTTTATCTTGCATACCCATTGATTCTACACGTTTCTCTAGGTTTGCTTTTACTTTATTTTCATATCCAGAATAAGTATGGACAACATACCAACTTTTTTCCATTCATTTAGGACGAGCGTCCTTCCCTCCCTGACGTACATTTTTTTGCGCAAATGAAAAAACCCGTTCACCGGGCTTTTACACAGTTCTTATAAATAACATTATATCATGGATAAGTGCTTCTTATTCAAGAATTAACCAAGAATTAACCGAATTAAAGAAGAAATGCCCATATCAACCACTGCGAAGAAAATCGCAAAGAAGACAACTGTAGCGATAACAGTCGCTGTTGAACGGAGTAATTCATCTTTTTTAGGCCAACTTACTTTTTTCATTTCGCGACCTACATCGCCGAAAAAGTTCGTTAAACGCATCTACGGGACCTCCAGTGTATTATTTCAATTATTTATTTTGTTTCCTTGTGAACTGTATGCTGATTGCATGTTTTACAAAACTTCTTTATTTCAAGTCGCTCTACTGAGCTCGTATCTTTCATCGTAGAGTAGTTTCGATTTTTACACTCTTCACATGAGAGTACAACTTTTTTCCTCATTAGTTACACCAACCTTGTAACATTATGTCCCTAAAAATGTATCATACAACAAAAGACAATGTCAATGACATGCCTTTTGCACTCTCTACAAAAAGAAAACAGGTGATTTTTTACACCTGTAGCATTTGTTATGAATTTAAAGTGGTACTCTCTCTCATTTCCATATATCGTTCCAATTTCCGCTTCACCCTCTGTAAAGCGTTATCAATAGATTTCACATGTCTATTTAACTGTTCCGAAATCTCTTGATAAGAACGACCATCCAGATATAAAGAAAGCACTTTTCTTTCTAAATCGCTTAATAATTCAGATATTTTAGATTCTATGTCTGTATATTCTTCCTGACTTATAATCATTTCTTCAGGATCCGTTACCTTCGCTTCCGAAATAACATCTAATAATGTCCGATCAGATTCCTCATCATAAATCGGCTTATCTAAAGACACATATGAATTTAACGGAATATGTTTTTGCCTTGTTGCTGTTTTAATAGCGGTAATAATTTGCCGAGTGATACACAGTTCAGCAAATGCTTTGAATGAAGACAGCTTGTCCTCTTTATAATCACGAATCGCTTTAAACAATCCAATCATACCTTCTTGAACAATATCTTCTCGATCGGCACCCACTAAGAAATAAGATCTTGATTTCGCGCGAACAAAGTTCTTATATTTGTGAATCAAATATTCTAGAGCGTCAGTATTACCTTTTCGAACTAACTCAACGATTGCCTCATCCTCTAAATCACGAAATGTAACGTCGCCTACACTTACGAAGCCTGCTTCCACCTTGATCCCTCCGACCGCTATTTATTTAGCAATATTATACAGTAAAAAGATAAAGAGCGTCAATGCTTCAACGCTCTCCTCTTCTTAATTTTTCTAATTTTTCTGTAATATCTTTACTAAATATCTTTCGCATGGCGGGTTGCTTTTCTTTTGTGTCTTGTGTACGCCTTCTTACTTGTTGCTCCATCGCTTGTACTTCCAACTCTAATTCACGTGCAGATTTCCGAAGAGCACCTTGCGCAAATATAACCCATTGTTCCGTATAATCAGAAGTCGCAACATATATTTGCGTATTTATATTTCTAAGCTCAATCGCAAGCTGCTCTATCTTTTCATCTGCAGTTTGATTCTTCCTCGTGAATATGACTTCCACACGCGATTGTTTCATCTTTTTTTCAATACCTTGGACTGTATAAGCATCAAAGACTATCATTACCTTTGTACCTGTGTATCCTTGGTAATCCGCCATCTTATCAATCAGTGCATCTCTTGATGATTGCAAATCTACATCCCGTAGTTTCTTCAAGTCTCCCCAAGCTCCGATAATGTTGTAACCGTCAACGATTAAAATATCGTTCATTTTTTATTTACCAATTTCGTGACGCTTACGATATACCTCATACATTAACAAACTTGCGGCTACTGAAGCATTTAAGGATGTAACTTTACCGACCATCGGTAAAGTAATTAAGAAATCACATTTTTCACCAATAATACGACTCATACCTTTTCCTTCACTTCCAATTACTAATCCAATTGGCATTTTACCATCTAAATTACGGTAATCCGTTTTCCCTTTTGCATCTGTACCAGCAATCCAAAGTCCACGTTCTTTTAATTCATCGATTGTACGAGATAAATTCGTTACACGTGCAACAGGAATATATTCAATTGCTCCAGTCGATGCTTTCGCAACTGATGCAGTAAGTCCCACAGCTCTTCTTTTCGGAATAATAATTCCATGAGCTCCTGTTGCATCCGCAGTACGCATAATAGAACCTAGGTTATGCGGGTCTTCAATTTCATCTAAAATTAAGAAGAACGGATCTTCGTTACGCTTCTCTGCCACTTTAAATAGATCTTCTAGCTCAGCATATTGATATGCAGCCACTTGAGCAATTACACCTTGATGGTTCCCCTCAACTAATTGATCTAACTTCTTCTTTGGTGCATGTTGTAAAATAATCTTATTTTCTTTCGCTAGTGCTAGTACAATTTGTATCTGTCCTTTGGCAGCACCTTCCGCGATCCAAATTTTATTAATATCTCTTCCTGAGCGTAACGCTTCAATTACAGGGTTACGTCCGATAATATATTCACTACTCATGATGATGTGCCCCCTTCCTTTTCTTCTAAAACAGCAATTGCCTTATATACAATTTCGTCTAATCTTTCACGATTATTTAATAAGTGATGATAGCCAATTAGTGCTTCAAAGGCTGTACTATATCGATATGTTTGTACATCAGTATTTTTCGGGACAGTACCTGAATTTGCATTACGCCCTCTTCTTAGTACCGCCTCTTCTTCCTCTGTTAAAAATGCTGTCTCTAATAAATGATAAACAACTTTCGCCTGTGCTTTTGCCGAAACAAAGCTTGTCCCTAATCGATGCAATTGATTAGGACGAACTTTCCCTTTTTGAAGTAGGTGATAGCGGATATATTGTTCGTATACCGCATCACCCATATATGCTAACGCTAAGCTGTTTAATTGCTTTGCATCAATCATTCTTATCCTCTTTTCCATCTTGTACCTTGAGCGGTATCTTCTAAAATAATATTACGGTCTTTTAAATCATCGCGAATTTGATCCGATAACGTAAAATCACGATTTTTACGAGCTTCAATGCGCTTTTGAATAAGTACCTCAATTTCTTCATCAAGCAACTCTTCTTGCGCTAATTCTAACCCTAAAATATCAAATAATGTTTCAAGTTGTTTTACGTATGCTTCAATTACCACTGTAGACGTATGTTCTTCCAGTAAATATTGATTTGCATGATTTGCTACATTATATAACTCAGTGATTGCATTAGCAGTGTTGAAGTCATCATTCATTGCTTCTTCAAATGCAGTCTGGAATTTTTCCAGTTCCGCTAACCATTTCTCATTATGATCTGTTAAATCAGTACTACTTTCCATACGGTGTTTTAAATTACCGTAAGCCGTTTTAATTCTTTCCAGTCCATTATTTGTGCTTTGTAGTAAATCTTCACTGAAATTAATTGGGTGACGGTAATGTACCGATAGCATAAAGAATCTAATTAGCTGTGGATCATATTGCTTAATGATATCGTGAACTAAAATGAAGTTCCCCAGTGACTTAGACATCTTCTCATTATTAATATTAATATATCCATTGTGCATCCAATAACGTGCAAATGTTTTTCCTGTTAATGCCTCAGACTGCGCAATTTCATTCTCATGATGAGGAAATGCCAAGTCTTGACCACCAGCATGAATATCGATTGTATCTCCTAAGTATTTACGCGCCATTGCTGAGCATTCAATATGCCAGCCTGGACGACCTTTCCCCCAAGGGCTTTCCCAGAAGATTTCTCCTTCTTTCGCAGCTTTCCATAAAGCAAAATCAAGAGGGTCTTGTTTCTTTTCTCCTACTTCAATGCGCGCACCGTGACGTAAGTCGGCGATTGGTTGATGCGATAATTTACCGTATCCTTCAAATTCCTTCGTTCTAAAGTACACATCACCTTCTGATTCATATGCATATCCTTTATTCACAAGTTCTTGAATAAATTCAATAATGATATCCATATTTTCCGTTACACGCGGATGAACTGTTGCATGTTTGCAACCTAGTGCCGTTACATCTTCAAAATACGCTTCAACGAAACGGTCAGCAATTGTCGGCACATCTTCACCTAATTCATTTGCTGCTTTAATTAATTTATCATCTACGTCAGTAAAGTTAGATACATACTGCACATCATACCCTTTATATTCTAAATAACGGCGTACCGTATCAAATACCATAGGTGGTCTTGCATTCCCAATGTGAATATAGTTATAAACTGTAGGTCCACACACATACATCTTTACCTTATTTTCTTCTAATGGAGTAAACTCTTCCTTTTGACGCGTTAACGTATTATAAATGTGAATAGTCATTTTTATCCTTCCTTTCTACCTTTACTTCAAGTTGTTTTTTCAATTTATCAAGTTCTACTTCCATGACCTTTAACTTATCAAAAATTGGGTCTGGAAGGTCAGAATGATTTAATTCTTGACCGATCTTTACTCCATTTTGAATAACGACTCGGCCAGGTATACCTACAACTGTAGAATGTGCAGGCACTTCTTTTAATACGACAGACCCTGCTCCAATTTTAGAATTCTCTCCAACTGTAATAGAACCTAGTACTTTAGCACCTGTTGCAATTAATACATTATCCTGAATTGTAGGATGCCTCTTCCCCTTTTCTTTACCCGTACCACCTAATGTAACACCTTGATAGATCGTTACATTATCACCAATTTCGCACGTTTCTCCAATTACAACCCCCATTCCATGGTCTATGAAAAAACGACGACCAATTGTTGCTCCTGGGTGAATCTCAATACCAGTAAAGAAACGACTAACTTGTGAGATCCAACGTGCAATAAAAAAGAAATTCTTTTTATAAAAAGCATGTGCAATTCGATGGGCCCAAACTGCATGTAATCCAGAGTAAGTCAAAATGACTTCGAAATAACTTCTTGCCGCTGGATCCTGTTCAAAAACGACTTCAATATCTTCCCGAAGCCTCTTAAACATCGATGTTCCCTCCCCTTTATGGGCTGCTTTTTCGAGTGAACTAACTCCCTTTACTCCCTACTTATCCCCCTAAATCTTTATACACAGGGATAAAACTTATACTCATATCCACTTTTACGGTATAAAAAAAGACGCCTCTGTCATATTGACAGAGACGCCTTATAAGCGCGGTTCCACTCTGTTTAGGCTAAAAAAAGCCTCAAACTCATCTATGATAACGGTGTACACCGCTTCTGCTTACTTTACGCCCTAAGACGTTTCACAAAACAATTCGCTGTTCAGCAGAAGACTCGAAGGGGCATTTCAAAAATCCACTTATAAACCACTTCCAGCCTAAAGGTGGTTCTCTCTGTAAAAAGCCTGATTTTCTACTTCTCCTTCTCGTCGCTTTTCCTTATTAGGTTTTAAGTATACTTATTATATTTCTAAATCTAGAAAATGTTAACCAATTACTTTTTGAAGACGATTTAAAACTTTTTCTTTTCCAAGAAGTGCAATAGCATTAGGAAGCTCTGGGCCATGTGTTTGACCAGTAGTTGCAACACGAATTGGCATAAATAAGTTTTTACCTTTATGACCTGTTTCCTTTTGCACTGCTTTAATAGCCGCCTTAATTGCTGCTGGTTCCATCGCTTCTAGTGCTTCTACTTGACCCGCAAATGCACGAAGTACTTCTGGTACTTGTTCACCTTTTAATACTTCTTGCCCTTCTTCTTCATAATCAACATGATCTTTGAAGAACATTTCAGAAAGCTCTACAATTTCAGCTCCAAAACTCATTTGTTCATGATATAACGCAATTACATCACGAATCCAAGCTTGTTCTTGTTCACTTAAAGTCTCACCTATACGTCCAGCTTTCACTAGATGCGGTAAACTTAACTCTACCACCATATCTAAGTCTTGCTTTTTCATATATTGGTTGTTCATCCATTTTAGTTTTTGAGAATCAAATAATGCTGGCGATTTTGATAAACGAGCTGCATCGAACATTTTGATAAACTCATCTTGAGAGAAGATTTCCTCTTCTCCTACTGGCGACCAACCTAATAGTGCAATAAAGTTAAAGATTGCTTCTGGAAGATATCCAAGCTCTTTATATTGCTCAATAAATTGAATAATAGATTCATCACGCTTACTTAACTTTTTACGGCTTTCGTTTACAATTAAAGTCATATGACCAAATTGCGGAATATCCCAACCGAAAGCTTCGTAAATCATCATTTGTTTTGGCGTATTTGAAATATGATCATCACCACGAAGTACATGTGTAATCTCCATTAAGTGATCATCTACTGCTACCGCAAAGTTATAAGTTGGAATTCCATCTTTTTTCACGATAACGAAATCACCGAAATCATTTGAATGGAATGCAACTTCATCTTTTACGATATCTTTAAACGTGTAGTCGCGATCAACCGGTACACGGAAACGAATACTCGGAATGCGGCCTTCAGCCTCAAATCCCTTCATTTGCTCCTCAGTTAAATCACGGTGGTTTCCAGCATAACGCGGTGTTTCACCACGAGAGATTTGCCCTTCACGCTCTGCTTCTAGCTCTTCTTCTGTCATATAACATTTGTAAGCTAAACCGCGCTCTAATAAATCTTCATATAATTTTTTATAAATATCTAAACGCTCTGTTTGACGATATGGTCCAAATTCACCACCAACATCAACACCTTCATCCCAGTCCATACCGAGCCATTTCAAGTATTTTAATTGGCTTTCTTCTCCACCAGCAACATTACGTTTCACATCAGTATCTTCAATACGAATAATAAACTTACCATCTTGATGACGAGCAAATAAATAATTAAATAATGCCGTACGCGCATTTCCGATATGTAAGTGTCCTGTTGGACTTGGCGCATAGCGCACTCTCACTTGCTTTTCCATAATTGGTACACCTTCCATTCTTAATGTCAACACATTCTATAATTGTACACCAAAAAAATGTGATTATCCATCTTACGAATTAAAAACCATTATTTTTTCTGTAATAAAACAACTGCTTGAGAAGCAATTCCTTCTTCTCTACCTGTAAATCCTAATTTTTCTGTTGTTGTTGCCTTTACATTGATATTGTCAATAGACGTTTCTAATAGTTCACAAATACGTTTACGCATACTTTCAATATGTGGTGCCATCTTTGGCTTTTGAGCAATAATTGTACAATCTAGATTCCCTAACTCGTAACCTTGTTCACGTACAAATTCCCAAACCTTTTGCAGCAATACAGCTGAATCAGCATCTTTAAAGGCAGGATCTGTATCAGGGAAATGCTTTCCAATATCCCCAGCTGCAATTGCACCTAAACACGCATCCGCAATCGTATGTAACAATACGTCTGCATCTGAATGACCAATTAATCCTTTCTCATGAGGAATTGTAATTCCACCAATAATTAACGGTCTACCTTCCGCAAACTCATGCACATCAAAACCTTGTCCAATTCGAAACATTTTTTACATCCTCCTCAAGCTAAACTACAGAGCTTTATGATTCTATATTATATCGCTATCCTTATAAAGAAAAGCCCGGCTGTTGCCGAGCTTTTCTTCGCTATAATCATCACTGTCATTTCTTTTGAACATGAAGGAAACTTTCAGCAATTAATAAATCCTCTGGAGTCGTCACTTTAATATTATAGTAACTCCCCTCTACTACACCTACTTGCTTCCCGATACGTTCTACGAGGCTTGCATCATCTGTACCAAGGAAACAACCCTGTTTTGCACTTCTATGAGCTTCTAACAAAAGAGAAACAGCGAACCCTTGTGGTGTTTGTACAGCTTTAAGCTGAGATCTTTCTACCGTTTCGACAACGATACCCTGCTCTACTTTCTTAACTGTATCTTTCACTGGTACCGCACAAATGGACGCTCCATATTTTTCCGCTGCAGTTAATACATCTTGAATCACTTTATTCGTTACAAATGGACGGGCACCGTCATGTACAAGAACATACTCAACATCACTAGTATACTGAATGGCGTTATATACACTATCTTGTCTTTCGGCTCCGCCCTGAATAAATTGTACTGGCTTTTCAATCGGATACTCCTGCATTAATTCTTCAAAATACGGACGTTCTTCTTCGTTAATTGCCATAATAATACTTTTGCATGCTTTATCTTTTTCAAAAGCACGTAACGTATGCACAATAATCGGTACTTCATTAATAAGTAAGAACAACTTGTTTTTACCAGCACCCATCCGCTTACCTTGACCAGCTGCTGGAATAATTAATGTATACATATTAATAATCCTCTACTTATAATGCTTTTTCTAATAATTTACGTTTGGCGAAAATCATACGCCCAGCCGATGTTTGTAACACACTAGTAACAAGCACATTGAGTTGTGAACCTACATATTCTCTACCATCTTCTACTACAATCATCGTGCCATCATCTAAATATGCAACACCTTGATTTTGTTCTTTTCCATCTTTGACAACATAAACACTCAGTTCTTCACCTGGGAGTACGACAGGTTTAATTGCATTAGCTAAATCGTTAATATTTAACACCGTTACCCCTTGTAATTCAGAAACTTTGTTTAAGTTGAAATCATTCGTTACTACCGTTCCACCAGTGATTTTCGCCAACTTTACAAGTTTGCTATCCACTTCTTGAATATCATCGAAATCGCCTTCATAAATTTCTACCGGAATTGGCATCTCTTTTTGAATACGATTTAAAATATCTAATCCTCTGCGACCACGATTACGCTTTAAAGCATCAGAAGAATCGGCAATGTGCTGAAGTTCTTCTAACACGAATTGTGGAATCACAATTGTTCCTTCTAAAAACTTTGTTTGGCAAATATCAGCAATACGCCCATCGATAATTACACTCGTATCGAGAATTTTCCAATGAGTTGTAGATTCTTCTACCTCAGTTTCTTCATTCTCACTATTATTATTTTTCTTCTTCCCACGTTGTGGTAATGTAAATAATCCTAGCAATTCATTCCTCTTTTTAAACCCTACTTGGAATCCTAAATATCCAAGTAAAAGAGTAAAGAACACTTGCAACACTGTACTAATAACTGGAATTGTAAATTCACGAATTGGTATTAAAATTAAATATGCAACAATAAGACCAGAGATTAATCCTAATGTACCAAATAAAACATCCGCTACAGGCGCCTTTACAAGTGCCTCTTCAATATGCTTAATAAGTTGAACAATATAATCTACAAGCCAAAATGTTGTTAAAAATAAAATAATTGCACCAATAATTGCACGAACATACGATCCTTCCAATAATGGAACAGCACCGATGTCTAATACATTAATAACTTTTGGGATTAAGTAAATCCCTAACGCTCCGCCAATTACTAGAAAGAAGAGCTGTACAATCCGTTTTAACATCGAACCACCTCCTACTCATTATTAACCATTGTTTCGCTAATCAAAACGCCGAATGCAAAAGCGGACGTGTTTTTTTATAAATAGTTTTATTTACCAATATACCATATCATATACCAAAAATGTTCTAGTGTCGTTATATTATGGAATCAATGTAATATTCTTAATTGTGTCTACTCATATAGAGATGCTCTTGGATTCTTTTTAGGCCTTCTCGTATTTTCTTCGCCCTGACTTCTCCAATTCCTTCCACATCATCCAATTCATTAATAGTTGCTCGACAAACACCTTGCAAAGTCTTAAATCGATTAATTAAATTTTCAATGATAAGTGGCGGAACGCGCGAAATTTTGCTTGTGATTCGGTATCCTCTCGGCGTCACACTTTCTTCTAAACTCATTTGTCCTGGATAGCCAAGCAATTTAACTAAATCGCTATCCTCTAGAAGTTGTGTATTCGCAAGATCTTGTAACTTTTTCAAAATTTGATGATGGTCTTGTGTTTTTTCTTGATAATAATCTTTAATTAATAACGCTGCCTCTGCCTCTAAATCAGCTAGTAGTTCTGTAAGTTGTAAACGAATTAACCTACCTTCCGTTCCTAGCTCATGAATATAGCTCAATATTTCATTTTTAATCCGCAGTACCATTTCAACACTATGTAACACATGAACCACCTCGGACATTGTAACGACTTCTTCAAATTCTAGAATGCCCAAATTCGTAATACCATCATTCCATACAGCCTTATATTTTTCTAACGTTTGAATAGCTTGGTTTGCCTTTGTTAAAATAACACCTATATCCTTTAGTGTATAACGTAAATTCCCTTGATATAGTGTAATTACGTTACGTCTTTGTGAAATAGCCACAACAAGACTACCTGTCTGCTTTGCTACACGCTCTGCCGTCCGGTGGCGCATACCTGTTTCAATAGAATCAATAGATGCCTCTGGAACTAACTGTGCATTTGCAATTAAAATTTTACTTCCAGTTTCATTTAAAATAAGTGCCCCATCCATTTTTGCTAATTCGTATAAACTAGCAGGAGAGAATGCACAATTAATGTGAAATCCCCCATCAACAATACTTTTAATTTGTTCATTATACCCAAGAACAATTAGTCCCCCTGTTTGTGCGCGAAGCACGTTATCTATCCCTTCGCGCAGTGGTGTTCCTGGGGCCACGAGCTGTAAAATATTAATCATGCTTTTGACACGTTGCTTGTTTTCTTCCATAGCCTAGCCTCCTAATGTCAAACGAAGCGCTTCCCCTAAATTAGATACACCTACTACCTCAATCCCATCCGGAATTGTCCATCCCCCCAAATTTTTTCTAGGAATAATAGCACGTTGAAATCCTAATTTAGCTGCTTCTTGTACACGTTGTTCAATTCTTGATACTCTTCTTATTTCTCCAGTTAATCCTACTTCTCCTATTACTGCATCAGTTGGTGTCGTAGATTTATCTCTAAAACTTGAAGCAATACTTAAAGCCACAGCTAAATCAATTGCTGGTTCATCTAATTTCAAACCACCTGCTACTTTTAAATATGCGTCTTGGTTTTGCAATAATAAACCTGTTCTTTTTTCTAGCACTGCCATAATAAGCGATACACGGTTATGATCAATTCCCGTCGCCATTCTTCGAGGGTTTCCAAAACTAGTAGGGGAGATTAATGCTTGTATTTCTACTAAAACCGGTCTTGTTCCTTCCATTGAGGCAACTACTGTTGATCCTGCGACTCCAACGGGTCTTTCCTCAAGAAAAATTTCAGAAGGGTTTAAGACTTCCGCAAGACCAAGCTCTTTCATTTCAAAAATACCCATTTCATTCGTGGAACCAAAACGATTCTTCACAGCTCGCAAGATACGATATGTATGATGGCGATCTCCTTCAAAGTAAAGAACTGCATCGACCATATGTTCTAACATACGAGGTCCTGCAATTGCCCCCTCTTTTGTTACATGTCCGACGATAAAAATAGGAATTCCTTTCGTTTTTGCAAGTTTCATTAATTCCGCTGTACATTCACGTACTTGCGCTACACTTCCTGGGGCTGACGTCACTTCAGGTAAATGTATCGTTTGAATAGAGTCAATAACAACAAAGGCTGGATTCATCTCTTCAATGTGCGCTGCAATTCGCTGTAGATCAGTTTCTGCTACAACAAATAGATTACTACCCTTTACATGCAAACGATCTGCACGAAGTTTAATCTGCTTTGCTGACTCCTCACCTGATATGTATAGTACATCATATGAAGAATCTGCTAATTGCGATGAAATTTGTAATAACAATGTTGATTTCCCAATCCCAGGGTCTCCACCAATAAGTACTAAGGATCCATCTACAATCCCACCACCAAGTACACGGTTAAACTCTTGAAATTTCGTTTCAATACGTGCCTCAGATTTTGTTTCTACTTCTGTTAGGCGTCTTGGTTTTGTTACTTCCGATTGAATTGCATTGGCATAATTAAGGCGTCTTGATGATACAACCGGTTCCATCTCTTCAACAAGCGTATTCCATTGACCACAACCAGGGCATTTTCCCATATATTTTGGTGACTGATAACCACACTCTTGACATGTGAATTTTGTTTTCTTTTTAGCCATATCGTTTTATATTTCACTTCACTTTCATCTATAAACAGTTTATCCTTCTCGTACAAGAAAGAGGGCTATCTCGTAGCCCTCTTAGTTTGTCTATACTTATTTTACCTTTTCAGCACTATGAATGACAAATGATTCCCCTTCAACATCAAAGATAACTTTTTGTCCTTTCTCAATAGCACCTTTTAAAAGTTCTTCCGATAGTCTATCTTCTACATGTTTCTGAATTGCTCTACGAAGCGGACGAGCACCATATTCTCGGTCAAATCCTTTATCAGCAATGGCTGAAATCGCTCCTTCTGTTAAATGCAATTCAATCTCTTGCTCTTTTAAGCGCTTCACTAACTGATTCACCATAAGTGTTACAATCTCTTGAATATGTTTTTTCTCAAGCATATGGAACACGATAATTTCATCAATACGGTTTAAGAATTCTGGACGAAATGCCTTTTTCAGTTCATCCATTACTTTACCTTTCATATCTGAATAATCGCGGCTCTCATCTTGTACGTTAAATCCAAGATGTTTATTACGTTTTAACGCATCTGCACCAACGTTAGATGTCATAATAACAATTGTATTACGGAAATCAACTGTACGCCCTTTAGAATCCGTTAAGCGACCATCTTCTAATACTTGTAGTAAAATGTTAAACACATCAGGATGAGCTTTCTCTACTTCATCTAATAGGACAACTGAATATGGCTTACGGCGAACCTTTTCTGTTAATTGTCCACCTTCTTCATATCCAACATATCCTGGAGGAGATCCAACTAAACGAGAAGTCGAATGCTTCTCCATGTACTCAGACATATCGATGCGAATCATTGCATCCTCATCACCGAACATAGATTCTGCTAATGCTCTTGCTAGTTCTGTTTTACCTACACCTGTTGGTCCTAAGAAAATAAATGAACCAATCGGGCGTTTCGGATCTTTCAATCCTGCTCTAGCACGACGAACAGCTTTCGCTACAGCTACTACCGCTTCATCTTGACCAATAACACGGTTGTGAAGAATGGATTCTAAGTTTAATAATTTATCAGTCTCTGTTTGTGCAAGTTTAGAAACCGGTATACGAGTCCACGTAGAAACGACATTTGCAATATCTTCTACTGTCACTTCTGAGTTTTCTTTTCCTTGTTGCTCTTTCCATTGACGCTTCGTATCTTCTAACTTTTCACGTAAGCGTTGTTCCATATCACGTAAGGAAGCAGCTTTTTCAAATTCTTGACTTTGCACAGCTGCATCTTTTTCTTTTCTAATTTCCTCAAGTTTTACTTCAAGCTCTTTTAGATTTGGTGGTGTTGTATAAGAGCGTAAGCGAACCTTTGAAGCAGCTTCATCAATTAAATCAATTGCTTTATCTGGTAAGAAACGATCTGTAATATAGCGGTCTGAAAGCTTTACAGCTGCATCAATTGCATCATCTGTAATAGATACACGGTGATGCGCTTCGTAACGATCACGTAAACCTTTCAAGATTTGAGTTGATTCGTCTAAACTTGGCTCATCAACGTGAATTGGTTGGAAACGTCTTTCTAAAGCCGCGTCTTTTTCAATATATTTACGATATTCATCTAAGGTTGTCGCCCCGATACATTGTAACTCTCCGCGTGCTAAAGATGGTTTTAAAATGTTCGATGCATCAATTGCACCTTCTGCTCCACCTGCACCAATTAATGTATGAAGTTCATCAATAAATAGAATAATGTTTCCAGCTTGACGGATTTCATCCATAACTTTCTTTAAACGATCTTCAAATTCACCACGATATTTCGTTCCAGCTACAACTGTACCCATATCTAGTGTCATAACACGCTTATCTCTTAATGTTTCAGGAACTTCATTATTTACAATTTGTTGTGCTAATCCTTCTGCAATTGCCGTTTTACCTACACCAGGTTCTCCAATTAATACAGGATTGTTTTTTGTTCTACGGCTTAAAACTTCAATTACACGTTGAATTTCTTTACCACGACCGATAACAGGATCTAGACGGTTTTCACGTGCAACAACTGTTAAATCACGTGCTAAGCTATCCAGTGTCGGTGTATTTGCATTCGTTGAAGAACCACCTTGGTGACCTGAACTTGCTTCATTACTTCCAAGAAGTTGCAATACTTGTTGTCTTGCCTTATTTAGGCTAACGCCTAAGTTATTTAAAACACGTGCTGCTACACCTTCACCTTCACGGATTAAACCAAGTAAGATATGTTCTGTTCCAACGTAAGAATGACCTAATTTACGAGCTTCATCCATAGACAACTCAATAACCTTTTTAGCACGCGGTGTATAATGTACAGTTTGAGAAGCTTCTGTTCCGCGTCCAATTAACGCTTCTACCTCTTTTTGAACCTTCTCTGGACTTAACCCAAGAGCAATTAACGCTTTTGCTGCAATTCCTTCCCCTTCGCGTACAAGCCCAAGTAAAATGTGTTCTGTTCCAATATTATTATGCCCAATACGAATTGCTTCCTCTTGAGATAAAGCTAATACTTTCTGTGCTCTTTCTGTAAATCTTCCAAACATCATAGAAATCGCCTCCTACTTGCGCTTAGTTTTTTTCAATACATAATCGCTCACGGATTAAGGTTGCTCTTCGATAATCTCTTTCTTCTGGTCCTAAAGGTCCGCCTGCATATTGTTGTAAAATGCCTGGTTGTGTAAGAACCATTAGCTCAGTCAAAATATTTCTCGATACACCTTTTATATATCCTAAATCAATACCAAGTCGTACATCTGATAAGCAAGTGGCCGCTTCTGCAGATTGAATTAACCGACTGTTTGCTAGTATGCCATAAGAGCGATAAACCTTATCTTCAAGCTCAATACTTGAATTTTGTACAATTAATTCTCTAGCCATTTTTTCTTGCTGTATGATTTGTTGAATGACACTTTTTAAATCTGCAATAATATCTTCTTCAGATTTTCCTAGCGTCATTTGATTTGACACTTGAAATATATTACCTAACGCTTCGCTACCTTCACCGTATATTCCTCTTACTACTAACCCTAATTTTTGAATTACTTGTATAATGCGGCTAATTCTTTTCGTTAAAACGAGTCCCGGTAAGTGAATCATTACGGAAGCCCTCAATCCTGTACCAACGTTAGTAGGGCAGCTCGTTATATATCCAAGTGATTCATCAAAAGCATATTCAACCTCTTCCTCTATCCAATTATCTATTTGATTGGCACTTTGAATGGCCTCTGATAACTGTAACCCTGAAAATAAGCACTGTATCCTAATGTGGTCTTCTTCATTAAGCATAACACTAATATGTTCGCTTTCTGATAATAGACATGCTCCATATTCTGTTCCTGCAAGGTTAGGACTAATTAAATGCTTTTCAACTAATACTCTCCTTTGAAGAGGCGTTAATTCATTCATTTTTAATAGTTCAAAATCTCCAAAAGGTTCTACCGTTTTATTTATAAATTCCTTTTTAAATAATTCATGAATCTGTCTAGCTTCTTCTTCGTTTTGCATAGTAGAGAATTGATATTTTTTAAAATTACGAGCCAAACGAATTCGACTACTTAAAACAATATCAGAATCAGGGCCATCCCCCTTCATCCATGGACTAATCGCTTCATTCATAATTTTGTCCAGTGACATAGAACTATTCCCCCTCTCTATGCTCACTAAGCTGATTTTCAAGACCTCGAATATTATCCCTTACTTCAGCAGCTTTCTCAAACTCCTCTTTCTGTACGTATTGTTTCAGAATGAGTTTTAGTTCATCTAATTCTTTCTTTAAGTGAAGATTTCCTTCTATACGTTCCGGAATTTTTCCACAATGAGCTGTATGTCCACCGTGCAGACGTTTTAATAATGGCTTTAAATGTTCCTTAAATGTATCGTAACAAGAAGCACATCCAAACCGTCCCACCTTTGTAAATTGCTCATACGTCATCTTACAATCTGGACACCTTAATATACTTGTATTCGAAAGCCCATTTTGTCCTTCTTCAAACATTGTTGATTCACCGTGTAATAACCCAGCAAATAAATCATGGAATGAAAAGTTAGACTGCGGTGATTGAAAGAAAGACGTATAGCCACTTTGTTCTGCACATTGCTCACAAAGATGAACTTCCGTCTTCTTTTCGTTGATTACTTTTGTATAATGTAAAGTTGCTGGTCTTATATTACAGTTTTGACAAGTCATCACTATCCCCACCTTTACAATAGGAACGATCTATCTGATAGTACTTTTCATACATTACTAGATTGTTCACTTTCCTTTACTTGTTTAAATAAAAGTGCGTGTTCTTTTTTCAAAACCTCTACAATATTTAACTGCCTTATCTCTTAGTTATTATTCTTTTACAAAAGCTATATTTATTTATATTTCAGTGTTCTTAACATTGCGCATAATATTCGAGCCCTAAGTTCATCTCGAGAAGGAACATCCATTGATAATACAGAACGATCTAGTACACTTAACATAAGTTTAGCTTCACGATTTGTTATGATTCCCTCTTCTATTAAACGTATAATCATACTCTCTGCATTCCCTTGCGCAACGCTATGATCAATCATATGAAGCATTTGATCGATCATGTCTATATCGTCATGCAGTTTGACTTTTATAATGCGAATGTAACCTCCTCCACCACGTTTACTTTCTACTACAAATCCTCTTTCTATCGTAAAACGGGTATTGATTACATAATTGATTTGAGATGGTACGCACTCGAATCGATCCGCAATCTCATTTCTTTTGATTTCAATCACATTATTATTACTTAAGTCAATAACTTGCTTTAGATATTGCTCAATGATATCAGATATATTTCTCATTTATCCGCCACCTTTATTGACTTTGACTATCTTTGACTTTAATTATATACGTATTAATAAAATTTGCAACTCTTTTGCTTATTCACTATCCTAGCCACATTCCCCTGTATTTAATCAAAATAATAATTATTTAAACACATTTTTTAATTACTATGGATTATAAAAGAAAACACGAAAAAACACGAGTCATTTGACTCGTGTTTAGTTGCTTGGCGACGTC
>NZ_QOZX01000051.1:0-51707 GCF_008368895.1 Bacillus sp. BB081
CACTAAAGCGGAAATGCAATATAATTGCATTTCCGCTTTAGTGTTCTTTTTTAGTTCTATACTAAAGAGATAAACATGTTCGTTTTCTTGTAATAGTTGGTCAATAGCAGTTTTTTCCTCAAGCATTGGAATTCTTACGGTTTCTTTATTCGTTTTTATTATAGCCGCTAAAGTCGTCTTTTGATTGTATGTTAAGTTTATAGCAGATTGAAGAGTAGTAGAGGTAGAGCTATTTATGATTGGAGGTGCTTCTTCAGGAGCGAGCAGGGAACTACCTTCAATATTAACATACCAATGTTTTTGCACTTGTACATCTTTATCGAGTTGGGATTGAGGTGGTAAAAAAGAAAGCTTTACTTTCTTTTCTTGAAAATGGGAGGTAGCTATATTCGCAATTACGTTTGTTTTTTTACCATTTTGATAATAATCAATTATAGCATGTATTTTATCTTTTTCATTTTTTAGGGTAACGCTATAAAACATGCTGAATCCTTCTTGAAAAGGAGTCATTTGTAAAATAGAAGATTGCTCTTCTGTTAATTTGTATGGCTCAACAATGGCATCTGCATTGTTTTTAAGTGGGCTACAACTTTTGAGAAATAATAAAGAAAAGATTAATAGCAATTTTATGCGCATGAAACCCCTCTTTTTTTACAATTATATTCTTAATGTAAATTATTTACCATTTTATTTTCTAGGACTAAAGACTTAGAAAAAATTCAGATTGTAGTGCGATGTTTAAAATGTCATATTTTTATACACTAGTAGTATAGAATGAGTATGGTATGAAGTGAGGTAGGGGAAGAACATATGTCTTTATGTCAGTTAGTGAGAAAAAATATAAGAACATTTGCTGCCAAAAGGATGAAGCAATTCATGTGGGTTGCTATGAGTACTATGATTTTATTTTTTATGATATCGCTCGAATTTAATGAAGGAGCTATTGGGAAATTAGAGACTACACTTTTATTTCAAATGAGCTTTTACATGCTGTTTATTGTATTCATTTTTATTTGTATTTTTACTACATATAAAATAACGTTTTCTCTTCTGCAAGTGAGGAAAGAGGAAATTAAATCTTATGTAGCAGAGAGTAGGAAGAGAAATGACGTACTATGTTTATTATGTCAGGAGCAATTATTTATTTATGGAGCAGCGTTTGTTTTTGGATTAGTGAATGGGATGTTATTTTTGAAATTATTTACGATTATCTTTATGAAAATAGCAGGAATACAAGGGATAAATAGTGCACCGATTACAATATATGCAATAGTAGTTGTTAGTATAATTATGATTGGGATCGTCCTATTATCGATGATGCAATGTTTTCGATTTGTTCAAAGTTTACAAGATGAAAATTCGTTTTAATTCAAGGAAAAGGCATGAGAAATCATGCCTTTTCTTATTTTACACATAAAAATAATCATGTTACAGTGTAAAGACCTGACAAAGCATGGGAAGGAAAGGTTGTATAGTATGACAAATGAACAATCAATTGTAAAGGTTGAGCGGTTAACGAAGCGAATCGGTTCAAAGACACTTGTAGAAAATATTAGTTTCGAAGTTAAAAAGGGTGAAGTAGTTGGCTTGCTCGGACCAAATGGTGCTGGAAAAACGACTTTAATGAGAATGATGGTCGGCATGATTCGTATGACAGAGGGTGAAGTTTGGATTGACGGTCAATCTGTAAAACAGCAATTTGAAAGTACTGCTGCGAAAATTGGAGCAGTAATTGAGACACCGGAATTTTATCCTTTTTTGAGCGGCTATGAAAATTTAACATATTTCGGACGAATGAATGGTAACGTAACGGAAGAACGTATAGATGAAGTAGTGAAATTGTTAGGGATGGGACAAGTAATTGACCGAAAAGTAAAAGCATATTCACTCGGCATGAGACAACGTTTAGGAATTGCTCAAGCGCTTATTCACGATCCAGATGTATTAATATTAGATGAACCAACGAATGGATTAGATCCTAGTGGAATACATGAAATGAGAATGTACATAAAGAAAATTGCACATGAACAAGGAAAAGCGGTACTTGTATCTAGTCACTTACTTTCAGAAGTTGAATTAATGTGTGATAGAGTTATCATTATTCAGCATGGAGAATATGTGGCGACGCAAAATATTCAGCATAATCAAAGAGAAGAGATGGAGACAATCCGTATACGTGTAGATGATGCGAATAAAGCAGCAGAAATGTTAGACCAAGATGTTTTAATAAAAGGTAATGATCTACTTATTCATGTAAAAGATGAAGAAATCCCAAATGTTATTCGTATATTGCTTGAGAAAAATATTCAAGTGTATCGTGTATATGAAGAAAGAAAAACGTTAGAAGAGCAATTTTTAGAATTAACAGGGGGAAAAGATATTGTTTAATTTAGTGTATAACGAACTGTATAAAATATTTAAGCGAAAGCGAACGATTATTCCCTTTGCAGTTATTGCAGTATTAATAATTGGATTAGGATGGGTCACGGTAAAGTATTTAGAACCGGAAACAAAAGGATGGAAAGCCGATTATACAGAACGAACTGTAGAAATAGAGAAAAAGCTAGGTATGAAAAAAGAATCTATATTAGCAGAACGATCTGGGGACGAGCTTGTAAAGGAATATCAGCTTAAGATGAAGCATTTAGATACAGATACAGCACCGGCAAGCAGTTCTCCGCTTTCTTTCATGAGAGATACAGGTTTTATCGTATTTCCAATATTGCTCCCATTTATCCTCGTGTATGCAAGTACAATTTTTGCGAATGAATATAGCTGGGGAACATATAAATTTTTAACGATACGACCAGCGAGTCGATTTAAAATTTTGACAGCTAAATTTTTAGCAATTGTGATATTTGCAGCGTTATTGTTTATATTTAATATGATTTTCTCCACTTTATGTGGACTTGTTATTTATAAATTCCAACAGCCTGCATGGAGCGAGCTTATTTTCCAAGATGGAAATATTATAAAACAAAATATTTTTGTGGAAGCTAGTAAGTATTATATTTTATCGTGGTTGCCGACGATTGTGTACGCAGCGTTTGCATTTATGATTTCTGTATTAACAAGATCTAGTGGAGGCGCGATTGGTATTTCACTATTTCTTGCTTTATCAGGAAATATTGCATTACTAGCAGCAACTAGATATGATTGGGCGAAATATTTATTGCCAGCAAACACAGATTTATACAGTATTTCAAAGAATGGAAGTTTTATTGATGGAGTAACATTCCCGTTTGCTTCATGTATGTTATTACTATATTTATTTGTATTTTTAAGCATTTCCTATATAGTATTTTTAAAACGTGATTTAACTTAAAAAAAGGAGCCGTTAAGTATTTCTTAACGGCTCCTTTTTTTATGCAAATTGTTTAAGTGCTTTTTCAGCTAACAAAGCGAAGTATTCTGCACTTATAGGTAATGCTTGCTCATCTACTGTAAAAGCTGGATGATGCCATTCATGTGTACCACTCGTTCCCATAAAAACGAATGAACCAGGTATTTCTTGTTGATAAAAAGAAAAATCTTCTCCGGCCATTGACGGGGTAGGAGAGATGATATTTAAATTCATTTTTTCAGCAACTTGAGAGGATAAGTTTGTTAAAGATGTATCGTTATGAACAGCAGGAGGACCTGCATAAAAACGAAATTCTGTTTTTACACCTAATGCATCAGAAACCCCTTGAATAATACGTTTCATTAGTGCGGGAATCTTTTCACGTGTTTCAGTTTGGAATGTACGTACAGTTCCTTCCAGCGTTGCTTTTTCAGGAATTACGTTCCACGTATTTCCTGAATGGATGTTTGTGACACTGACGACGGTATTATGTGAAGAGCTTATATTTCGGCTTACAATTGTTTGGAGCGCCATCACGATTTGAGAGGACGCGACAATAGGGTCTACCCCAGCATCTGGTACAGCTGCATGTGTACCAACTCCGTGAATTTCAATTTCAAATCGATCGACCCCGGCCATCAGTGGACCATCTTTAATACCGATTGTACCTACTGGTAAATCGGGTTTATTATGCATACCGAAAATAGCTTGCACGCCATGTAAATGCCCGGCTTCAATTACTTTGCAAGCACCATTGCTACTTTCTTCAGCTGGCTGGAATATAAAGCGTACAGTTCCACCAAGAGAAGATTCTTTTTCTTTTAATAAATAAGCGGCACCTATAATAGCAGCTGTATGAAAATCATGCCCACAAGCATGCATTTTACCGGGAATTTTTGAAGCATACGGTAAATTTGTTTCTTCTTGAATAGGAAGGGCATCAATATCAGCACGGAGTGCTATAATTGGTCCGCTATTATTCCCTGAAATTTCAGCAATAACGTCTGTTTCTAAACTAGAATTTATAATCGTAATGTTTTTCTTTTCTAACCAATTTTTTATAGTCTTCGTCGTTTCAAATTCTTCATATGATAATTCTGGATGCTCATGTAAATTTCGACGAATAGAAATTAGCATCTCAGTTAATTGCTCTAAATTTGCTGCCACGTATAATGCCTTCTTTCTTTCTTAATTAATGTATTTACATTAATTATACAATAAGAAAAGAGAGGATTCTCAAATGAAAATCCTCTCTTTTCTTATGCTGCCAATTTTTTGTGTGTATGATGTTTACGATAACGTCCACGCATTGCATAGGCAATTTGAGGGATTGCAATACCGATTAAAATAAGTGATACACCGATCCATTGTGAAGATAGCACCGCTTCTTTTAAAACGAATACAGACATAATTGTTGTAACTGGTAGTTCTGCTGCACCAAGAATAGTCGCTAAGCCAGAACCGATCTTTGGAATACCGATTGTAAAGGCGATAGAAGGAATAACGATACTAAATGTTCCTAATCCTAAACCGTATTTCCAAAGTCCTTCAGAAATTGCACCGCTAAAAATAAATGTTGGCGGGAATACGATCATTACTAAAGTTAAAGCGCCAGTCATTAAGAGAACACCGCGCGGTAATGAAGGCACTTCAACAGCAACTTTTCCGCTCACGAAAATGTATGTTGCGAATGTAACAGCAGATAATAAACCTAGTATGATTCCAGTCATATCGAAATCACCTGCTGATTTCTCTAGTAAACCACTTGATAAAAATGTACCTGCAAGTAAGAAAATAACGGAAATAACCTTTTCTCTTGAAGGTAATGTTTTTGTTGCGACTGCTTCAATAATAATTCCGACCCAAACGAATTGGAATAAAAGTATAATTGCAATAGATGCTGGTACAGTTTTTAATGAAGCATAATAAAAAATTCCAGTAAAACTTGCAGATGTACCTGCAACGAATAAAATTAACGCTTGTTTTAATGGAACACGATGTCTAGAAAATAGAAGAGTAATAGCAAGCAAAATAATCCAACCGAACAAATATTGGCTGCCAATTACCTCTCCAAGTGAAAATCCTTCTGCATAGGCAAGTTTAACGAAAATAGCTAAAATCCCATAACTACACGCTCCTAATAAAACTAAAAGAGAATAACGAAGCATGAAAATTCCTCCCATCTATATGAAATTGTTCCTAACGGACATATATAACTAGAGGGAAGTATACAAAATTAAAAATAAAGGGTCAAATAAAAGAAAAGTGTGACATTTTATAGAATAATAATAAAAGTATGATATTTATGCATAATCTTGAAATTAGTAATAATAAAAGTATTGTAAAATCAGCTTCGTATTGTATAAAGACAGCATTTGAAAAAAATATTTTTTAGGGAGATAGAAGGGTAGTCCATTATAGTGTGCTAATCATTTGAGAAACTATGTTACCTTTGTTATGTTAATAACAATTAGAGAAGTTTCATAGTCCAATTGAGATTGTTCTATATAATAGAAGGGAATGAAAACGTTTTATTAGAAGCTGTTTGTAAGGGTAGTTTTTCTTATTATCACGTTGTTAAAGTGAGTTCACGAATTGTTCATAGTATTTTTATGTGTTTTTGCTACAATATGTAAGGAGAGGAGTGGAATCATGCAAGATATTAGTATTTTTTTAGCGTTTGGCGCTGGATTTTTATCATTTATTTCCCCATGTTGCTTACCGCTTTATCCGGCATTTTTATCGTACATAACAGGTATGTCGGTTTCTGAGTTGAAAGAAGAAAATGCAATGCTTCGCAAAAGAAGTATGATACATACAGCGTTTTTCTTACTTGGATTTTCAATTATATTTATTGCAATTGGATTTGGTACAAGTTTTATTGGAGGCATCTTTACAAATTATAAAGATTTAATTAGACAGTTAGGTGGTATATTTATCATCGTGTTCGGTCTTATTATTGTGGGTGTGTTTAAGCCAAAGTTTTTAATGCAAGACCGTAAATTTACGTTTAAAAATCGTCCGAGTGGCTATTTGGGATCCGTTCTAATTGGGTTGGCCTTTGCTGCAGGGTGGACGCCTTGTACTGGACCTATTTTAGTGTCTGTCATTGGATTAGCAGCAACAAATCCAGAATCAGCAATGATTTATATGATAGCATACATACTTGGGTTTGCTATCCCATTTTTCGTACTATCATTCTTTATTACGAAAATGTCTTGGATTAAAAGAAATAGTATGAAATTCATGAAGATTGGAGGATACGTTATGATTGTCATGGGTATCTTCCTATATTTCAACTGGATGACGAAAATTATCGTATATTTCTCAAGTTTATTTGGTGGTTTTACCGGTTTTTAGTATTATTCTGTGAAAATGTTGGAAATACTAACGGAAAAGCATATAATGAAAGTATATTTTGCATATAGCCACAAAAAAGGATGAGAAAATATGAACATAGTTGTTTTATCCAGTATCGTTGCTGTTTGTATGGCTGTTGGTGCGATGTTTATTCGTTTAAAAGCAGCTAAGAAACCGGCAACATTGAAAAAAATTATACTTCCACCATTTTTTATGAGTACGGGAGCATTGATGTTTGTTTTTCCAGAATTTCGATTAACTCCAGCAGAAATGTTAGAAGCAATTGGCGTCGGTTTGTTTTTCTCTATTTTTCTTATTAAAACATCTAAATTTGAAATTAGAGGACAAGAGATTTATTTGAAGCGTTCAAAAGCATTTGTTTTTATATTAATTGGATTACTTGTCGTGCGGATTGTATTTAAAACATACTTAAGTCAATCTCTTGATTTAGGACAACTTAGTGGCATGTTCTTCTTACTGGCGTTCGCGATGATTGTGTCATGGAGAATTGCTATGTACCGTTCCTTTACGAAATTACAGAAGGAAATGGAAAAAGAAGATGGTTTTTATAATGAAAAAGATATGAAACTAACTTAAAAACTGTATATGTATAAAATAAAAAGACAGCGTTTTTTGACGCTGTCTTTTTATTTATATTGTTAACATCTTCTGTCCCAGCCGCGGCGTATAAAACGTTCCCCATTAAAGAAACAATTTAAATTTGGCGAGACGAATGGACCGATAAACGGAATAATATTTGGTTCCGAAGTCTCATCAACAGGAATCGGTGGTTTAGTAGGATCTGGTCTCACTGTATATCTAACTCGCGCCGCATTTCGGATAAGCCCGTTTTGTGGCGTACTTGTTACTTGTACGATGAAGCGAACGATAACCGATTCACCTGGATTAACAGTTTCAATAAGAATACCAATAGTTGGATTACTTCCAGGACGTGAAACGCCGTTTACTGTTACTGAATTTGGATAGAAAGTAACTTCGGGAGGTAGTGGATCGGTAATGAGTACATTATTTGCAGGGATAGCGCCATTGTTAGTAAAGGTAAGTGTATATGCGATGAAGTCACCAAGTTCCACACTATTTACATTTGCGGTCTTAATAAATGTGTTTGGTTCATTAGGGTTTACTTCTATCGTAATTGGTGGTGTTGTTGTCGTTGTTGTGACAGGTGGTCTAGTAGGATCAGGTTGAGAAGTATACGTAATAGATGCGATATTTGTAATCATTCTATTAGCTGGAAGTGTAATAACACGTACTTGGAATGAAATAGTTACTGATTCTGCCGGATCAAGGTTTCCAACAGGAATTCCTGTGGCTGGATTTGCGTTTGGAACTGGAATGTTATTAATTGTGACACTGTTTGGAATGAATGATGTACCGGCAGGAATTGAATCAGTAACAGAAATATCAGTGACAGGAATTGTACCTTCGTTTTGGAATGTGATAGTAAACGTAATTGTATCACCTATTGAAACGATGGATTTATCAGCGGTTTTTATTGGATTAATAGTTCCGACGTTTACAGGGGTTATTGTCGTAGGCGTAGGCGTAGTAACGGATACAGGTGGCTTAGTAGGATCAGGTTGGTATTGGAATGAAACGTTACCTTGGTTTTGAATTTCTCCGTTTGGTGGAATCGAAGTAACTAGGACACGGAAAGAAATTGTTGCAGATTCAGAAGGAGCAAGTGTTGAAATAGGGATGCCTGTGGATGGATTTGCGGTTGGTTGCGGCACGTTGTTAATTGTAACACTATTTTGAATGAACGAAGTACCGACAGGAATTGTATCAGTTACAACTATATTATTAGCAGGAATGGTACCTGTATTTTGGAGAGAGATCGTATACGTAATAATATCACCTAATGTAACTATTTCCGGCGTAGCTGTTTTTTGTGGATTTAATATAGCTGTATTTACATTTGTTGTGTTAATTGGAGTAGGGTCTGTAATGGTAACTGGAGGTTCACCGGGAACTGGTTCATATGTGAAAGTAACAGTTGCTTGATTTCGAATGATACCACCAGGTGGTACGCTTGTTACTCTCGCTTGAAATTGAACAGTTATTATACCGTTCGGATTGACTGTTCCTACAGGTATACCCACTACAGGATTTGCTCCAAGATCCGGAGTACCATTTATCACAACGGTACCTGGAACAAATGTTAACCCATTTGCTAACGGATCAGTAATGATAACGGATGTTGCAGGGACCGATCCACGATTTTGGAACGTTACTGTATAAGTGATGAGTTCATTCAAATCTACAACTTGTTTATCGGCTAGTTTATTTGGATTAGGTGTAGGCGTAATAACGGATACTTCAACTGTTGGAGTAGGATCTGTAATGGTAATAGGAGGTTCACTAGGGTTTGGCTGGAATGTGTAAGTGACAGTTGCAGTGTTTTTAATTATACCATCTGGCGGAAGTGCACTTACAGTAACTTGATAAGTTAGCGTAACAATTTGCCCTGGAGTTACAGTTCCGACATTTACACCACTATTTGGATTTGCTCCAGGTGAAGAAACGCCATTTATCGTAACGCTATTGGGAATAAAAGTAGTACCACTTGGAGTAGGGTCTGTAATAATCACATCTGTCGCATTTATATTTCCGACATTTTGGAACGTAACTGTATAAGTGACAGTATCACCAAGATTAATAACTTGAGGGGATGCTTGTTTGTTAGGGTTAGTAGTAACTTCACTTACTTGCGTCTTTGTAGTAGGTGTAGGCGTAGTAATAGATATAGGTGGTCTAGTAGGATCTGGCTGGTATTGAAATGAAACTGTCCCTTGATTTTCAATAAAGCCTGTTGGTGGTATTGATGTTACTTGAACTTGGAAAGTTACAACGACTGAAGTGTTAGGTGCTAATGTACCGATAAGAATTCCGGAACTAGGAATGATGCCTGGTTGTGTAACACCATTTATCGTAACGCTATTCGGTATGAAAGTGGTACCAGCTGGAATAGGATCGGTTACAAGTACATTTGTTGCAGGGACAGTTCCTGTGTTTTGTAAGGAGATTGTATAAGTGATTGTGTCACCTAATAAAGCAAATACTTTATCTGCAGATTTTGTAGGATTCGTTGTTGCAGTGTTGACATTTGTAGTAGTAGGGGGCGTTGGAGTAGTTACTGTTACTGGTGGTTCTCCAGGATTAGGTTGGAATGTGTAGGTGATAGTAGCTTCATTTACAATAATTCCGTTAGGTGGTATTGAAACAACGCGAACTTGGAAAGTTACAACGACCGATTCGCTAGGGTTTAATGTGCCAAGAGGTATGCCAAGGGCTGGATCAATATTACTAGTTGGAGTGCCGTTAATTGTAACGCTATTTGGAATGAAAGTAGTTCCTGTTGGGATGGGGTCTGTAAAAACGATGTCTGTCAGTTGTACAGTTTGTAAGTTTTGGAAGGTAACGGTGTACGTAATAATATCACCTATATCAACGTTGTTTCGATCAGCTGTTTTCGATGGATTAATAATACTATTAATGATTTCAGTATTAACTGGTGGTGTTTCTTCTGTTTCTGTAATAGGAGGTTCATTTGGATTAGGCTGAGATGTAAAGTTGACTGAACCAACATTTGTAACAACCCCGTTAGGAGGTATATTTGTAATCGTTACTTGGAACGTGATGGTTACGATTTGATTTGGTTGTATTGTACCGATAGGTATCCCGATACTTGGATCAATACCTAGTTGTGAACCACCATTTACTGTAACAGAATCTACAATGAATTGTGTGCCTACTGGTGGCTGATCAATGACAGATACATTTGTCATAGGAATATTTCCGATGTTTTCAAGAGTGATTGTATACGTGAGTGCATCTCCAATGTTAGCGATTTGCAAATCTACTGTTTTTGTTGACACTAACTCTGCATTTTGTACAATTGTTTCTGCAATTGGAGTAGGTGTTGTTATTGTAATGGGCGGAAGAGTAGGGTCTGGTTGAGATGTGTAAGTGACATTTGCTTCATTTGAGATAATGCCATTTGGTGGTAGAGCAGTTACTTGTACTTCTAAGGTAACAGTCACTATTTGTCTAGGGTTTAATGTGCCAACTGGGATTCCGGTTGTTGGTGTTAAATTAGGTTGTGAAACGCCATTAATCGTGATGCTTCCAGGGATAAATGTAGTTCCAGTAGGGATAGAATCAGTAATAATGACATCTGTTGCAGGTATATTACCAGTGTTTTGAAGAGTGATTGTATAAGTGAGCGTATCGCCAATACTTGCAAACGCACGATCTACTGTTTTTTGCGGATTAGGGTTAGCGGTACGAACAGGTAATGTGACAGTAGGGGTTGTTACTGTCGTTGTAATAGGTGGTTCGCTAGGATTAGGTTGCGAAATATAGGTCACGCTCGCTGTATTTTCTATTTTTCCGTTAGGTGGAATAGCAGTTATTTGTACTTGGAATGTAACAGTAACAGTTTGCCCAGGGTTAACTGTACCAACGGAAATGCCTGTAATGGGGCTTACGCCAGGTTGAGGGATATTATTTACTGTAACACTATTCGTAACAAAAGTTGTACCAGGTGGCAAAGAGTCTGTAATTGTTACATCTGTAGCAGGTATAGTTCCTTGGTTTGTAAATGTGACAGTATAAGTTACAATATCGCCAATTTCCGCAAACATAAGGTTTGCCGTTTTTGTGGGACTTATGACTACAGTTTGGATAGGGGTCGTTGTTTCAGGGGTCGTTTCTGTTTTTGTGACTGGAGGTAAGTTTGGATCCGGTTGATAATTAAATGTTGCACTTCCTTGATTGCGTATTTCGCCGCTAGCAGGGATGTTTACTACTCGTACTTGGAAAGTAATCGTTGCTCGTTCGGATGGTGCTAAAGTTCCAAGTGAAATTCCTGATGATGGATTGGTTCCTGGTTGAGGAATACCATTAATCGTAACACTATTTGGAACAAATACAGTACCAGGAGGGATAGAGTCTATTACTGTTACATCCGTAGCAGGGACAGTACCGGTGTTTTGGAATGAGAGTGTATAGGTAATGATATCATTTAATGCAACGAAGGAACGATCTGCTGTTTTTTGTGGATTGAGTGTTGCAGTATTAACTGCTGTTTCTGTTTCAGGAGTTGTAATAGTTGTCGTAACAGGAGGTTCATTCGGATTTGGTTCATATGTGAATGTTATAGTTGCTTGATTTCTAATAACTCCCCCGGGAGGGATACTATTTACTACACCTTGGAACGTAACTGTAATACTTTGCCCAGGATTTACAGTGCCGACCGGTATACCAATTTCGGGGTTTTCTCCAATTTGTGATATTCCATTCACAACAACGCTACCTGGAACGAATGAAACACCAGATGGAAGTGTATCTTTTACAATAACATTTGTAGCGGGTACGGTGCCTCTATTTTGGAATGTTACGGTAAAAGTAATCGTATCTCCTAAATCAGCAATTTGTCGATCTGCAGATTTTGTAGTCGTCGGATTTGGATTGTTAATTGGGATGTTCACACTTGGAGTTGTAGTAGTTGTTGTAACGGGAGGCTCACTTGGATTCGGTTGATATTGATAAGTGAAGGATGCTTGGTTTCTAATTACCCCATCAGGTGGTAAGTTTGTAACGACAACTTGATACGTGATTGTCTTTGTTTCTCCGACAGAAATAGTACCAAGTTGTATTCCAAGTGCTGGATCGGAACCAGGATTCGAAACACCATCAATCGTAACACTATTTGGAACGAAAATAGTACCGTTAGGTGTAGGGTCTGTAACGACTACATTTGTAGCTGGAACTGTCCCGTTATTGGTAAATGTGACCGTATAGGTAATTGTATCTCCTAAATCAGCAACTTGTTTGTCTGCAGATTTTGTAGGCGCAGTAACAACAGTCCCAACTTGAGTTTCTGTTTTAGGAGTTGGGGTCGTTTTTGTAACAGGAGGTTCATTTGGATTAACAATATGATTAAATGATACAATACCCTGATTTTCTATAAGGCCATTTGGTGGCACACTTGTAACTTGAACCTGGAATGTAATTGTTTTTGCTTGATTTGAATTTAAAGTACCAATTGATATACCGTTTTCAGGATTACTGTTAGGTTGTGAGACACCATCAATCGTAACGCTATTTGGAATGAATGTTGTACCGTTTGGAATTGGATCTGTTAGTACAATATTCGTAGAGGGAACAGTGCCGTTATTTTGTAAACTAATTGTATACGTAATAATATCACCAATGTCAACGAAAGTACGATTAGCAGATTTTGTAGGATTAACCGTAGCGGTATTAACAGCGACTGTAGTAGGTGCTGTCGGTTCAGTTGTTGTAACAGGAGGCCTTGTTGGATCTGGCTGATACGTATATGTCGTTGAAGCTTCGTTTGTAATAACACCGCCAGCAGGTACTTGTGTAACAAGAACTTGGAATGAGAGTGTTTTCGTTTCACCAGGATTAATTGTTCCTACTGGAATTCCTAGTGCTGGATTTGAATTTGGGACAGGGGCATTATTTAAGACCACGCTATTCGGAATGAATGTTGTTCCAGCAGGAATTGTATCATTAAAAACTACATTCGTAGCAGGGATTGTACCATCATTAGTAAATGTAATCGTATACGTAATAACATCACCGATATCAACAGCAGTTTTATCCACCGTTTTAACAGGATTTGTAATAGCGGTATTAACAGGAGTAGTAGTAGGTGGTGTAGGGTTTGTTGTTGTAATAGGTGGTTTTGTTGGATCTGGTTCATACGTAAATGTTGTGGTTCCGATATTTCGGATTAAGCCATTCTCTGGGAGAGATGTAACTTGAACTTGGAATGTAACTATAGCATTTGCACCAGCAACAATTGTTCCGATTTGTATACCGCCAGCAGGATTTACACCTGATTGTGAAGTGCCGTTAATTGTGACGCTATTCGGAATAAATGTAGTGCCACTTGGAATTGGATCAGTTACAATAACGTTCGTCGCGTCAATGTTTCCTGTGTTCGGTACAGTAATTGTATACGTAATAATATCGCCAATATCAGTAACTTGTGGACTAGCAGATTTTGTTGGATTTACAATTGCAGTTCGTACAGAAGTAGTTGTTGGAGGTGGTGTTGTCGTAGTTGTCGTTGGAGGTTCAGTAGGATTCGGTTGCGATGTAAATGTTATATTTGCTTCATTAGTAATCGTTCCATTAGCCGGAAGAGAAGTGACTTGAACTTGAAATGTGACAGTTGTAGTTTGACCAGCAGGAATCGTACCTAGCGGAATATTTGTTGGTGTTACGCCAGATTGTGTCGCTCCATTAACTGTAACACTGTTTGGAATAAAAGTAGTACCAGTAGGGATAGGATCGGTGATAGAAACATTTGTTGCTGAAATATTACCGTTATTTGGGACAGTAATCGTATACGTAATGATGTCACCAATATTCACAATTTGTTGGTTTGCACTTTTAGTCGGATTAATGATAGTAGCATTAATTAATGTTTCTACAATATTACTAGTTGACGTTCTATTAATAGGAGGTTGGCCAGGTGGGGTATATTCAAAGCTTGATAAAGCACTATTTCGAATTGGATTTTGCGCAGGTAAACTATTAACTTGAACTTTAAAAGTAATGGTTGCATTTCCATTAGCTGCAATCGTTCCAATGTTTATACCAGTAGCGGGATTGTCTGTAGTGGATGTACCATTCACTGTAACACTACCTGGTACAAAAGTAGTGCCGGCAGGAGGAATGTCTGTAATGATAACATTATTTGCAGCTAATGGTGCTTGGTTAGTTGCAGTAATGGTATACGTAATCGTATCACCGATGGTAGCAATTGTTTTGTCAACGGTTTTCACTAATGTAACATTAGCTATGAAAATATCTGTATTAACTATATTGCTTGTTGCTGTTCGATTAATAGTGGGGGCATTAGGAGCTGGCTGAAATGTGTATCCAAATGCTGCTACGTTACTGGCGACAGGTGGGGTAGGGGTACTTGTTACATCTACTTGGAAGGTAATTGTAACAGAGCCGCCAGCAGGAATGTTACTAATGGGAATACCAGTAGCAGGGTTTCCTGCTGTTGTAACACCATCAACTGTAACGCTGTTTGGAACGAAAGTGGTGCCAGCGGGTATTGGGTCTGTGAATGTAACGTTTTGGGCAGGAAGTGTTCCAGTATTTTGGACAACGATTGTATAAGTTAAACGACTTCCTATCGTTGCTATTGCCATTAGATTCGTCCTTTCTGTATAAATTTAAATCCGGTCAAGGCATGGAGTATTTACAAACAGCATTATTTAATAGTCTAGAAACAATAATTGTATAAATATTAGTATAAAATGAACTCGTCATTGCATCCTATTCAAATTTATATGAATAGGAATAGGCAAAGGCTTTTTTTTTACCCAAATTATGCTGTGCTGTGCGTATACAAATGGAACTTTTTTGATTTGTTCGCATTAAATGAAATAGCGAATAAATATTTTTTTATATGGAAGGGAAGTGGAAGTGTTGGCTTTTGTACAAACATATACGAAAACGGACTCTTTATTTATGGTACACACAGGGAATACAGTTGGCATGCGTGGTATTACAACAGCGACGGCTTATCAGTACAATGCATTAATAACAAGAGATACAAGTTTAAGCTTTGCAGGTGTTCCTTCTTCAACAGCCCCCTTAACTTTTGCAGGAACGACAAATGATTGGACATTAAATGGTTCTTGGGCAAGACTCAATCCTTCGTTAACAGATGTACCAGTAACAGCAACTGTAGACTTTGCGATGTTAGTTTGGCAAGGAACATTGAGTGCAACTGTGACAGAAACAGTCGTAAATAACAACATACCTACTCTTCAAACACCAGATGGAGTCATCCATACAATTACGAGTGTTCCATCATGGGGAGAGACTAGGTCGAGCGGAACGTTTCAAGGTACCATTTATACACGTGCTGCAGATGTAACAAATATTTTGCAGGGACTTTCGAACCGAGCGACAGGAGATTATTTTGTAGAAAGAATACCAACGGCAAATCCACCAGCGCAAGGAACAGGAGTAGGATGGGCATTAGTTATTGTGTATCGTGATAATTCATACCCTGTTAGGAATGTTAGTTTATATACTGGTTTACTCATTTCTACATTGGGTGAGACAGCGACAATTTCAAATTTCATCACTCCATCTGTAGCACCAGTTAATGCTCGTGTATTTACGATGGCATTAAATGGTGATACAGATGCAACGGGTGACAATTTTAATTTAAATGGTACGGGGCTTTCAGGGCCAAATAATGTAATAAACAACTTTTTTGCTTCACAGGTAAATAATTATTTAGGAAATTTAAATACAGTCGGAAGTTTTGGGGATAGAAATATGCCAATTGGTACTTCGGCGACTAACCGTCGTGCGGAATTTGATGTGACAAATGTACCTGCAAATGGCGTGTTAACAGCTGGATCTACTTCTACTACGGTTAATATCCCAAATACATTCGATTATATTTACGCTGGCGCTGTCGGTTTACAAATAGATTTAGCGGAGGCACGTTTAACTGCTACAAAATCAGTAACTGTAAGTTAAAAAAAGATTGCTATAATCTAGCAATCTTTTTTTATGAGGAGGATTTTGTCAGTAAAGATTCATAATGAGAATAATCAATCTCTTTTTCTTGTAGTTTTTTAACTAAAAATTTATGGTCGCGTTTTGGTGTAGCAATAATATATCCTTTAATAATTAAATCTTGTGTAATTTGAGAGGCTTTTTCTTGTAATGCCAGTTCTCCAATTTTGCCAGCAATTTTTGATTTAGCGACATCGCGAAATAGTTCTGGAACAGGACTTACGAGCTCTTCTAACAATTGTTTTTGTTCTTCATCCCATAAATGTCTAGTTTTATTAATATAGTGCTCTTCCCAATCTAAAATGGACATACCATCTTCTTTAGGTAATCGTTTTAGGAATTTTCTGAACATAAAGTATCCACCGATAGACATAAATCCTAATAAAATAACAGTCCATAGCACTATGAACCAACTGAACCATCCTTCGAGCAAGCTTATCCCCCCTTAATGATTGCGGTTTTCTTTTATTCATATTATAAACAGTGAGATTCATAGAAAGCAAGAACGCTTGGTCATTTTGACCAAGCGTTATCATTTAAACAAAGTATAGTTGTTCAACACATAAATTATTATTATTATCTTCTACATATTCAATGATTAATGTGCCAACTTTACGATCTTTATCTTCAGTTGTGAAAATAGAGTAAGAAGTAAAACGTACTGTTGATAGGCCGCTTATATGTGTAGGTAAAGAAATGTAGTCGTTATCGCGGAAGAATTCCATCAGTTCAATATCTTCAAATTCTTTTCGATCAACTTGTTTGTTTATATAGCGGCGTTGAAGTTGTTTTAAAGACTCATTCCAAGAAATTGCTTTTGTATCGTATACCATTGTTCTATCTCCTTACTGTATGTAATCATTAAGAACATATGTTCTAAACTAGTATACTCTTTTTATTAGAAAAGGGAAAGCAAAAAATAATGTAAGCTTGGATTTCCAAGCTTACATTATTGATGCGTCCGTCATAATCTCTATTTTTATTATAAGTTAGATAAGAATAAGAAACAAGATGATATATATTCTGTTGATAGTTTTTAAAATTCTGTATATTATAGATATACTAAAATGCAAGGGAATGAGAGGAATGGCATATGTAATTTCACTCCAAGGATTGATGGCAAGTGGAAAGACAACATTGGCTAAAAGGTTAGAGAGATGTGGGCTTTCAGTTATATATGAAAATCCATATCCAATTGTAGAAAAGCGAAAACAATTAAATTTGGATATGAATTCAAAAGAAGGATTTATAATAAATCAAAAAATGTTTATAGAAGCTAAAATAAAAGAGTTTCAAAATGCGAAAGATTCAGTCATGATTTTTGATCGCGGACCAGAAGATATTGAATTTTATACACTCTTTTATCCAACGATTATAGGAAAAGAGTGGGATATAGAAACTGAATTAAAAGATGAATTATATCGATTAAGAGAATGTCGTTCAGATGCGATTTTTTATTTAGATGTGACAAAAAAGAATGTATATGATAGAAAAAATAACGATAGAACAAGAAACAGAAGTACATTTGAGGAGCAATTTAAATTAGTAGAAACTGAAAAAGAATGGTATAAACAATTTCCTGTAACTTATGCGGATACAAATAGATTAACATTGAACGAATTAGAAGCATATTTTATGGGCTGGTTAAAGGAGAAAGGACTATGAAAAAAATATTATTATTCGTATACCCAACATTTGCGGAGTTTGAAATTACAGTAGCAACAGCATTGCTGAAAAAGAAATATGAAATCATTACTGCGGGCTTAACAAAAGAGTTGATTATTAGTGAAACAGGCTTGCAAGTACAACCGCATATAGAATTAAGTGAAGTGCGTGTAGATGAATATGAGGGGATTATCATTCCAGGGGGAGACGCAGTACATATGAAAGACGCAGATATCCTCTTTTCAGTCATTTGTCAATTTTCCGAAAAAGAAAAATTAGTAGCTGCGATTTGTGCTGGACCGTATGCGTTAGCAAGAGCAGGTTTATTTAAAGGGATTTCTTATACAGCGACTATAGATTATCAAAAGTTAGATTGTTTTCCAGTAGAAAATTTTGTATATAAAGAAGTTATACAACACTCAAATATTATTACTGCACAAGGACATGCTTTCGTACCATTCGGAATAGCAGTTGCTTCTTATTTTGGAGTAGCAAACGAACATAATATAAATTTTTACGGTGGTAAAGGGAATGTGATGATGGAGAAGCTTTTGCCTGAGAATGTATAAAAGCTAGCTAATGCTAGCTTTTTTCTTTTTGACATCGATAAATGGCTAACGTTTTCGGATCGCGCCATATACCGTTATGAAGTGACAATTCATTTTCTACTTCTTCTATTAGCCATTCCTTCATTTCCTCGTGAAGAAGTGCATTATCAGGTATATTTAGCGACGGAAACATGCTAGAAATATAATTTACAATCGGGGTAGCATGATGAAAAACGAGAGCATTATGAATAACTGTTACTTCAACAGTTGGAAAGACAGACTGTAATATCTCTTTACCATTTTCTAAACAAAATGGAGTGACTGATGATGTTGTTTTTGGCAAATCAAATGCGTCTAACATGCGGTTACACATTTCAACTATACGAGGTAATGTAACGTTAGAATTTGTTGTAGCTAAAAGTGAGCCACCAGGACGAATTTCTTTATGGAATCCTTGGATTGTTTTTTCGACATCTTTCATGTGATATAACATATGTCTTGCGACGATCCAGTCGTAGCAATTAGCTTCAAAAGGAAGTTTACCAGCATCCCCTAGTCTCCATTCAATTATATTATTTTTTATTGCAGCTTCAGAAAGCATCGTTTTTGATTGATCAAAACCGGTTAGTTGTCCTTTATGACCGTTAGTTTGTAAAAGGGAAAGAAAATTCCCGTTAGCGCACCCAACCTCTAATATTTTTTCGTCTCCTTGAAGTTGTAAATGTTCCATGACGAATGCATCTAAATTCACTTGTTTTTCTTCGTAACGTTTATGCGTATTGATACGTGTTTGTAAATGGTTGCTTACGTTGTATTGGCGTTTTACATCATTCATTTTTTCGCATTCCACTTTTGTGCAAAATTGCTGAATCGCATGTGTTAATACGTCGGTTTTCTTTAAACCTTCGTAATGGAGTGCAGATTCAAACCTTTCAAGTAATTTTTCTTCAATTCGAAAATGAATATCTTTTCGCTTCGTCATTGAAATATCGCCCCTTTGCATCTGTTAGTGAGACTATAGCACGCCTGGAAAATTTGTGTAAATAATTTGTGTACACAAATGGAGGAGATGAAAAAATTGTTCGAATGTGAGTTTAAACTATTGACGATTTAACCGTTTTCATATATTCTTAAATTAAGAAATATTCAAATAATTAAAAGAAATGAGAGAGTCACATGCTTCTTCAAGGAACACATCGAATTGGTCGTATGGCCATGTTGTTGGCACTTGCGGATGAGAATGAAAGCCCTGTATTATCTATTCCAAAAGGTTGGAAGTATTGTACGGGGAAAGTGGGTTCGATGAATTCGCAAAAAGTTGTAGCAGCAATGGAAACAGCGGCTAAGAGCACCCAAGTTATTGAAACAGATGTTTACAGAGAAACACATGCACTTTATCATGCAATTATGGAAGCTTTGTACGGAGTGACGAGAGGTCAAATTCAGTTAGCAGACGTTCTTCGTACAGTAGGACTTCGCTTTGCGATTGTGCGCGGTAGACCATACGACGGGAAAAAAGAAGGCGAATGGGTTGCTGTTGCACTATATGGAACGATTGGTGCACCTGTAAAAGGATCTGAGCATGAGGCGATTGGTTTAGGAATTAATCACATATGATTTGCCCATAGTCTATTAGTTAGAAGGGGGCCTTACTTTTTTAGGACAGAAGTCTGTCTTAAAAAGATAAGGTCCCCTTTTGCCTTTTTAAGGAGGAAAAAAGAATGATTACGTTAACAGGACATACATTGACAATTGAAGAAATGAAGAGGTTGTTACTTGAAGGGGAAGGTGTAACAGCTTGTCCAAATAGTATGCAAAAGGTGGCGGAGTGCCGCGAAGTTGTTGAGAAAATTGTAGAGGACGGAAAAGTCGTTTACGGTATTACAACTGGATTTGGAAAGTTCAGTGATGTGCTTATTCAAAAAGATGATGTAAAGGCACTTCAACACAATTTAATTCAGTCACATGCATGTGGTATAGGTGATCCATTCCCTGAAGAAGTATCACGCGGTATGTTAATTTTACGAGCGAACACGATGCTTAAAGGAGTATCTGGTGTTAGACCGCTTGTTGTAAATATGCTTCTTGAGTTTGTAAATCGTAAAATTCACCCAGTCGTTCCGCAACAAGGTTCACTTGGTGCGAGTGGCGATTTAGCACCTTTATCTCATCTTGCGCTTGTATTATTAGGTGAAGGTGAAGTGTTCTATAAGGGGAAACGCGTTCATGCGATGGTTGCTCTTACAGAAGAAGGTCTTGAGCCGATTGAACTTGAAGCGAAAGAAGGGCTTGCATTAATTAATGGTACGCAGGCGATGACAGCGCAAGGAGTTCTTTCTTATATAGAAGCAGAAGCAATGGCGTATCAAGCTGAATTCATTGCTTCGATGACAATTGAAGGATTACAAGGCATTATTGATGCATTTGATGAAAATGTTCATAAAGCACGTGGTTATAAAGAGCAAGTGGAAGTAGCAAGCAGAATTCGTGACATTCTTCATGATAGTAAGTTAACAACAAAGCAAGGAGAACTACGTGTACAGGATGCATATTCACTTCGTTGTATCCCGCAAGTACATGGTGCTTCTTGGCAAGTTTTAAATTATGTAAAAGAAAAATTAGAAATTGAAATGAATGCAGCAACAGATAATCCACTTATCTTTGATGGTGGAGAAAAAGTAATTTCGGGTGGTAATTTCCATGGTCAACCGATTGCGTTTGCGATGGACTTCTTAAAAGTAGGAATGGCGGAACTTGCAAATATTTCAGAGCGTCGTATCGAGCGTTTAGTAAATCCGCAATTAAATGATTTACCTCCATTTTTAAGTCCAGAACCAGGACTGCAGTCTGGTGCAATGATTATGCAATACGCAGCTGCGTCACTTGTTTCTGAAAATAAAACGTTAGCACATCCGGCGAGTGTTGATTCAATCCCGTCATCAGCTAACCAAGAAGATCACGTAAGTATGGGAACAATCGCTTCACGCCATGCACATCAAATTATTCAAAATGTAAGACGTGTTCTTTCGATTGAGATGATTTGTGCGATGCAAGCAGCAGAATATCGCGGAATTGAAAACATGAGTACAGTGACGAAGAGCTTCTACCATCAAGGTCGTCAGCAAGTACCTTCTATTACAAATGATCGCATATTCTCAACGGATATTGAAAATATTACGCACTGGTTAAAAACGAATTATTCGATAAAAGAAAGATTAGATGTAAACGCAGCACTATAAAATGAGAAAAGGGAGAGAGTGAAATGGAAAAAGTAAAACAAACAATTCGCGCGCCAAGAGGTACTGAGTTACAAACGAAAGGGTGGGTTCAAGAAGCTGCACTTCGTATGTTAATGAACAATTTAGATCCTGAAGTTGCCGAAAAACCAGAAGAATTAGTTGTATATGGTGGAATTGGCCGTGCAGCTCGTAACTGGGAAAGCTACAATGCAATTGTAGATTCATTAAAAACGTTAGAAAGCGATGAAACATTACTTGTTCAGTCAGGAAAACCAGTTGCAATTTTTAAATCGCATGAAGATGCACCTCGCGTTCTTTTAGCGAACTCAAACTTAGTACCAAAGTGGGCGAACTGGGATCACTTCCGTGAACTAGAGAAAAAAGGTCTTATGATGTACGGACAAATGACAGCAGGTAGCTGGATTTACATTGGAACACAAGGTATTTTACAAGGAACATATGAAACGTTTGGCGAAGCAGCACGTCAACATTTCGATGGTTCATTAAAAGGTACATTAACACTTACTGCTGGCTTAGGTGGTATGGGTGGTGCACAACCTCTTGCTGTAACGATGAACGGCGGTGTTGTAATCGCTATTGATGTAGATAAGCGTAGTATCGATCGTCGTATTGAAAAGAGATATTGTGACTTATATACAGAATCGTTAGAAGAAGCGCTAACGATTGCGAACGAATATAAAGAGAAGAAAGAACCGATTTCAATCGGATTGCTAGGAAATGCAGCGGAGATTTTACCGGAGCTAGTGAAGCGTAATATTACGCCAGATTTAGTTACAGATCAAACATCTGCTCATGATCCACTAAACGGTTACATTCCAGTAGGTTACACATTAGAAGAAGCAGCGAAACTTCGTGAAGAAGATCCAGAACGTTACGTACAATTATCGAAAGAAAGTATGAAAAAGCATGTAGAAGCAATGCTTGCTATGCAAGAAAAAGGCGCCATTACATTTGATTATGGAAATAACATTCGCCAAGTTGCTTTCGATGAAGGTTTGAAAAATGCATTCGACTTCCCAGGATTCGTACCTGCATTTATCCGTCCATTATTCTGCGAAGGAAAAGGGCCATTCCGTTGGGTAGCACTTTCGGGTGATCCAGAAGATATTTATAAAACTGATGAAGTAATTTTACGTGAGTTTGCTGATAATGAGCATTTATGTAACTGGATTCGTATGGCTCGTCAGCAAGTTGAATTCCAAGGTCTTCCATCACGTATTTGTTGGTTAGGTTACGGTGAGCGCGCGAAATTTGGTCGCATCATTAATGAAATGGTTGCAAATGGTGAATTATCAGCACCGATCGTTATCGGTCGTGACCATTTAGATTGCGGATCAGTAGCATCTCCAAACCGTGAAACTGAATCGATGAAAGACGGTAGTGATGCAGTAGCTGACTGGCCAATTTTAAATGCATTAATTAATAGTGTAAACGGTGCGAGCTGGGTATCTGTTCACCACGGTGGTGGCGTTGGTATGGGTTATTCACTTCATGCTGGAATGGTTATCGTTGCAGATGGAACAGAAGCAGCAGCAAAACGTATTGAGCGCGTATTAACTTCTGATCCTGGTATGGGTGTTGTTCGTCACGTGGATGCAGGATATGACTTAGCTGTGGAAACTGCGAAAGAAAAAGGCGTTAACATTCCAATGATGAAATAAGGAGGAGAAAACATGCTGGACACTTTACTAATAAATATCGGTCAATTACTAACAATGGATCAAGAAGATGGCTTGTTAAGACGGGAAGCGATGAACACGCTTCCTGTTATCGAAAACGGTGTGGTTGGAATTGAAAACGGCGTAATTACTTTCGTTGGAACAGTGGAAGAAGCTAAAGGATTACAAGCGAAAGAAGTTATTGATTGCGGCGGGAAAATGGTTTCTCCTGGTCTTGTCGATCCGCATACTCACCTTGTATTTGGTGGATCTCGTGAAAATGAAATTGCACTAAAATTACAAGGAGTTCCGTACTTAGAAATTTTAGAACAAGGCGGAGGTATTCTTTCAACTGTAAATGCAACGAAACAGGCGTCGAAAGAAGAACTTGTTCAAAAAGCGAAATTCCATTTAGACCGTATGCTATCTTTTGGAGTTACAACTGTAGAAGCGAAGAGTGGTTACGGATTAGATGATGAGACGGAATGGAAACAATTAGAGGCAACTGCACAATTACAAAAAGAGCACTCGATTGATTTAGTTTCAACATTTTTAGGTGCTCATGCAGTTCCGGAAGAGTATAAAGGAAGATCAAAAGAATTTTTACAATGGATGTTAGATCTATTACCAGAAATGAAAGAGAAGCAATTAGCTGAGTTCGTTGATATTTTCTGCGAAACAGGTGTTTTCTCCGTCGAAGAATCGAAAGAGTTTTTATTAAAAGCGAAAGAGCTTGGCTTTGATGTGAAAATTCATGCAGATGAAATCGACCCTCTTGGTGGTGCGGAAGCAGCGGCTGAAATTGGTGCAGCATCAGCGGACCATTTAGTTGGTGCTTCTGATAAAGGAATTGAAATGCTTGCAAATTCTAATACAGTAGCGACTTTACTACCAGGAACAACTTTCTATTTAAATAAAGAAAGTTTTGCACGCGGCCGAAAAATGATTGATGAAGGTGTTGCGGTTGCTTTAGCTACAGACTTTAATCCAGGTAGCTGTCCAACTGAAAATATTCAGCTTATTATGAGTATTGCGATGCTGAAACTGAAAATGACACCAGAAGAAGTTTGGAATGCCGTAACGGTTAACTCATCTTATGCCATTAATCGAGGCGATGTAGCTGGGAAAATTAGAGTTGGTCGCAAGGCAGATTTAGTTTTATGGGATGCTTACAATTATGCTTACGTGCCGTACCATTACGGCGTAAGTCATGTAAATACAGTATGGAAGAATGGTAATATCGCATATACAAGAGGTGAACAATCGTGGAGCACGGCCACTATTTAAAGAAAAATGCAAAGTTTATCGATCGTGAAGTGACGAAATGGAGTGAGATGATTAAAGATTGGGAGGAAGGCTTGGAAATATTCGGTGCTGCCTTAATTGGAGCACCCCTTTCTAAACCATCTATTAGTCATTCAGGAGCAAGTTTTGCGCCAAAAACAATTCGTACAATGTTAGATGCGTATAGCACGTACGCAATTACAGAAGAACATGATATGAAAGAAAGTGTCTTATATGATTGTGGCGATATTACGATACATGTGACGGATATAAAAGAAAGTCATAAGCGCATTGCGAAAACAGTTGGTCATGTAACGAAAGTAAATCCGAACATGATACCAATCGTTCTTGGTGGTGACCATTCGATTAGTTTTCCGAGTATAACAGGGTTTGCAAATAGTAAAGGGAAGGTCGGTGTTATTCAATTTGATGCCCACCATGATTTACGTAATTTAGATGATGGTGGCCCATCAAATGGTACACCGTTCCGTAGTTTACTAGAAAATGATGTCATTACAGGAAAACAACTCGTTCAAATCGGAATTCGTAATTTTTCAAATGCACGAGCGTACCATGAATATGCAAAAGAACATGGTGTGACAGTGTATACAATGAAAGATGTACGAGAGCGACAAATCAAAGATATTATCACGGAAAGTATTGAAGTATTAAGAAAGCAAGGCGTGACTTCTATTTACATTTCTCTTGATATGGATGTACTAGATCAAGCATTTGCACCAGGTTGTCCAGCAATTGGTCCTGGCGGTATGGATAGTACGACTTTACTTGATGCGATTGAATTTCTTGGTAAAGAACCGCTCGTTCAAGCGATGGATATAGTAGAAATTGATCCAACCCTTGATTTCAGAGATATGACGAGTCGAGTAGCTGCGCAAGTGATTATGAGTTTTCTTTTAGCGAGAGAGACAGTCCGTAAGCAGGTTAGTATATAGGCGTGAAATTAATAGGGAATGTTTAACGATTCCGTATAAAAAACACATTACTACTTATATGTAGTAATGTGTTTTTATGTAAAAAGAGAAGGTGAAATTAGAATATATATGTGTGGAAAAGTTAATAAGATTGCGGGTTTTTAATGATATTTTACGAAATTATTTTCTTAGTTCGAAAGGATTGACATTAAAAATAATTTTATGATAAAATAAAAATTTTGCTAAAAAATTGATTGTGTGTTAAGATTGAGAAGGTTACCATATATGGAGGTGGATTATTTGTTTCAAATTGGCGATAACATAGTTTATCCAATGCAGGGAGCAGGTATAATTAAAGCCATAGAAGAGAAGGAAATCACAGGAGAAAAACAACAATATTATGTTATAAAAATGTCGGGTAGTAATATGGAAGTAATGATTCCGGCAGGGAGAATATTGAGCTCAAATATACGACCAGTCACGGATATAACGGCAATAGCACACATATTGGATATTTTTCAACATGGAGAATCTGATAGATTACTTACGTGGAAACAAAGGTATAAATTGAACACTGATAAAATAAAGACGGGTAAAATACAAGAAGGTGCTGAAGTTGTACGTGATTTATTACGTATGCAGAAAGAAAAAGCACTTAATGCAAGCGAAAAGAAAATGTTAGATAACGCACACGAATTTTTGATTAGTGAACTGGGATTAATTGAAGGTATCACAGAAAGTCAAATAAAAAGCTTTTGTTAAGATTCATTACAAATAATGTATTAGATCCCAAAAAAGGTTTTGAATTTTTTGGGAACATAATTATAGAGAATTAATCATTTCAAAGACATTCAATTCTTTCAAACCACTTTTAGAGCATTAACCTCTTTTGTTATTACTACAATCAAATCCATTTTTATTTTTTAAATTCTTTACGAATATTCGAAGTTTAATTAAACACTTCGATAGAATAGTTACTTGATTTTTGCAATCCTGATTCACACTGGCACGGACGAGGAGCCGTAAGGATGAAAGAGAGGTAGGGCTTTCATTGTTTTAGGTTTATAAGTTATTATTTTTAGAAGAATACTGAACCACTCTCACTTCTACTGCTAAGGAATTTTTTATATGTGAAGAGATAATAATTGTTTAAATTCTTTATATTAAAGAGATAAATGAATTTTTAGCCATATACGGTCAACTAAAAAGGAGTGTCATATAGTCGATAATGCGACTATGTGACAGCTCCTTTTTTCATGGGGATTAGGAACGGATAAATAGAAAAAACAACGTGTTAGATATGCAATTATTATCGTAATGCTTGTTGTTTGCATATTGGAAACGAATTTGTTCCCTATCTTCTTTAGAGCAATGACAGAGATGGAGACTAGGCGATGTGGACTAAGAAATCGATCACGAAAGGATATAAATGGTGAGACGGATGTGCGTATATGGAAAAAAAACGTGCTTTTGCACGGCTTTTTTTATGTTAGTTATGAAGAGAAAGCAAACAAATGTTACTCCATTACGATAATCGGCTTAATCGAAATGAATGATTGAAGCCTCGTTACTGTAAGTTTGAATATAGTACAGTGGAAATCGTTTTTTTAGTAAATAGTTCGAAAAATAATTACCAATATATTCTATATTAATAAAACTAGAAGAAATGAAAACATCCACTTAACAAGTATTTTCCTCATCCACTTACTGAACATAAAAATAGACAGTAGAGTCTTGAATACCAGAACCCTTAAAGTTAAAAAACAGTTAGTTTTATTATGCGAATATTTCTACATAAGAGCGTATAAATTGACGTTACTATCTAAAAGTAAGTATGATGCGATTATAGTAAGAATTTTTTAGGGGGAAGAAAAATGACAAGTTCAAATAATAAAGCAGCAAGTATTTATGAAGGAACAAATCTAAATGATTGGGGTTCTTTTGAAAAGATTGAAGAAACGAAGTTATTTGACTCGATTCAAATTGGATCTTGGTCTCTTCGTAATCGCATAGCAATGGCACCGATGACGAGATGTTTCGCGAATCATGAAACAGGAATCGTTGGTACTGATGTAGTCGAGTACTATAGAAAACGTGCAGCTGATGGAGTTGGCTTAATTATTACAGAGGGAATCGTCATTAGCCCAAGAGCAAAAGGAAATCCAGGAGTACCGGGGATTTATACACAAGAACAAATCGATTCGTGGAAGCCTGTTACAGAGGCAGTACATAAAGAAGGTGGAACGATTATTGCTCAAATATGGCATGTTGGCCGTATGAGTCATCACGAGATAATTGGTGGGCAAATGCCGCAAGCACCGTCTGCTATCGCTGCAGAGGGAAATGTTCCGCGTTTTCGTAAACCGTTCGACACGCCAGAAGCAATGACGTTAGAAGAAATACAAGAGGTGATTGGTCAATACGCACAAGCTGCGAAAAACGCGATCGAAGCTGGATTTGATGGAGTAGAAATACACGGTGCACACGGATATTTAATCGATCAATTTACTTATGAGTTCGCAAATAAGCGTACTGATAAATACGGCGGAGATTTAAAGCAAAGGCTAACGTTTATGAAAGAAGTAACGGAGGCTGTAATAGAAGCTGTTGGGGCTGATAAAACACTTCTTCGCTTTTCTGCTTTCAAAGGTGATAATCCAACTTATATGTGGGAAAACCCTGAGCTTGCAATTGAAATGTTTGTAAATATGTTCAACGAAGTTGGATTAACGATGATTCACCCTTCAACGATGAATTATACGGCAGTTATTGCTGACGGAAAGAATTTTCATCAATTAGTAAGAAAATATTGGGAGGGTACGATTGTAGGAGTAGGGAATTTAAATCCGAAAGAGGCTGAAGAAGCGTTGCAAGAAGGAACAATTGATGTAGTGGCATTCGGAAGACCTTTAATTGCTAATCCGGATTTTGTTCATCGAATTAAAAATGCTGAAAGTTTAGTTGAATATGATGCGAAAGAGCATCTTGCTACGTTAATTTGAATAAAGATAAAAGGAGAACACATCAGGTGTTCTCCTTTTATTATGGATTTTCATAGGAGGAAGCGGGATGAGTGAAACGCTACTCGTTATTATTAGTATATTGCTCTTATTGATGTTACTATTAATCATTTTTTTTATTATTACATTTTTTATTAAAAAACGGACGCATCATTCTATATTAAAGTTACATCCATACTTAGGAAGGATGCGTTATTTACTTGAAAAGATAGGACCGGAATTTAGGCAATATTGGTTTGATCATGATACGGATGGAAAGCCCTTTTCACGTTATGATTTTCAAAGTGTAATGTTTCTAGCGAAATACCGTTCAGAAATACTCGGTTTTGGATCAAAACGAGATTTTGATGCATCTGGATATTATATTGCTAATACATTATTTCCGATATTAACAGATGAATTAAGTGTGAATGTAACGCAAGAACGTGAAGGGAAAAAGTATGTGATTCATAAAGAAGGGTTATTTTCACGAAGAGAAAAATTGACAGCGGATACAACGAATCTTTGGTTATATGAAGAAGACGATGCAATTATAGTCGGTGAAAACCGCAAATATCCGTGGAAACTACATGGCATGTTTGGGGCATCTGCAACTTCTTACGGTGCGATTGGCGAAAATTATATTTTAGCGAGCGGGTTTGGTGCGAAGATGGCTGGTGGATCGTGGATTAATACTGGCGAAGGTGGCGTTATTCCAGAACATTTACATACAGGTGCGAATATCGTTGCGCAAATTGGTCCGGGTTTATTTGGGTACCGTGATGAGGATGGTAATTTTTCAATGGAGAAATTTATGGAGAAAGCAAAAGAAGGCAATATTAAAGCATTCGAATTGAAATTTGGGCAAGGTGCGAAAATACGTGGTGGCCATCTAGAAGGACAAAAAGTAAATGAGAAAATTGCTTCTGTTCGCAATGTGCGAGAAGGAGAAACGATTAATTCACCGAATCGATTTCCATTTTTAAAGAATGCAGCAGATACACTTTATTTTATTCAACGTTTGCAAGAAAACGGCGGTAAACCAGTCGGTATGAAAATTGTAATTGGACAGCAGGAACCGTTGGAAGATTTATTCAAAACGATGAAAGAGTTAAACATCTATCCAGATTTCATTACAATTGATGGTTCAGAAGGTGGATCAGGTGCTACGTATAAATCAATGGCAGATAGTATGGGAATACCGCTTATTCCAGCATTACTTACATTTATCGATACAGCAAATCATTATGGTGTCCGTAACAAGTTTAAAGTATTTGCATCGGGTAAATTAATCACACCAGATAAAGTGGCAATTGCTTTAGCGATTGGGGCGGATGCTGTAAATTCAGCACGCGGATTTATGATGGCAAGTGGCTGTATAATGGCACTTCAATGTAATTCGGGGCAATGTCCGTCTGGTGTGGCGACGACGAATCCTCATTATCAAAAAGCGTTAGATCCGTATGAGAAGAAATGGCGCATAATGAATTACGTTGTTAGCATGAGATATAGTTTGTTCTCACTTGCGGCAGCAGCGGGAGTAAAGAGTCCGCGCCATTTAACGCGAGAGCATATTGTGTTTAAAGATGAGGTGGGGCGGGTAGTTCCTCTTTCGGAATTGTTTCCTATAGTAAATCAAACCTAAAAGTATATTTAATATGTAAGATTTTTCAGAGGAATAATCATATCGTTTGGAAAAATTAGGAGTATAATAGGGGAGTATTTTTAAAAATGACTATTTTTAGGGAGAGATTCACTTGCAGCAAGGTTCGTACAGTATTACAATTTTTTTACTCCTCATAGGGCTCGTTATATTTAGGCGCATGCGTTCTATGAATCGACCAATTAAAAATAAAGGAAGACGACTACTATTGCCATTATTCTTTTTATTACCAGGTTTTTCTTTATATGCTACACCGATACAACTTGCTGTTTGGCAAATTGGTATAGCTGCTGGGATTGGACTGTTATTATCAATTCCACTTATTATTTTAAGTGGATATGAAATCAGAGAAGATGGTCATATTTATGCAAAAAAAAGTATCGCTTTTATTGCTACATTTTTAGTTATCGTTCTTTTACGTGCTTATTTTAGAAGACATTTGCAAGGTTTAGATCCAAAGTCAATCGGCATTCTTTTTTACACTCTTGCAGTTTGTTATATAGTACCTTGGCGCATTGGTTGCTATATGAAATTTCGTAAAGTATATGTAGAGAAAGAGAAAATTGCAGTGCCAATAAGTTAAAAGTCATACATTCGTATGGCTTTTTTCTTTTGAAATTTGTCTAATAAGTGAATGAAAATAAGGTGTGAAAAAACGGTATTTTATTTTTTTTGAATATTTTTACTTTAATTTATTTTAAAACCGGGGTAATCCACTGGGATAAAGGCGTTTATAAAGGTTTTCACATGTAGTGAAAAGGGCTTGTTCACTTGAAAGAACAAAAAATGTTTGTTAAGGTAGGGAACCATAAGCGAAAACAAGAAAATAGAAAAAGTCATTTTTCGAAATTTTGAATGGCTTATGTAACTAAGGGAGAGATTTGGTGAAGATTGAGATTATGGTTTCGCTTGCTATTTATATGGCAGGCATGTTGTATATCGGTTATTGGTCTTATAAGAAGACATCCGATTTATCAGATTATATGTTAGGCGGAAGGGGACTCGGTCCAGCAGTTACAGCTTTATCAGCTGGTGCTTCTGACATGAGTGGTTGGATGCTAATGGGATTACCTGGTGCGATGTATGCAACAGGATTATCTAGTGTATGGATTGCGATAGGGTTATTAATAGGCGCTTATGCAAACTATTTAATTCTTGCTCCGCGTTTGCGAACGTATACAGAAGTGGCAAATGATTCAATTACGATTCCAGATTTTTTAGAAAATCGGTTTAAAGATCGTACGAAAATACTTCGTTTTGTCTCCGCTATCGTCATTTTAGTATTTTTCACATTTTATGCGTCAGCTGGTTTAGTTTCAGGTGGACGTTTGTTTGAAAATTCTTTCAACCTTGATTATAAAATTGGTTTGTTTGTAACTGTCGGTGTCGTTGTTGCTTATACACTATTCGGTGGCTTTTTAGCAGTAAGTTGGACCGACTTTGTGCAAGGTTGTATTATGTTTATTGCCCTTGTATTAGTGCCAATTATTGCTTTTACAGATGTAGGCGGTGTAACAGAAACATTTAATACGATTAAGCAAGTTGATGCATCGCATTTAGATATGTTTAAAGGGACTACAATTCTTGGGATTATTTCATTTTTAGCATGGGGTCTTGGGTATTTTGGTCAACCACATATTATTGTCCGCTTTATGGCAATTACCTCTATTAAAGATTTAAAAACTTCTCGTAGAATCGGTATCGGTTGGATGACGATTTCAATTATAGGTGCAATGCTTACTGGTCTAATTGGTATTGCTTATTACGCTAAAAATAATGCGACATTGCAAGACCCGGAAATGGTCTTTGTAACATTCTCAAATATTTTATTCCACCCATACATTACTGGGTTTTTATTATCAGCTATTTTGGCTTCGATTATGAGTAGTATTTCCTCGCAATTACTTGTTATTTCAAGTGCAGTAACGGAAGATTTCTACAAAACATTTTTCCGTCGGGACGCAAGTGATAAAGAACTTGTATTTATCGGTAGACTGTCAGTATTAGTAGTAGCTATGATTGCAGTTGTTTTAGCATATCATCCCAGTGATACAATTTTAACACTTGTCGGTTACGCTTGGGCAGGATTTGGTTCAGCATTCGGACCCGCTATTTTATTAAGTTTATATTGGAAGAGAACGAACAAATGGGGCGTTCTTGCTGGGATGATTGTAGGTGCAGTAGTAGTAATTACTTGGGTACAAATTCCAAGTCTAAAAGCGACAATGTATGAAATGGTACCTGGATTCTTCTGTAGCTTATTAGCTGTCATTGTTGTAAGTTTATTAACGAAAGAACCAGTTAAAGCAATTCATCGTGAATTTAATGAGATGGAAGCAGTGCTGGAAGAGGAAATGAAATAATTAGCGAAGAGAGTAAATGCTAACTAGCATTTACTCTCTTTTGATTTAAATTGAAAATAAGTACTTGTTGACAACTAAAAGTAAGTAACTTATAATAAATATTGAGTTCGAGATAATTTATGTGCCGAATAAAGATTTCAGATGGAGTAAATATTTTTTTGGAAATTATCTCGAATTCGAGATGAATTTAGTGATATAGAAGATAATGCGTAATTTTACAGCTTATATCTCGAAGTAAAGATAAAATCATAACGATGGATTTTACTTTGCAGTATGGACAAAATGAATAATGAATTTTAATGTATAAAAGTTTTTAAAATGAAATAAAAAGGGGCGGAGAAAATGAAAAAGAAAACGATGGGAATTCATCATATTACAGCAATCGTAGGACACCCACAAGAAAATGTAGATTTTTATGCTGGTGTGTTAGGTTTACGTTTAGTGAAACAAACAGTGAATTTTGATGATCCAGGCACGTACCACCTTTATTTTGGTAATGAAGGAGGAAAGCCTGGAACAATTATTACGTTTTTCCCATGGGCAGGTGCTCGTCAAGGAATTATTGGTGACGGCCAAGTAGGCATTACGTCTTATGTCGTACCAAAGGGTGCAATGGAGTTTTGGGAAAATAGATTAGAAAAATTCGATATTTCGTATACAAAAATGACTCGATTTGGAGAGCAGTATTTAGAATTTGATGATCCGCATGGTTTGCATATAGAATTAGTAGAAAGAGAAGAAGGCGAATTAAATAATTGGACTTTTGGAGAAGTTACGCCAAAAGTAGCAATTAAAGGATTTGGCGGTGCTGTTCTTTTATCTTCACAACCTCAAAAAACAGCTGAATTGTTAGAGCATGTTATGGGTCTTGAGAAAATTGGAGAAGAAGGTGAATTCGTTCGATTCCGTTCTTCTGCTGATATTGGGAATATTATCGACTTGAGGCTATCGACAATCGGGCGTGGCCAAATGGGTGTTGGTACAGTCCACCATATTGCTTGGAGAGCGACTAACGATGATGATCAACTAGACTGGAAAGAGCATGTGTCTCGTTTTGGATATCACGTAACTCCTGTACAAGATCGAAATTATTTTAACGCAATTTATTTTAGAGAACACGGGGAAATTTTATTTGAAATTGCAACAGACCCTCCTGGTTTCGCTCATGACGAATCGTTAGAGACGATGGGTGAGGAATTAAAGTTACCGGAGCAATATGAACCACATAGAAAACAAATTGAACAAAGACTTTTACCATTTGAAGTGAGAAATTTAGACGAAAAGTGATTGAAAGGGGAAAAGGATTATGATGAAACATATTTTTCAAAAAGGAAAAGATACGTCAAAACCAGTGTTGTTATTACTTCATGGTACAGGTGGTAATGAATTAGATTTATTACCACTTGCAGAAATAATTGATCCGGAAGCATCTGTATTAAGTGTTAGGGGAAATGTATTAGAAAATGGCATGCCACGTTTCTTCCGTAGATTGGCAGAAGGCATTTTTGATGAAGAGGATTTAATTTTCCGTACGAAGGAATTAAATGAATTTTTAGATGAAGCTGCAAAAACATATGAATTTGATAGAAATAACATTGTAGCTATCGGTTATTCAAATGGAGCAAACATTGCTGCAAGCTTATTATTCCATTATGAAAATGCATTAAAAGGTGCTGTCCTTCATCACCCAATGGTACCTAGAAGAGAAACACAATTGCCTAATTTAGCAGGGAAATTAGTATTTATCGCTGCTGGGACAAATGACCCGATTTGTTCATCAGCGGAGTCAGAGGAATTGAAGGTACTATTAGAGAATGCAAACGCTACTGTTACAATGCATTGGGAAAATAGAGGACATCAATTAACGATGGGTGAAGTAGAAAAAGCAAAAGAATGGTATGTCAATACAGTATTATAAAAGTAAAAAAAGAAGCATCTGCTAACAATTAGCAGATGCTTCTTTTATTATTTACGACTGAATTGCAAGATGAGACGAAGAAAGTGGTAGCTGAATATCAACGATCGTACCTTTATTTAATTCGCTTGAAATGTGTAATTTACCATGATGTTCTTCAATTATTTTGTAACACATCATTAATCCTAGTCCTGTTCCCTTTTCTTTTAAACTATAAAATGGTTCACCTAGACGAGAGATACGATCTTCTGGGATACCGCAACCTTCATCGATAATCCGTATTAAAATGAAGGTATCATCTAATGGTTTTGTTTGGATGTAAATATTTCCGCCATTTGGCATCGCTTCTATCGCATTTTTTAATATATTTATAAAAACTTGTTTTAATTGGTTACCATCACATTGAATATCATGTTTGTAATCAAAATGATCCATAATGATATGAACACTATGCATAATAGCAGTTGGTAAAATAAATGTAACTACTTCTTCAATTAAAGTGTGTATGTTACAAGTTTGGATAGATAGTACTTGTGGTTTAGACATCGCCATAAATTGACTTGTGATAGATTCCATCTGTGAAATCTCACTTAACATAACATCGATATACCATTTCTGCTCCTCATTTATTTCAGGGAGTAGCAATGTTAGAAAACCTTTTAGAGAAGTGAGTGGATTTCGAATTTCATGGGCAATTCCAGCTGTCAGTTGTCCGACTACTGCGAGTTTTTCTGATTTTCGTAATAACTTTTCCGTTTCTTTTAGCTCGGTAACATCTCTTCCCATTACGATAAGACCTTTACGGGAGCCGTCAGAATGATAAAGTGGAACTTTCGATATACTTAAGATTAGATCGAAATCATCTCTATGAATAATAAATTCCTCGCCATGAAGAATTTGTCTTTGTTGCCATGCTAGTTCGTCGACTTCTTCACAATGTAAAAAAGCTTCTCGGTACGCTTCGTTATATTGAATGAGTTCACTATCTTTTTTTCCATGATAAGGTACATGGTGGAAATTGAAACAAGAAAGTGCGTAGTCATTTGCTTCAAGCCAGCGTCCTTCATGATCCTTAAATATAACAAACGCAGGCATGGAGTTCACTAATGTACGTAACCTCTTCTCACTTTCTTTTAGCACATTCTCAATTCTTTCTGATTTTTCAAGAGGCTTCATAATGGCATATACGCCAGTTAGACGATTTTGGACAAAAATAGGAACTAGTTTTGTCACGACGTCTAATAAGAATCCATTTTTATGATAAATTGATAAGATATACTCTTGTTGATTATCCGCTCCAGTATTCTTTATATTTTGTAATACTTGCTCAGAAATATGAGCTTCTAAAATAGAGGTAATATTTTTCTGTTCTAATTCTAAAGAATTGTAACCTAATATTTTTTCGGCAGAAGGATTTATATGTAGAATAACTCCCTCTAAATTTAATGAAATAATACTATCAGGATTGTGTTTGAACAGAGATGCGTACATTTCTGTTAATGAACGATCTTGTATATGGTTTCGCAAACGTCTAGAAATGTTCGGATGACGTTTTCTTTGAGTTGATGAATATTTTTTACGACTCATAATAGTTCCTCCGTACAAATAGCATCTAAAAAGATTTGTCTATCCATAACTATAATATAGATGTAATGTGTATTTCTATAAAAAATGGAAGTTATATAATAAATTTTGTTTTCTTTATTTTGGAAAAGTGAGTGTAAGGTGTTAATAAGGGGATCTTATATTGCTTTATAAATCTTTTGTAAGTTACAGGAGTAGGTTTTTCTTATAATATTAGGATAGAGGAGGGGGAGAGAAAATGAAAAATTATATTCAAGGGATCGATCATATACAAGTAGCTGCGCCTGTAGGGTGTGAAGAAGAAGCACGAGAGTTTTACGGTAATAAAATTGGTATGGAGGAAATACCGAAGCCAGAGGAATTAAAGAAGCGTGGTGGGTGCTGGTTTAAGTGTGGAAATCAAGAGATTCATATCGGAGTTGAGCAAAACTTCAACCCAGCTAAAAAGGCGCATCCAGCTTTTTATGTTTTAAAAATTGATGAATTTAAACAAGAATTAATAAAACAAGGTATTGAAGTAATAGATGATCATGCACGGCCAGATGTAATTAGATTTTATGTGTCAGATCCGTTCGGAAATCGAATTGAATTTATGGAAAATAAAAACTAGGTGGAAATCCACCTAGTTTTTTAACCTTTTCTAAACAAACCTAATACTTCCACAGTTTCGGTAATGTTAACGAATGCATGAGGGTCAATTTCTGAAATTGTTAATTTCATACTTGCTAATTCTTCACGAGAAACGACGGTCATAAGTACACGTTTTTTTTCGCTGGAATAAGCACCTTCGCCATCAAGTAATGTAATTCCACGTACAACAGTTGAAAGGAGTTGTTTTTTCATTTTTTCTGCTTCATTTGTTACAATCATAAGTGTAACCTTTCGATGTTTCGTATGAATAGCATCGATCACTTTACCAGTTACATAAATTGAAAGTAAGCTTGTAAGAGCAACATCCCAAGTGAAGAAGAATCCTGCAATTATTACAACGACTGCATTTAAAATAATAAGGAATCCACCAAGTTTAATGTCTCTTTTTCGAGACAATAGCATACCGATAATATCAAATCCACCAGTTGATCCATTACAGTTAAAAACAAGGCCGATACCAGATCCGGCAATGACACCACCAAAGATAGATGATAAAAGTGGGTCTGTTGCTACGACTTTTACTGGAACGTAGTATAATGCAACAGATAATACAATAACAGAGATAACAGTGTTAAAAATCACTTTTTTTCCAAGACCTATGTATCCTAAAATAAGGATAGGTAAGTTTAATACAAAGTTAATAATACCTGTGTTTACAGGAGTTACAATCCCTAAAATAATAGCAATTCCGCCAATTCCACTACTTAAAATTTTGTGGGGGATAAGGAAAAGATTAAATGCAATCGCAATAATAATAGAACCGATAATAACACCAAGAAATCTGACCATCTCTTTCCCGTCCTTCACTAAAAAATTCATATTATTTCAAGATTATATATGATATTGAAAGTTTTGGGTAAAAACAGTTTATTTCGGAAAATTAGATTAATCAAAAGAATTCGAGTATTTTTTCATTTGAAAGGGGATACAGATATGAGGATAAAAACGTATCAACAGAAAAGCCCGTTGAAGCAAGAATGTGAGGATTCTTATTTTTGTAATGAAGAAAAAAAGATGTATGGTGTATGTGATGGTGCAACACCGCTCGTCCCGTTTCGTGATGAAAAGGGACATAATGGAGCATACATCGCTTCGCATTTATTTGCAAGTTATTTTACCTCATTACGAGAAACTCATAGTTTAAAAGTTGCCGTTGCAGAAGCAAATGAAGCATTGCAAAGCAAAATGTTAGAATATGAAGTAGACACGAGAAAGAAAGAGCATTTGTGGTGTACATGTATTGCGGCAGTTCAAATAAATGGTGAGAAAATTGAATACGCACAGTTAGGAGACTGTATGATTGTTGCAATACTTCAAAATGGAACGATGCAAGTATTAACGCAAGACACGGTTGAAGGAATTAGTAAACGAGCAAAAAAGAAGAGAGAAGAAGATCGTAAAAAAGGGTTATCTGTACCAGAAGAACATGTTTTTCAAGATGTGCAAGAACAGTTAAAATACAATCGTTATCTTGCAAATATGCAGGGCGGATATTCCGTTGCAAATGGAATGAAAGAAGCGATACATTATTTACAACATGGTGAACTACATATAGATGAAGTGAGCGGGATTTTTATTTGTTCAGACGGAGTATTCCACCCAGATTGGCCACTTGAACAAACTGTTGCATATATAAGAAAGAATAGTATAAGTGAATATGTAGCAATTATTGAAGAGCTAGAAGGGGAAAAGAGAATAAGACCAGATGATAAAACAATTATGATCATTGATTTGTAAGGGGAGGACGTTCGAATGGAAATTAAATGTATTAAATTAACATTTCAAGATGAATTAGTTCCTTTAGAGAAAGTTAATAAACTGATTATCCACCATACATCCGAAGATGGATGGGATGTGTATAAAACACATGAATTTCATCAAAAAGTAAGAGGGTGGAGCGGGATCGGTTACAATTATTTTATTGAAGAAGATGGAACTGTAGTCGAAGGGCGAGGTTTACATATTGGAGCACATGCGAAAGATAATAATAGAGATACAATTGGAATATGTATGACGGGTAATTTTGATAAATATGATCCAACTTCTGCACAAATGAATGCATTGTATTCTTTATGTAAAATGTTTATGAAGCAGTTTGCTATAAAGAAAGAAAATATACTCGGTCATAGGGAGCTAGAAGGCGTTACAAAAAGTTGTCCTGGAAAGCGTTTTTCTATGGTAGAGTTAAGAAACGGACTAACTTAAATATAGAGGAGTAACAAATGATGATGAATATAAAAATACCAAATGATAAAAAAGAAGAGCTTGTAGCACAAATTCAGCAATTTTTCGTTGAAGAAGATTTAGATGAAATTGGACGTTTCCAAGCAGAGCGATTAATAGAAGAAATGATTAAATTAGTAGGACCATTTGCATACAATCAAGCAATTGGAGATGCTAGAAAGCTTGTAACAGAGAAACTATCTAATATTGAAGAAGATTTGTATGTGTTAGAGAAGAGTGAAGGGAAGTAAAAAGAGCCATTTTGGCCGTATTCCGTCAATTATAAAATAAGTATTATGTCACGGCTTTTTCCGATGTTCTGTTTGGAAAAGGCCGTGAAGTTGTTTCGTTTTCAGCAGGCAAATAATTAAACTTAGCCCCCTATCTCGTACTCCATTCTTTTGCCATTTCATCATGATATGCTTCTGTCCAATGATATGGTTGCAACTCTTTTAAAGGTTTAAAAATAATATCTTGTTTAGCATTTGTAATCGCACACTGTACTTCTGGTCCCCAATAAAATAAACGTTCTTGGCATACACCGCAAGGCGAGAGTACCTTTAATTCAGAATGCTCATTTTCTCTAGCAAGACAAATAGAGTGTGTAACTTTCTTTTGAAATTTATGAGCTTCTAAAATTGCACCTGTTTCCATACAAAGTTCTGTTGAAGCATTTATTACGCCCGGAGCAACACTTGTATAAATTGTTCCATCTTCTACACGAATCGCTGCGGCTCCACCCCAATCATTTGGATATCTTTGTTCAATTAAATGTTTCACCACATCATATAATTGTTGCTCAATATTCAATTTCTTTTCCTCATTTCTGCCCAAATTCCGGTTTTTTATTTCGAAATATTCTTTCTTTTATCATAATAACATAAACAAAAAAATGGAATGAACATATAATTTCAAACCATCTTTTTGCCAAAAGGAATGCTAGAATAACTTTTTTTTATAAAAAGATTGAGATCAAAAATATATTATCTTAATTTTATCTTTTTTTTAATAATTTATTTATGGGCAATTTATAGTTCATATATATAGCAGATATGGATACTACGAAAAAGAACTTTGGGGGTGTAACACTGTATATCAAAGTTGGGGAATTGAAAATTTGTATCCAATTAGCTGTAATCAAAATTTAAAACATGAATTGCTCACATAGAATCTTCTTTTGGAAGATAAGTGGTGTAATTCTTTGTTAAATGAAGGAAGGGATTGGGAAGCTATGAATAAAACAATTTTAAAAACATGTATCATATCAGCAGTTTTAGGTGGAAGTCTATTAAGTGAAACGAATGGAGAGGTGAAAGCAGAAGAGGTTACACCAAAAACGAATCATACTGGTGTATTCAAAGATGTTCCAAAGGGGCACTGGGCATATGAGGCGATTCAGCAATTAACAGGTGAGAAAATCATTTTTGGCTATGATGATGGAAGGTTTGGTTTTGGAGATAACGTAACACGCGAACAAGTTGCAGCTTTAATGTATCGTTATTTTAATATGGAAGAAAACAAAAATTATCAAAACCCATACGGTGACGTAAGTGAAGATTCAACAAGCTATATAAAGGAAATTTTATCTTTAACAGAAATGGGTGTTTTTAAGGGGGATGAGAATGGAAAAGATATAAAAATCTTTGTTGAGCATGAACCGTATACAGGTGACCTAAAACTAAATTTCACAAAGTAGGATGTAAAATAGTTGTTTATAGACAAAAAGATGCCTTGAGGCATCTTTTGTCGTTTTAAAATGATTTTATAGGTAAATATAAAATACAAATTCTCTTTTCTCAAATCTAGTAACTTACTACTGGCACAACCATACATCCTAGTTCTTTTTTATTTATTCTCTTTATGCTCTTTATATTCATGTACTTTTTCTTTCACATTACCAACCGTATCTTTAGCAGTGCCTTTTACCTTATCCCATTTTCCTTCAGCTTGTAATTTCTTATTGTCAGTTACTTTCCCGACAACTTCTTTTACTTCACCCTTTACCTTATCAATAGCACCTTCTACTTTTTCTTTTAAACCATGATCATGTTTAGTCATACATTTCTCCTCCTTGTAGTTTGATTAGAATTCTCTTTTCATATTGCAAGTTGAACGATGTATCTAGTAATAGCGTAACAAATCTAGTTTGAATATTCAAATGATTAATAGGATAAAAAAGGAATTGTCATGAAATGTATAAAATTGTAATGAGAAGAGAAAGCATGTAAATTACATGTCTTTTGCAGTCCATATTGATTTTGTATAAGCAATTTTCATATGGGCACGTTCCATATTATTTTGACTGCCACTACCAAAGCGAGCTTGTCCAACTATTAAATGACAGTTTGTCGCTATAGCTTTTTCTATTCGTTTTTGAATTAATGCAGTATGACAGCCTTTACGCTGAAACTCTGGCAAAGTAGCAGAAGCAGCTAATGAAGCAATCCCATTATTTATATACAGGACACCAATGCCTGCAGGAGTATTTTGAACTTCGGCTATGAAAAAATGCCAGCCAGGTTTATTGTAGAGAATTTCGTTATTTTGGCGCACGCCATCTTTTGTAAAGGACGGCATGTTAAATCCACGTACATATATGTCTGCAAAAATATGAAATTCATTTTCTTTTAGTTGGCGTACTGAAATGTTAGAAGGAAGTAGGGATGGATCTTCTCTCGGTATACTATATAAAGCGGTATGGAAGCTGGATTGGTAAAATCCTTTTTCAGACAAGTATTGAAATAATTCAGCTGTACCTTGAACGGGTGTAATTTCAAAACGACAAGGGATTTGTAGCGATTGATAATAAGAGATAATTTCATCTATCTCATCTGTATTTGTAAAGGTAACGCCTTTTACTGTGTTAAAAGCAGGACCAACAATTATTTTTGATGAAAAGGCAGTGGCACTCCCGAACTTTTTCATTTGTACTTGCATTGGATTTCCGTTTATTGCTTGTAGTGCCTTTAATCTAGAAGAAAGCATATGTATTTCTGCGCTTTCAATTTCTTGTGCTGTATTGAGCGTCATAATAGTACTCATAAAATTCCTCCGTTAATAAATATATTTCATAGTATATATACGATGTATGTTATGAGATTCCTGTTGAAATGTAAGAGAATAAGAGGTTTTTTGGAAGGGAAATGGAAGTGAACTGTCGAAGGGAGTGGAAACAGATTAAAGGTGGTGCTCTCATGAAACAGAAAGACGTGCAGACATGCTCTAATTGTGGTTCTCAAAATATAGGAGAAGGTGAGTTTGTCGGATATGCACAAATACGGAAAAAGGAGACGATGTTTACATCTTCACCAGTAGATGCTTATATTTGTACAGATTGCGGGAATGTCCTTTTATTAAAAGTACGACATTATGAAAAGTTTAAGCAGAAGCCGTTATGATTATGGAAAAGTGTTTTTATTAGGGAAGTTAGAGGAGTAATATTTTACATATATATATATGGGTATGTCCTTATATAAAGAGATGGCAACATATACTGTGTGGGATGCTTATTAATCGTTGCACGACATACAAAAATGTATAGAAGAAATTGTGAATCAATATGGGGAAGACAAATTAACCCTTATTGGAATACTTCATATCGAAAACTCCTTTAAATGAATAAGGGAGTTTTTGTTTTTTTGTAACAGTAATTACCTTTAATTGTTATAATTGGTTATTGGGAGAGGGTATTTTATTAACGCCATAATCATAGAAGAAAACTAGCTAAATCGTATAGAAAACCGCTATATAACACAATCGCAACTGTAAGTTGACAAAGTGCAACCACAGGAAGATAGAGATAAGGGCAATGTTTACATACAATTTAGGTAAGAAAACAAAGGGGGACACACATATGGGATTTGGTGAAAAGCTTTTTAAATTAAGAAAGGAAAAGGGTCTTTCTCAAGAAGCGTTAGCTGAAAAATTAAACACAACAAGGCAAGCAGTTAGTAAATGGGAAAACGGTCAAGGATTTCCTGAAACTGAAAAGTTAATAATGATTGGAAATGTATTTGAAGTATCACTCGACTATTTATTAAAAGAAACTGCTGAGCAAAGTAATGAAAATATGGAGGGCTATTATGTAAGTCAGGAAATGGCAGAAGGGTATATAGTGTATGGGCAAAAAATTTCTAAATATATTGCGTTAGGATTTAGTTTGCTCATTTTATCGACAATACCGTATTTATTATTTAAAGAAAATGCAACAATGTCGACATTCCTTGTCATTATCATTGCTGTCCTTGGAATTGGAGCAATGATGGTACCTGTAACGATAGAAGAGAGTCGATACAATGTATTGAAAAAGGAAGAACTACTATTTGATCAAAACTTTCTAAAAAAATTGACAAAAAGATATGCGATTATTAAGAAGAAGTATGCTGCAGTGATGATTGTTGGATTTTGTTTTATAGCAGCAGGCGCAATCCCGTTTTTGTTTGAGAAAAAGCATATCACTTCAGGAGAATTAGTGCAGTACTATCCGTACTGTGTTGTACTTATTGCGATTGGAGTCTATCTTTTTGTTCGTGTTGTAGGAGTGTGGGAGATATATCGAATTTTAGTAGAGAATAAAGAATATAGCAATGGTATTATTTTTAAACTAAAAAAGAAAGTGAGAGACAAAGTGGATAATTTTTAAATAGTAGAAAACCTATTTTTATTAAAAGCTAAGATAGGAGTGAAATGATGTCAAACGTTCTAGAAATTAGAAATTTAAGTAAATCATTTGGAAACAAAGTTGTTTTAAAAAATATTACATTCAATGTGCCATCAGGGTCAATTGTGGGATTCATTGGTAACAATGGGGCAGGTAAATCAACAACATTTAAAACAGTACTAGAATTAATTTCTAAAGATAGCGGTACAGTAAAAATATTTGGTGAAGAAAATATAAATAAAAATGCCAAGAATAAGAGGAAGATTGGAGTCGTATTTGATGCTATGAATCTACCGGCTCATCTTACAATAAAACAACTAAATAAGGTTTTTGAAAAGATGTTTGAATCTTGGGATAGAGAAAATTTTTACCGATTAGTTCATTCTTTCTCTTTACCTACTAATGAAAAAGTAGGTAGATTTTCCCGTGGAATGTCGATGAAACTATCTATAGCTGTTGCATTGTCGCATAATGCAAAATTATTAATTCTAGATGAAGCGACAGGAGGTCTTGATCCTTCATCTAGGGAGGAGGTGTTAGAGGAATTAAAAAGTTTTGTGAGTAAAAGTAATGGTGGTATATTACTTTCTTCTCATATTATGAGTGATGTAGAAAAAATCGCTAGCCACCTTATCGTTATAAAAGATGGAGAAATATTATTGAATGAAGAAAAGGATAAGGTTTTGGACAATTATGCCATTGTAGATGTTAATGAGGAACAACTAACTTTAATCAACAAAGATATAGTTGTGGTGAAAAGGAATAATGGTTCTTATTTCAATGTACTTGTATCAGATGTGCATAAACTACCAAATGGGATTGCTCATAGAACCATTTCAATAGAAGAAATAAGTGTTTTATTAACGAGGAGTGAAAAATAAATGAAAGGTTTATTATTGACAAACTATTATCTAGTGTATCGAACTTTCTTTATGTTCATGGGAATAGCGATATTAGGAGCGGGATTTGTTTTTTATTTTGGTAATGCTTCAATGTACCGTTTAATTGCTACGTTCATTATCTTATTTGCTGCGATTCCTGCACTTGAAGTTATTAAATATGAGAGTAAATCAGGTTATGAAAAGTATGTACTTACTTTACCGGTTACTAGAAATAATATTGTACAAAGTCACTATCTTTTCTATTTTTTAGTTGTAATTATAGGTACTTTATTATCATATGGCATATTTTATGTACATGGTTTAGTTTCAGATACACCAATTGATGGTAGTATATTTAAGAGTGTTTCTTTAGGGACTTTCATCATTCTTAATGCCGGAGCAATAGCATATCCACTCCTCTATGTTTTTGGAGCAGAAAAATCTGATGCCATTACAATTGGAGGCGCATGCGGGGGACTTGTTACTTATTTTGGATTACAAAGTGTAATTGGCTATCTAATAGAACAATTTCCAATATCAAATTTAAATTCATCTTTATACGTTTCCATTCTATATACGATATTTGGCGTTACCATATATATCTTTTCTTTTTTTATTTCGTTATTTATATATCGTAAGAAAGAATTTTAGTATATCTTCTCTTAGTATTTTCTGAATTATTTCCAAAGAAATAATTCAGAAAATACAGAAAAATGTCGTGATTATTTGTAGAAGTCTGTTATAATAAACAAAAAATGAAAACGCTTTAAAGGGGGATATAACCAATATGATGATGAATGTACCGCTAACAATTAGTTCTATGATGGAAAGAGCAGAAAAACTGTTTTCAAAGAAAGAAATTGTTTCACGGACACATGACACAGTTACGACGTTAACGTATAAGCAGTTAGGTGAAAGGACGAGAAGGCTTTCTAGTGCGTTAAAAAAATTAGGAATTAAAGAAGGCGAGCGTATAGGAACGTTAGCGTGGAATCATCATCGACATGTGGAAGCATATTTTGCTATTCCTGGTATTGCTTCTGTTTTGCACACAATTAATATTCGTTTATCTCCTCAACATATTTCATACATTATTCAGCACGCAGAAGATCGCATTCTACTTATAGATGAAGATCTCGTACCACTCGTTGAAAATATTCAATCGCAATTATCAACTGTACAAGCCTACATTATTATGACTGATAAAGATGAACTTCCCAATACTACGCTAGAACCTGTATATCATTATGAAAAGCTATTAGAAGAAGGCGATCCAACTTTCCAATTTGTAAAAGATATTGATGAAAATACACCTGCTGGTATGTGTTATACGTCAGCGACTACAGGAAACCCAAAAGGTGTTGTATATACGCATCGTAGTACTGTATTGCATTGTATGGCACTCGGTTTAGCGGATACAGCTGCTTTATCGGAAAGTGATGCGGCGATGGCAATTGTACCAATGTTCCATGTGAACGCTTGGGGGCTTCCTTTTGCAGCTACTTGGTTTGGAACTAAACAAGTTCTGCCAGGACCAATGTTTACTCCAAAAATTTTATTAGAGATGATTCAAGCTGAAAAAGTAACGATAGCAGCAGGTGTGCCGACAATTTGGCTCGGTGTATTACAAGAATTAGAAAATAATAGTTACGATTTATCTAGTATAACGAGAATATTATGCGGTGGTGCTGCTGCACCGAAAAGCGTTATTAAAGCATTTGAGCAAAAATATAATGTTCCTTTCGTACATGCATATGGTATGACTGAAACAAGCCCACTCGTAACACTTGCACGTTTAAAAAGTTATGAAACAGAATTATCATATGAAGAGCAATTAGAAATCCGCTCAAAACAAGGATATCTTGTCCCTGGTGTAGAGATGAAAGTAGTCGGTACAAACGGTGAAGTGAAGTGGGATGGTACTGAGATGGGAGAGTTATGTTTACGAGCACCTTGGATCGCTGAAAGCTATTATAACGATGACCGTACTGTCGAAGGATTCCGAGACGGTTGGTTATATACAGGAGATGTCGTTACGGTTGACGAGGAAGGCTGCGTGAAAATTGTTGACCGTACGAAAGATGTTATTAAAAGCGGAGGTGAGTGGATTTCTTCAGTTGACCTTGAAAATGCATTAATGGCACATGATGCTATATTTGAAGCAGCTGTCGTTGCCGTTCCTCATCCGCAGTGGCAAGAGCGACCAATTGCCTGCGTCGTTCAAAAGAAAAATAGTACAGTAACAAAAGAAGAAATATATGAGTTTTTAAAACCACAGTTTGCGAAGTGGTGGTTACCAGACGATATTATATTTATGGAAGAAATACCGAAAACATCTGTTGGGAAGTTTTTAAAACAGGCGCTTCGGAAAGAACTTGAGCATTTGCATAAAGAGAAATAATTGAAAAAATATTTGTAAACCTACATTTAAAATAAGTTGACAAAGACTAAATAGAAAGATAATATAACTCCTATAATATGTTATCTAAAAATCATTTTAAGTTTACAAATAGGAGAAGCAAATATGAATACAAAAAACTTAGTTTTCGTCGCTTTATTTAGTTCTATTATGGGAGTGTTAGGGTTAATACCTCCAATTGCTCTTGCTATTACACCAGTTCCAATTACATTACAATCACTCGGTGTTATGCTTGCTGGTGGATTGTTAGGATCACGTCTTGGTGCGTTAAGTCAGCTTATTTTCTTACTTATAGTTGGAGTTGGAGCACCATTACTTGCTGGTGGACGCGGTGGTCCAGGCGTATTTGTTGGGCCAAGTGCAGGATATTTACTTGGTTATATCGTTGGAGCGTTTGTCATTGGTTATTTAATTGAGCGTTTACGTGAAGTTTCTATAATAAAGGTATTATGTATTAATATAATTGGTGGTATTTTCGTAGTTTATGTATTTGGTATTATTGTACAAGCTTTCTTTATGGATGTTTCTATATGGCAGACGATGAAAGTAAGTGCCGTATTTTTACCAGGTGATTGCATAAAAGCGATTATAGCGGCAATTCTTGTAACGAAATTACATCGTTCATTGAAACATATTATTACGCCTGCTCTCAAGAGTGGGAAATATACAAATGCGGGATAAGAAAGAGAAGAAACACGTTCATTGCGTGTTTCTTTTTATTATTTTGTAAAGAAAGGACGTCTCAAATGGGGATTACAAAAGAATATAAAAAGTATGCCTCTTTACAAACAAATAAAATAGCAATAAAGGAAAATGATCGAGTATTAACATTTAAAGAATGGTTTGAGTCAGTATGTAAAGTAGCAAACTGGTTGAATGAAAAAGAATCGCAGAATAAAACAATAGCAATTGTATTAGAAAATAGTATGGAGTTTTTACAACTATTTGCTGGTGCTGCTATGGCCGGATGGGTTTGTGTGCCGTTAGATATAAAGTGGAAACAGGATGAGCTCAAAGAAAGAATTGCGATCAGTAACCCGGCTATGATTGTGACAGAGCGATATAAGGTAAAGGATCTACCGGATGAAGAAGGAAGCGTAATTGAAATTGATGAGTGGAAAAGAATAATAGAGAACTCTCTGCCTGCATATGCCCCTGTAAAAGATGTACAACATGCTCCGTTTTATATGGGATTTACATCAGGATCGACTGGGAAGGCAAAAGCATTTTTACGTGCACAACAATCGTGGGTTCATAGTTTTGATTGCAATATACACGACTTTCATATGAAAAAAGAAGATTCTATTTTAATAGCTGGGACGCTCGTTCATTCTCTTTTTTTATACGGTGCAATAAGTGCATTATATGTAGGGCAAACGGTGCATATAATGAAAAAGTTTATTCCAGATCAAGTACTGGATAAGTTAGAAACGGAACATATTTCGGTCATGTATACAGTTCCGACAATGCTAGAATCTTTATATAAAGAAAATAGAGTGATAGAAAATAAAATGAAAATTATTTCGTCAGGAGCGAAATGGGAAGCTGAAGCGAAAGAAAAAATAAAGAGTGTATTTCCTTATGCGCAAAAATATGAATTTTACGGTGCATCGGAACTAAGTTTTGTAACAGCACTTGTTGATGAAGAGAGCGATAGAAGGCCAAATTCAGTAGGAAAACCTTGTCACAATGTTCAAGTTCGAATATGTAACGAAGCAGGAGAAGGAGTACAGAAAGGCGAGATAGGAACTGTTTATGTGAAAAGTGATCAGTTTTTTATGGGCTACATATTGGATAAGGTTTTAGTTCCAGAGTTGACTACGGATGGCTGGATGACAGTGCGAGATGTAGGTTATGAAGATGAAGAAGGCTTTATATACATAGTGGGTAGAGAGAAGAACATGATTTTATTTGGAGGAATTAATATTTTTCCAGAAGAAATAGAAAGTGTATTACATGAACACCCAGCTGTTGATGAAATAGTTGTAATTGGTGTGAAAGATAGTTACTGGGGTGAAAAACCTGTCGCCATCGTAAAAGGAAGTGCTACGAGGCAACAATTAAAAAGTTTTTGCTTACAACGATTGTCCTCGTTTAAAATACCGAAAGAATGGCATTTTGTAGATGAAATACCGTATACAGATAGCGGAAAAATCGCTCGTATTGCAGCAAAAAATATGATTGAAAACCAGGAGAAGATATATGAATAGAGCGGTTATTGTAGAAGCAAAAAGGACACCTATTGGTAAGAAAAATGGGATGTTGAAAGATTATGAAGTTCAGCGATTAGTAACGCCGCTTCTTACGTTTTTAAGTAAAGGAATTGAGAGAGAAATAGACGATGTCATATTAGGGAATATTGTGGGGCCAGGAGGGAATGTTGCAAGATTATCTGCTTTAGCGGCAGGACTTGGTTATCATATTCCTGGTGTAACGATTGATCGGCAATGTGGTGCCGGATTGGAAGCGATTCGCACCGCATGTCATTTCATTCAAGGCGGCGCAGGTAATTGTTATATTGCAGGAGGAGTAGAGAGTGCAAGTACATCACCTTTTCAAAATAGAGCGCGATTTTCACCAGAAACAATTGGTGATCCTAATATGGGAGTGGCGGCTGAATATGTTGCAGAGCGTTATAATATAACGCGAGAAATGCAAGACGAGTATGCTTGCCTTAGTTATAAACGGACACTGCAAGCATTAGAAAATGGATATTTACAAGATGAAATACTTTCTTTTAATGGATCTTTAGATGAGGCTATAAAACGAGAAATGAAATATGAAAGAATGATTAAAAGAACTAAGCCCGCATTTTTACAAAATGGTACAGTAACGGCAGGTAATTCGTGCGGTGTAAATGACGGAGCATGTGCTGTTCTTGTAATGGAAGAGGGGCAAGCCCGAAAATTAGGATACAAGCCTGTTCTTCGTTTCGTTCGTAGTGCTGTAGTTGGAGTGGATCCAAATCTTCCCGGGACGGGTCCGATATTTGCGGTGAATAAATTATTAAACGAAATGAATATGAAAGTAGAGGACATCGATTATTTTGAAATAAATGAAGCATTTGCTTCAAAGGTTGTTGCTTGTGCAAAGGAGTTACAAATTCCTTTCGAAAAATTAAATGTAAATGGTGGTGCAATTGCGCTCGGTCATCCGTACGGTGCATCTGGAGCTATGCTTGTGACACGTTTGTTTTATCAAGCACAAAGAGAGCATATGAAATATGGAATTGCGACGTTAGGAATTGGTGGTGGAATAGGGCTTGCGCTAATATTTGAGAAAGTAGAAGACTAGCAAGGAACTAGTTTTCTACTTTTTGAGGAACATAAGCATTACTACCAGGCTTTGCTTTGATTTCATTCCAAGCAGCGATAGCATCAGCTTTTGATTTTCCTTTATTATTTGGATCTTCGAAAAAATCGCGAGTAAAACGATTGTATTCAAACTGCGCGCTAATAGTTGTTTTATAAGTAGGGTCTTTTTTTTGTTCGTTTTCTTCATACCAAAACGTTATCGCGTCTTCATATGTTTTTCCGACATTCTCTTTAAAAAACTTTTGAAGTGCTACTGTAAAGCGAAAGTTTGCTCCGATTTTTTCTTTGAAAAAAGCACGAACATCTTCGCTGCAGCGGTGATTGTTAGTAATAATCGTTTGAAGAGAAAGGTCTTTATAAGAGAGGGAAGCTTTACTCGCCTTTTGACGAGAGCTGTTTTTTAATATTTTACCAGTATGTAAATAATGTGAGATACGCTCGGTTATTTCAATCTTAGAGCCACTAGCTGGCAAACCATGCTCACGACAAAATGTTTGGAGTTCTGCTTTTAACCAATAATAGTTTTGGAAATCTTCAAGTGATATAGATTTTGTTAAGGGTGGACGCATAGATGTAACAACTTCTTTCTTCCATAATTTTCTTTAATTATAAAACATATGTTCTTTTTGTGGAAGGATTAATTTGTAAATATAATGGGAAGAGGGGATTACATATGGAAAATGTAATGCAAGTTCGTGTTACGGGAATTTTAATTGAAGATGAAAAAGTATTGCTAGTAAAGCAAAAAGTTGCTAATCTCAATTGGTCTTTACCTGGGGGAAGGGTAACTAACTGTTACGATTTATTTAATCAATTATAACTAAAGTTAATTAAATCTATCAAACCTCATTGAATCTATCGAACGTATGTGCTATGGTGGATTCAATAAGGTAGGAATAATAATGAAATTTTCACGAGTTAGTCAAGTATCGGAATTAACAGGTTTGTATCCTAGTAGTCTTAAGAGAATGCTGGTGGAACACGCTACGATTCAGAAGAACAAACCTTTCATTATCTGAAGGGTGAGTGCCAGAATAATTGCACAGTAAAGGAGTTAAATTCTGATGATATTAGCGAAGAAAGTCAGACTGATTCCAACGCCTGAACAAGAACAAGTGCTTAGAAACCATGCCGGTGCTGCAAGATTCGCTTATAACTATTGTAAAAGAATGAGTGATAGATATTATAAGCTATTTGGAAAATCTGTTTCACAGTTAGCTTTACAGAAACGATTTACAAAGATCAAGAAGCGAAAGAGATATGAGTGGTTAAATGACATCAACGCACAAGTTCCTAAACAGGCTTCAAAAGATTTTGATAAGGCGAGAAAACATTCGTTCAAAAAGTACAAAAATGGTTATCACACTTCTTAT
>NZ_QOZX01000052.1:0-29460 GCF_008368895.1 Bacillus sp. BB081
TTTGTATGTTGTTAGTTTGATTAAATGTGGTGAACTTAAAGACAAGGGTAGTTAAATATATCCTTGTCTTTAATTATGAGAAGTTTGATTCAACAATATTACACATATGTAAAAAATTTAAAAATGATAATTATAAAGGATTCATTTTAATAGATAGATGATTAAAAATTAACCAATTATTAGCGATGGGAGAAAAAAGTAATGTCAAAACAATTATTATCTAAAGAGTTATCGCATTGGAGTCGTGGTTTATATTTACATGAACGTACTAGTATATTAGGGGATTTGAAAGAGGGAATAAATGGAGCGGCAAGCAGTTACATAGAAGATTGGTGTAAAAAAACAGGTATACCAAAAAAGTTTATTTCGAACAGGCTAGAGAATGATGGATTAGATGAGAACTCTTTTCAAAAAATTATTATGATGAAAGAGAATCCAAATGTTTTAAAAGAAGAGAGCTGGATGAAAATACTGGAAGAAATATTTTCAAATAAATATATAGAGGTAGATGACAATGACCTAGATTCTAATCAATTAAATAATCATATGTTTTTAGACTTTGTCCGTCCGTTTCTAGAGTGGACAAAGACAGAGGTTTCCAAGAGTTTTGAGCAGATTGAAGAGAGCTATACATCTAAAGTAGATAAAGTGGCTATTCAGTGTAATATATTAAATGCTGTTTGTAGAAATTTAATAATGTTGGCAGGAAGAGTTCTAGTATATGAATTAAACCTAGCACGCATAGAAAAAAAGTTACATGGAGAAACATCTGAAGAACGTTTTGAGTATTTTGTAGAAAATTATATAACAAGAAAAGAAGATATTTATAAAATTTTATTGAAGTATCCGGTATTAGCTCGTCTGATGGTACAAACAGCTGAAAGATGGAAAATTGCAATTTTTGAAGCGCTAGAGCGTTTTTTACATGACTATGACCATATTCATGAATCTTTCTCAGGCAATTTTTCTAAATTAGTTAATATTAAGACTGGTATAGGCGATTTACATAAAAATGGACGAAGTGTTTTTATTTTAGAATTTTCAAGTGATAGTCGATTAGTGTATAAACCGAGATCAATGAGTATTGATATTCATTTTAATGGATTGCTTAATTGGTTAAATAATAAAGGTGCTAAACCTCAGTTTAAAATCTTAAATGTATTAAATTATGGAGAATATGGATGGCAAGAGTTTGTTGAGGCCAAAGAATGTAATTCATTAAAAGAGGTTGAGAAATTTTACGAAATATTAGGCGGATATATAGCAATTTTTCACATACTACATGCAACGGATATGCATATGGAAAATATCATAGCATCAGGAGAGCATCCACAGTTTATAGATTTAGAATCGCTATTTCAAAACTTTAATCCAGTGGGGGATGAGGCATTTACAGCTCTGCAAAAAGCATCTAATGAACTGTCACAGTCGGTATTACGAACAGCCCTTTTACCTGCTTCTCTTTTTAAATCCGGATCGTTTCGTTCTATAGAATTGAGCGGTATTGGAGGACATGGTGGTCAACGTTTACCTAGGGCGAAATATGAATTTGAAAATAGCGGAACCGATAAAATGAGACTGATTAAAGGGATTGGCTTTTCTAAAGGTGCCAAAAATCGCCCAATGTATGCTGGTAAAGAAGTGTCTCCTGAAAAATATGTAGATAATATTGTTCGTGGTTTTGAGGACGTATACAATATATTTTTAAATAATCGACAAGAATTGTTAGTGAGTGAAGGGCCAATTATGTCTTTTGAAAATGACAATGTTCGTGCCTTAATGCGCCATACCCAATCGTATTCAATTATGTTGGAGGGAGCTATACATCCAGAAAATCTTCAAGATGGATTAAATCGTGTTCGATTGTTTGATTATTTATGGCGCGTGGCAGAATTAAATGAAGATATTGTACCACTTATCTCTTCTGAAACACATGATCTACTATTAGGAGATGTACCATATTTTCAAAGTAACGTGAATTCTACTTCAGTTTGGGATAGTAGAGGAAAAGAAGTTAAAGAGTTTTATAAACAGTCTGCTCTTGAAAATACTTTAAATAGAATTAAAATGCTTGCTGGTGAAGATTGTCAAAAACAAATGAGGTATATTCGCATTTCAATGACAACAATGTTGAAACGCTGGGATTTGAAAGAATATCGTAACGATTTTTCTAATCATAACTTACTAAATATGGCTACATCAAAGCAATTTATACAACAAGCGATTGATATTGGGGATAGATTATTAGAATCAGCGTTTTGGGGAGATAAATTAGAAGATGTTAACTGGATTGGAATTGGTGCTTCTCTTAATGACCGATGGCTATTTACGCCTTTAGATGCATCACTATATGATGGGGTTCTTGGTGTTGCTATGTTTTATGCTTATTTAGGTGAAATATCAAAAAATGAAAAGTACACACAAGTTGCTAAATCAGCCGTACAATCAGCGCTTGATTTCTTAAAGAAATATGATGGTCTAGGCTCGTTGTCAGCATTTAATGGATATGCATCAGTTGCATATGTTTTCAGTCATTTAGCAGTATTGTGGGATGATGATACATATTTACAGAAGGCACTAATTGCACTTTCAGAATGTGAAAAGTGGATCGAAAAAGATCAAGCTTATGATTTAATTGGTGGTGTTACGGGGACACTTATCGTTGCATTAAGACTATATGAATTGACTAAATCTAAAAAAACAATTGAAATAGCAATTCAATGTGGAGAACACTTAATTAAAAATGCTAAACAGCAACGAGAAGGCTATGGATGGACTTCTCATCTTGATCCAGATACTGCACTAGTAGGTTTATCGCATGGTACAGCTGGAATGGCGTGGGCGTTAGCGGAATTGTATACCATTACAAAAGATGAGAAATTTTTAAACTATAGTAAGCATGCAATTGCGTATGAAAGAACGATGTTTATGCCGGATGAAGGAAATTGGTCAGATTTACGTTATAGAGAAGAAAGAAAAAGTCTTGGAATTGTAAATCCTGTTCAATGGTGTCATGGTGCAGCAGGTGTGGCCCTAGGACGTTTAATGACGCTTCCTCATTGGAATGATACGAAAATGGAAGAAGAAATAAGAGTAGCAGTTGCAACAACCTTACGAGATGGTTTTGGTGGTAGTCATTGTCAATGTCATGGTGATTTTGGAAACTTAGAAGTTTTATTGGTTGCATCTGAAGTTTTGGGTGAGCCAGACTTATATAAAAATGCTGTTAAGATAGGAACGCAAGTTTTGAGTGAGGTGAACCAAACAGGTTGGTGCTGCGGGATACCTCAGAACGAAGACACACCAAGTTTGATGTTAGGACTATCTGGAATCGGCTATGGATTACTTCGGTTAGCTGCTCCTCAAAAAGTGCCACCTGTACTTGTATTAGGAAGCCCAATGGGGATGGTTAAATGAAAAGAAGGATACCATTTATAGAACAAATGGAGCAATCAGAGTGTGGTTTGTGTTGTTTAGCTATGGTTTTATCATATTTCAAAAGTGAGTATACATTATGGGAATTACGTGATCGTTGGGGAGGTGGAAGAGACGGAATCAATTTACTTATTATAAAAAAAATGGCTGAATCTTTAGGGTTAGAGGCTACTGGTCATCGAATATCGATTGCTAATATTAAAGAAATTGAATTACCAGCAATCTTACATTGGGAAGGTAATCATTTTGTTGTAGTTGAGAAGTTTAAAGGGAATAAAGTATTTATTCTGGATCCAGCTATAGGGAGACGAGTTCTTTTATTAGAGGAAATAAAGGATGCACTTTCAGGAATGTGCATATCTTTAAAGCCAACTAAGCATCTAGAAAAGCGAAAAGTAAAAGGGAGTTGGATAGAGTATCTTCGATTCTTATGGAATGAGCCATGGTTAGTTAGTTCAATCGTTGTATTTTCACTGTGGGTACAAATATTGGCAATTGCTACTCCAATGTTTGTGCAATTTATTGTTGATAATGTCATTACGCCTGGTGGAAATGATGCTTACATGAATTTATTAGCAATAGCAATAGGAATATTAGCTGTAATTCAATTCGTTTTCTCACTATTAAGAGCAAGAACACTTGTGAAATTACAAACCCGTTTAGATTGGAATTTAATGAGTAGATTCTTTGAAAGACTATTGAAATTGCCATTTCATTTTTTCCAACTTCGTTCCAGTGGAGATTTAATATTAAGAGCAAATAGTAATTTAATTGTAAGAGAAATCTTGTCTAATCGAACCGTAACTATGCTGTTAGATGGAGGGTTGGTATTCTTATTTCTTTTCTACATGTTTAATCAGTCAGTATATCTTACTATGTATGTTCTCGCAATTGGTGTTTTACAAGTATTATTACTGTTGCTAAGTAATCATTACACTCGAAGGTTATCTCAAGAGGAAATTTTAAGACAAACCCATTCTTCAAGTTATTTGGCTGAGGTTTTGCGAGGGATTTTAGTTGTTAAATCTGAAGGTGTTGAATCTCAAGTTTATAAGCAGTGGGCAGGTTTATTTGAAGAACAAATGAAAGCGGCACGTAGACGTGGTTTTTTTGGGGCATATATAGATAGTATATTACAAACCTTACGTTTTATTGCTCCATTATTAGTGTTATGGATGGCATCACAAGAAGTAATAGCACAACGTATGACTGTAGGTTCTATGTTTGCTTTTTACACACTTGCAATTAGCTTTTTGCTCCCGCTTACAAATCTAATTACTACGGTCAATCAGATGATTTATATGGGGACATATTTTAGACGTATTTTAGATATTCTTGAGGCGACTCCAGAACAAGACGATCATAAAGTTATTGATGCACCAACGTTAGAAGGGGATATTCAGCTTGAGAATGTTAGTTTTCAATATAATACACATGCCTCTGAAGTAATAAAAGACGTGTCACTTGAGATAAAATCTGGCCAATTTGTAGCCATTGTAGGTCCAACTGGTTCTGGAAAAAGTACCTTAGCTTCACTGCTTTTGGGACTTTATCAACCAACGAAGGGAAAAATAACTTTTGACGGTCATAATATTATAAATTTAGATAAATCTCAATTCCGTAAACAGATTGGTGTAGTTACTCAACAAATTCATTTGTTTAATCGATCTATTTTTAATAACATTACTTTTCATAATGATACATTAAGTGAACAAGAGGTTATGCGTGCAGCAGGATTGGCCGAAATTCATAATGATATTATGAAATTACCTATGAAGTATCAAACATTATTGTCTGAGGAAGGTAGTAATATATCTGGTGGTCAAAGACAGCGTTTAGCTTTGGCGAGAGCTTTGGTTCACGACCCTAAAATATTGTTACTAGATGAAGCAAGCAGTGCCTTAGATAGTAAAACGGAGCAGAAAATTTATAACAATATTGATAGCTTAAAGTGTACAAAAATAGTAATTGCCCATCGATTAAGTACAGTTCTGCGTGCGGATACAATTTTAGTTGTAGATCAAGGGAAAGTGATCGAGAGGGGTACACACGAACAGTTAATGAATTTAAAAGGCTCCTATGAAAAATTATATAATGCTCAATTACAGAAAGAAAATATGGGGGTAATGGTATGAGGAAATATATAAAATGGATTCTATTAATTACGTTATTTTTAGTTGCTGGAGGTGGTATATGGGCCGTAACTAATCCAAAGGCAGCATTGGAAATGTTTGTGGATTTTGGTGGTATAAATGAGGGAGAAGAAATGCCTCTAATTACAGGGGAAGAAGTTAATGGTGATACTACTTCTTTGGAGAAATTCAAGGGAGAAAAGTATGTTTTGATGGTGGGTAAAGTGGATTGTGAAGTATGTCAAAAAACTTATCCAGTTCTTAAAAATTTAAAGAACGAGCACCCAAAAACTAACTTTATTATGATAGGTCAAGGCGATAAAAATGAATACGCTCAAACTAAGCAAAAGAATGGATTTGAATTTCCTATAATATCAGCTGATTCCAAAATTAGTGAAGAAATGAATTTGAAAATTTATCCTGTTTTTTATTTAGTTAATGAAAAAGGAGAAGTTGAGAAAAGATCAAATGGATTTGAAGAACCTGAGTTACAAGAGATGCTAAGAAAGGCTGAGAAAAATTGAATAAACGAGTCCAAATTACATTAGTTCAAATAATATCCATATTAGGATTTTTACTTTCTGTTTATTTATATATATATCATTTGTCAAGCAGCTTTTTTTGTCCAGTTGGCGATTGTCTAAAGGTTAATAGTAGTTCATATGCTCAAATTAAAGGGGTTCCTATATCCACACTAGGTATACTGTATTATCTCCTATTACATATATTTACTTACTGTGGTAAAAAAGTATTTGTAATAAAATTAATTAAATACTGGTTATTACTAGGACTAGTATTCTCTTTATATTTAACTTATCTGGAAATATTTAAGATTAAAGCAATTTGTATTTGGTGTATGGTATCTTTTGGATTAATTATAATAGGAAGTATTATCGTCTTTTTTAATAGTAAGAAAGACATTGTTGAAAACAAAAGATACACTTAATGGAATTTCTCTTACAATTAAAGGGAATGGAATGTTTTGTATTATATTAGGGGGAAAGGCGAAGTCTTCAAGTAGACTTCGTTTTTTTGCGTAAAGTAAATTACAGCTGGAGTTAGCAGTTTAATGAAATTTAATTATAAAGGCGTTTTTTGCATGCTTAAGATTCTTTTCCAGAAGAATTTTTATAAGGTGAAGCAGATTAGAGTGAATTAAGTTGAGAGAGCATATTTAGAAGATTGGATAGGATTTAAAAGAAACGCCTGTAAGAATAATATCATTAATTAGGATTAGACACTTTTAAGTCTTTGTATCTATGAAAAAGGATAAGTTTTTTATCATTTCTTCAATTATGTCTTTTCTAGAGGGGGACTTTGTACATCTTTCTCGGTTTGTCTGGATGGTTGTACATCAAAAAACACAAAAAAAAGACACTCTCAAGAGTGCCTCTTATTAGCAGCCGAATCCGCCGCCCCAACAACTAGCTCCTACGATGATTAATAAGATAAAGAGCACAACAAGTAAAGCGAATCCGCCGCCGAAACCGCAGCCTCCACCACAACTACCGCCATATCCCATATTAACTCCTCCTTCCATAAAGACCATTTAATTAATGGATTTAATTTACTTTATGTTTTTACGGATAAACTTGAGCAGGTCCTTTTGAAAAATAAAAAGTACTTAGATTTTAAAAGAGTTGACGACCTTATTTTTGTCACGGGTAGTATGCTGATGACATATTGTATTTTATTCTGTGTATTGGGGGAAGGAGGATCTTTATGGCCAATTCTGAAATGATTTTACGATTACTTACGGATTTAAAGATTGAACAGCAAGCTTTAAAAGAGCAGTTGGAAAAAATACAAACTGCTGTGACTACTCTTGAAGAAAAATCAGCGATTGTGGAAGAGAAACCAACGACTCTTGAAGAAAAACCAGCTGTTGCTGCTGCAAAGCAAAGAGCTCATTCTGGACACCCAACATCTTTTCGTGCTTGGAGAGCATCTGCTCAAAGGAATTCATAAAAATATAAGAAAAGAAGACATCTAGTAAGATGTCTTCTTTTACTTGTACAATCCAAATGAGTTAAGAAGGTATATCCATATTGCTTTAAAAATAAGAAGAAAATAACGATTGTCGACTCCTATTTTAGTATAGCATGTAATAATAAAGAATTTTATGTAATGTTGCATATATATAGATTATATGATGTTAATCTTATATATTTTAGTTGTCTGTTATTTGTTTTAATTCATTTACTTATATTATTTTTTGAGAGCCCCATTGATGGGGCCTTTTTTTATAATTGTTTTAAAGCGGAAACCTCTGAAGCATAATGAGGGGTTTCATAACTAGGTAAATGATTATTGGTGCTTAATGAGATGAAGTTCAGGATATTGCGTCTAAATTTCTTTTAAATGGATTAATATTTATTTTTAAACCGTTCCCCATAAATGATAAACCATACCGATAACAAAAAATGCTAGTCCCACAAACAAAACAATTAAAGCAAGCATCCCGTTTTTATTATGTTCCATACAGTCAGCTCCTTTTTAAGTTATATACAAAAAGCCTTTAGTCGTAATTATGGCTAAAGGCTTTGGTCTTCATACTTTGTAGTTTATAAAAAAGTTGCACTTCTGTATTAATTTGGAATATGATTATTTAAAGAGTAGGTGATGAGTACATGCAGGAAACAAAACAATTCCCGCTTATATCTGGAAATCTCTCATTAGATTTAGTAAATACAGAGTTAGTTAGGCGTGGACAACGTTATGATTTATTAATAACGGATGAAGATGTATTAGAATGGCTACATGTAATAAAGGTTAATCTGCCTTTTTGGAATGAAAAAACACTTATAGGAATTCAAGAGCGCATGAATCAAGTTACATCTAGCATATTAGAGGCAAGAGAAGTATTGCGAAAACAGTTTGAGGCAATTGCCGATCGGCACGAAATTTCTAATGATTTTATTACGTATTTAGAAAAACAAATTGAGAAGGCACCATTTACATATAAAGTCATTGAACAGCGTCTAGTTTCTATCCCAGTTGGAGAAGTTGAGGATGTACTCGCATCGTTAATTGCATTTGATGCTTTAACGTTAATAGCAGAAAATAAGCTTATTTTCCTTAAAAGGTGTTCAAACCCTGACTGTGTTTTATTATTTATAGATAAAAGTGGAAAGAGAAAATGGTGTTCTATGAAAATATGTGGGAACCGGAAAAAGGTAGCAAAATTTCAGGTTCGAAAGTCTGAAGAAGTTTAGGGAATCAACTTATAACAGTTGATTCTTTTTTTCTGCATCTTCAAACTAACCTCTAAACTTAATATTGACTGGTTAGTTTGTTCGGAATATAATTATTGGTAAATAAAGGAGGAGAATGATGAGTAATATAACAGCAGCTAAGCAGAAAGAGGCTCCACCAATAAGTGTACGATATTTTGCAAAAATGAAAGGGAAAGGAAGAACTCCATTACAAGTAAATATAAAGGACTCTTTGACAGGACTATTAGGGGGATTTTTAACAATTCTCACCTTAACATATTTAACGAGTATAACGTCTACAGAATTGTTAATGGCTCCATTTGGGGCGAGTTGTGTATTAGCGTTTGGAGTTTGGAATGCACCGTTATCTCAGCCACGTAATATTATTGGAGGACATTTGATTTCAACTTTCATTGGTTTATCAATATATCATTTGTTTGGGAATGAATATTGGACAATTGCTTTAGCAGTGGGGATGTCGATTGCTATTATGATGTTAACAAGAACAACGCATCCTCCGGCAGGGGCTGATCCAATTGTCGTTATTTTAGGAGCATACAGTTGGAGTTATTTAGTAACACCAGTTCTAGTTGGTTCTCTTGTTATTGTAGCTTTTGCTTTATTCATTAATAATATGAGTAGTAAAAGAAGTTATCCAACTTTTTGGATATAATTTGTAAAGTGAAAAACAATTTGAGTAATTATGCCGTTTTTACTATGTTTTAATTTTTATATAGAAAAAAGCCTTTAGTCGTAATGATGACCAAAGGCTTTTATTCTCATACTTTTTAGTTTACAAAGAAAAGACACCCATATAAGAGTGTCTTTTCCGATAGTTTGTTTAGCAGAAGCAAGAAGCTCCAACGATGATTAATAAAATAAACAATACAACTAATAGTGCAAATCCTCCAGAAAAACCGCAGCTTCCGCCGCAACTACCACCAAATCCCATAATAGTTCCTCCTTTAATAAGAGGGGAAAACAAAGGGTCACTCGTGTTTTTTAACGGATTCTATTTACTTTATGTTTTGACGCATAAACGTGAGCAGGTCCTTTTGAAAATAAAAAAAGACACCTTAAGATGCCTTTATCCCGCTTTAATGGGCAGTAAGACCCCACCTCAAAATTCAGCGAAAGCAAAGAATTTAGGTGGGGGTCGGGCTGCCCATAAAAGTCCGATTGGTTCAACTAATAATCAGTGGGGGATGAAGAAAACCCCCACTGATTAAAGTTTCACTTTATGTAATTAATATTCGCTAGCATAAAACTCTTTTATTAGCTTTATTTCATTTGTATCTGGGTTAAATTTAAATATTTTAATTTGATTCGATTCGTCTTTATAGGCAAATGTATTATCGCCAACTGGGGTCATATTGCTGGTGTTTACGATAGGGTCACTACCATGGTCAGTAATTTCTACAGGTTTCTCACGATCCCAAAATGCAATGACAATGATCAAGATGATAAGGCATATACGTATGTTACGTAGTTCTCTCGATACAATATTCTCCATTCGATATTCTCCTTTGTTGTTTAATAGATTTTGTTTATAAAAGAGATAATTCTTATGAAAATAAATAAAAAAGACACTTGAAAGTGTCTTTTTTATTTGAGTTATGCGCATTGCTTAATAAGACGCTAGTTCCTCAATCGGAATATGAGTAACTATGTAGGGTAATTTCATTATAACATTTTAACCAGTAATGGGTCTATATGGAATTTTTGTAATGATTATGTTTATTTATTCAGAATGATAGATGTATCATTCTGAATTTGATCTATTAAAAGCAGTGGAAAAGGCAAAGGGCATACTTTATTCCGTGTTATAGGAATGTATAGAGATAGATTTCCCTTTACACAAACATAACGGTATAATATAGTTAAGTTAAGTGAACTTAACTATTAAAAATGAAATAACAGCATGGAGGAAGAATGCTATGACTAGAACGTATAAAGAAGTAATTAATGAAATGAATCGAGCCTACACGGAACTCTACATTTTACTATTTCAGGATTTAAAGGATGAGTTCGGTCTTACTGGGCAGCAAGAGAGCATGCTATTTCATATTAATTTAAATGAAAACACGACAGCAAATCACATTGCGACTACTTTTAATATATCGAAAAGTGCTGTCAGCCAAGTTTTATCGAAGTTGGAAAAGCAGAAGATGATTTCGAAACAAGTTAATCCTAACAATAAAAGGGAGTATTTCCTTACACTCGGACCAAACGGTAGTAAATATATCGAACGATTGTCTGAGTTAGATGATGTATTAATTGAGAAATACTTTTCTAAAATCGATATAAATGCTTTAGAGCAAATGACTGATACGTTAACGAAAATAAATAAAGTGATATTGGAAGAGAAACAGAAGGCTCTTGATTGTAATGAGTAAAAAGGAGGGGAAGCATGTGATGAGTTACATACCAAATATGATTACGATAGCAAACTTTGTGTGTGGGCTTTTGGCTATTCACGCTGTTTTCGTTCACGATATGTATGGTGCAGTTATGTTCATTATTACAGGTATGGTATTTGATCTTTTTGATGGCATGGTTGCTCGGAAACTAGATTCTGTTTCGGAAATAGGCGGAGAACTAGATTCATTTGCGGATTTAGTGACCTTTGGTGTGGCACCGTCTATTCTTGCATATAGTGCCTCGTTAAAAGATTTGCAGTCTATCGGGATGTTATGTGCGCTTGTTTATAGTATTTGCGGAATGCTTCGGCTTGCGAGATTTAACACGCAGCAAAGTAAACTCCCAACCTTTATCGGCATGCCCATTCCATTCGCGGCAATGTGTCTTCTTATTTTATGCCTCCTAAATAACCCAGTTTCCGTGGCATTTGGCACATGCGTACTCGCTTATTTAATGGTGAGCAAAATCAAATTCCCCCATTTTAAAAAGGATATATCGGAAAGCTTGAAGTCCGAAAGATGGGATTAATAGGAAAGATAAGGAGAATAACATGATTCGTATGGCATTAAGATCATTCAACATACAAATATATTGTTTGCTAGGCGTGATGTTATTGGGATGGTTGATGACACCTTTTCGAGCCCAGTTTGTAGGGATAAGCATTGGCCTTTTAGTAAGTATGTACTGCGCCTGGATTTTAGGAAGGCGTATCGAAAAGTTCGGAGATAGTATCGTAAAAAAAGAAAAAGCACCAATGCTTGGTATGATGAATCGGTTTGCAGCCGCAATACTCGGAGCGATTATTATGTATGAAATTGAACACCATGAATTCATGTGGACATTTGCAGCTGGAATTATGGCTGGGTATTTCTTAATTATTATTAATTTGGGTTATTATAGTATGAGAGATGCGAAGGAATAAAGAGCTGTGTAAATAACTAATTTGGATGTAAAAGCTTAAAAACCTTCCTTTATAGAAAGCTTTTTATTACAAAGAAAAGACACCCATATAAGAGTGTCTTTTTCGATAGTTTTTTAGCAGAAGCAAGAAGCTCCAACAATGATCAATAAAATAAACAATACAACTAGTAAAGCAAAGCCGCCGCCACAATTACTACTACAACTACCACCAAATCCCATAATAGTTCCTCCTTTAATAAGAGGGGAAAACAAGGGGTCACTCATGTATTTTAATGGATTCAACTTACTTTATGTTTTTTACACAATAATTGAGCAGGTCCTTTTGAAAATAAAGAAAAGACACCCTAAGGTGCCTTTCTCCGACTTGAACCATCTTAATTTTAATAATATTGGACTCCCGTCCGAATATTATTTTACCATGTTAAGTTGTTTTTGGAAATATTCCATATCGATAATTACAGTACACGTTTTAGTTTTTGAATTATGTATCTGTCTAAACGTTGAAATTAATAAAGGAACGATATACTTGAGGGCTTTTATGAGTGATTACAATCATACTATTAAAAAGAACCCCATAAATGATAAACCATGCCACTAACAAAAAACACTAATCCTAAAAACAAAACAATTAAAGCAAGTACTCCATTTTGATTATGTTCCATAAAATTAGCTCCTTTTAGAATTATTTTTATCCCGCTTTAATGGGCAGTAAGACCCCCACCTCAAAATTCAGCGAAAGCAAAGAAGTTAGGTGGGGGATCAACTGCTCATAAAAGTCCGATTGGTTCAACTAATAATCAGTGGGGGATGAAGAAAACCCCCACTGATTAAAGTTTCACTTTATATACAAAAAAGCCTTTAGTCGTAATTATGGCTAAAGGCTTTGAACATTATACTTTTTAGTTAATAAAATCGTATAAGAAGAATTTATAATGTTTTTTATCGAATGTGGAACTGACAATGTACTAGCTTGATAATGAAGCCTGGCTATTAGAATTGAAAAATTTTAGTTTTATTATAATTAATAGAAATGAGAGTAGTGTGAATATAAATCCGCTCCAAATAAGTTGGTGAATACCTAAGTTTGAAATGAACCAGCCTCCAATAGTGGTTCCTAAAGTAATTCCGAGATTTGAGAACGAAACGAATAGACTGTTACCAAATTCAGGTGCTTCTTTAGCTTCACTTATTAACCATGTTTGACCAACAATTAATCCACCAGCATGTACGATTCCCCAAATGAATACTATAAAAATCATTGGAACAAGGTAGGAACCTAAATAATAAACCATTATGTAAACAATAGAATATAGAATAGGGAATGATATTACAGTGTTTATTATGCTTTTTTGCAGGAGACCACCAAATAAATGATTACCTAAAATCATAACTATACCAAATATGAATAGCATGATACTGATGAGAGATCCATTCATGGAAGTTACTTTTGCAAGGTACTCAGCGAAGTAGCTGTATACGGAAAACATGGCTGCAAAAAGGAATGTGACGGTTAAAATATTTAACCATAATCCTGGTTTGCCGAGTATACGAATTTGTTTGCCGAAAGACATTTTTTCTTTAACAGGCATAGAAGGAAGTAGGAGTAGTATTCCAATGAATGCAACAGTGTTAACGAATGCTCCGAATAAGAAAGCAATTTCGAGTGAAAATTGGTCTGCAAGGTAAGAGGTTAGTGGTACACCTAAAGCAAAGCCAACAGTAATTCCCATGAAAACTTTTGTAACTGCTTGACCGCTCTTTTCTGGAGGGACAAGTTTAGCAGCTGTTACAAGAGCGATTGAAAAGAAGAGGGGATGAAGCGCTGCCGGTAAAATACGAAAAATAAGCATGATTTCAAATTGTGTTGTATAAGCGTAGATTAAATTTGAAATAACAAATATGAAAATTGCTGTTAATAAAATTATTTTGCGATTAATACTAGAGACGAGCAGAATTAAAAACGGACCAGAAATAGCAACAACTAGTGCAAATATACTTACTAAAAATCCAGCTTGTGTAGTTGAAATTCCGAATTTTTCAGTGATTTGTGGTAATACGCCGACAATACCCATCTCGGTAGTAATAATTCCGAACACACCTATTGCGAGTGTCAGAATAAGTAAAGGATTTACTTTTTTCATTTATAAAACTCTCCATTCGTATCAGTATTTTGAAAGTAAATTCATTAACAAAGAAGCATTATTATAAGCATGATTGGATGCCAATATTATTAGGATTATGTAATTTTAAACACAATAACAGATATCTAAATAACTAGATATGATATGTTAAAAAAATTTCTCCTTTCGATGTTTCTTGCTTTTATAGGCAGTGCAATTTATAAAAAAAGTAATTGGATACCTGTAAAAAAGCAGAATGTGTGAAAGCTAATAATCAATTAGTATGCTGATTGATTATTAGCTTTCATTTTATAATTCGTTTTGGACGTATTCAGAAAACTCTCGTATTGTTTTTTCATTTCGACGATAGTAGGTCCATTTTCCAATTCGGTCAGACTCTAGTAAGCCTGCTTTTTTCATAGTTAATAAATAACTAGAAATAACCGATTGAGCTAAGCCAGTTTTAAGCTGGATATCTCCTACACATACTCCAACTTGAAAGTTAAGGTCTTGTTCTAGATAAGGTTTTTCGTCGAAATGGTTTTCTGGATTTTTTAACCATGATAAAATTTGACATCTTGTTTCATTTGACAATGCTTTATAAATTAATAAAGGTTCCATAAGGATATTATATCTACTTTTATAGATTTGTAAATGGGTTTTAGTGATTTTAAGGGAAGAAGGTATAGTTGATCCCCTTGAATCGGACATTCTAAAAAAGATGATTTCTGTATGCAAACAGGAGTCATCTTCTGTACATTCTATTGATAGCAAGCGTGATTATAGTACGTCATATATTTCTTAATTTCATGTTTTAACTGAACAAACGATTCACATGATTTTATATATGCTTCATCGGTTAAAGTATTACGAGGATTACGTGCAAAAATGATAATATTGTTACGTTTAAGCATGTTGTTGCCTAGCTATCAATGGCGGATTTCTAAGAAGAGTAATAATAAAACCCAACTGAAGATTTAAGAAAAATTTTATGTTTACCCCACTTTTTATTTTAAAAGTTTTTCCTATCCTATAAATGAGTTACATCAAGAAGGATACTAAAAACGATAAAGTCATAGATGAAAATGTAAAGTTAGGGGATTCTACATGCATACAGGAGTTTTGATGAGTTATTTGTATACTTATTTTTTTACAATTATGTTTTGTATTGTATTTCAAATTGGATGTTATTTTAAAGCGAAAAGAACTATATCTATTTGGCATTTTTTATGGGTGTATGTTTTTCTGTTCTATCTTTCGCTAGTGTATAAGGTGACGCAAATCGCGACTGTATGGGATATAAGTAGATATGAAACGTGGATTCGTGTAAATCAAATTAACTTGACTCTATTTGATACGGCAGGTAGTACTACGTATCTTTTGAATATTGTACTGTTTATGCCGTTAGGTTTTTTATTACCGACTATTTGGCCACAGTTTAGAAAAATGAAAAATACCGTATGTGCGGGATTCTTTTTTTCATTGGCAATTGAGTTAAATCAATTGCTAAATAATAGAATTACAGATATTGATGATTTATTTACGAATACCCTCGGGGCGATTATTGGGTATGTATTATATAAAGCATTATTTAAAATGATATGTAAAAGAGAGGAAAAAAAGCTTGATGCCAACTCTTCTCTAGTTATAAAATACGAAGCTGTTTTTTGTTTAGTGTGTTCATTTGTAGGTGCGATGTTCATTTATTATCCTGGAGACCTGTAAGTCACCAATAAGATGGCGATCTATTCTAGTTCTCCTCGCTTAAACAAGGTAAAATATGAATTGTTCATCCCTTTTTCTAACTTAATAGATGCAGTTTATGTATTACATGATAGGTAGGTGTAAATGTGTTAAGCGTTCAATTATCTCAATACTTACTAAAAGAGTCTAAACCAGCTCTTCATACAGATGGAAAACGAGAGTATATGTTAAAAAATGAAGGGTTATCACCGTATCCTATTTATATAAATCACCCTATTATGATAGGAGTGGGAACAAATTGGAATCAGCATACAGGATTCGAAGAAATTATTAAAGGATTTATAGGTACACATAACAAATTTCCTATGTATATGTTATTTGAAACTTATTTGTGTAGAGACCTTATGGGAGGATTTTTAGAAGAGAATAAACTTCATTTTGAGCTAGTTTTTACGAATAAGAAAAGAGATACGAACTTTTTTAAAGTGTGCATTACCAATAGTGATGATATAACGACACTTATGAAGTATTTCTTCCAATCAGCACAAGATTCTCTCTATACGTTATTAAGCTATTCAGCAGACTGTAAGATGATCAGTAATCGTACTGGTAAGATTGAAATAAAGGCTGACAGTTTCTATCCAAGCTTTTTATTTATGTATGATGCGCAAGAATTATTTATTATTGGTGGAGAAGAGAAATGGTCACATATCCATTATATAAAAAGATTTTTCCATCTTGAGCAGATTACAGATGAGTTAACTATTGATTTAAGAAAATGAGAGATGAGAAGGGATAGATGAGTAAACCCTCAAGTATAGAACGATATACTTGAGGGTTTTTATGTATGAAGAAGGCTTTTCTATTTTTCTCTAGAATGAACAGTAATGTATAATCTAATTCCTTAATGTAATAAGGAGGCAGTAAAATTTGAACAGGAAAATTTGGTTTGTATTTACTTTTTTTGCTCTTTTAGTAGCTGGCTATGTTGTTGTCCAATATTTTATTATGGATGGATTTCAAACAGGGCTTGTAAAAGTGAAGCTTATGTTTGGATCTAAATTAAGTGAATTTTGGTATATGATGTTATTTATACATATTACAACTAGTATAGTAGCATTAGTAACTGGTCCTTTTACATTATCGACTAAATTTAGAGAAAGGAATATCAACCGTCATCGAATAGTTGGGAGAATTTATATGGTTGGTATATTATTAGGAGGCGTTTCTGGACTATATTTATCCTTTTATGCTACGGGAGGATTGGTAGCGAAGCTAGGTTTCGGTTTGTTATCTGTATTTTGGCTAACATCAGCATATGAAGCGTTAAATAGAGTTAAGAATAAAAAAATTAAAGAGCATCGGAACTGGATGATTAGAAATTATTCTTTAACCTTTGGAGCAGTTACATTAAGAATTTGGTTACCGTTGTTTATCGTTCTATTTGGAATAGAGCGATTTGAACTTAGTTACGCTATTATTGCTTGGTTAGCGTGGGTACCCAATTTAATTGTTGCAGAATTATTCATAAGAAAAAGACTTAATAAAGGAAAATACGAAGGAAATGAGGAGTTACATTTTTAATGTAAATTTGCTGTAATATTGAGTGCAGAATCCTTCAGTAATTGGATTTTTTTAATAGCTGAATTACGTACAAAAATAGGATGGCCCATTGAAGCCATCCTATTTTTATTTGTATTACCAACTAGCAGTTTCCGTATTTTCCTTCAACCACTTCACCCAATCCAAATCCTTCACTTTAAGCAAACTGAGCGAAACACCTTTCATATCTAAAGAAGTTAGCAGTGTACCAACTTTTACGAATGTAATATGTAAGTCTTCCAGCTCACATAAACGGCGAATATCATTTGCGAAAATGTATTGCTCCATTAATGGAGTTGCACCGAGTCCATTAATGAGAATAGCGAAGTTGTCGCCTTTTCTCCAGCGGTAAATGCTTTTTAGTTTGTTCATCAGTTCAATCGCTAATATTTCAGAAGAAGATAGTGCTTCTTTACGATAACCTTTTTCGCCATGGATACCAACGCCATAAAAGACTTCATCGTCGTTTAATGAGAACGAAGCTTTTCCCTGCATGGGATCATTTGCAGGTGAAAGTGCAACTCCTAATGTGTGTAAGTTTTTGATGACAGATTGCCCAAGCATTGTTAATTCTTCTAAAGAATGGCCTTCAAGAGCGGCCGCACCGAGTATTTTTTGAACGAAAACAGTACCAGCGACGCCACGTCTTCTTTTATTAAACGAAGCATCATCTTCAATTGAAACGTCGTCATTTACGATGATATGGTCAATTATTCTTCCATCTTCTTTTGCAATTTGCTTCGCCGCTAAAAAGTTTGCTACGTCATCTTTAAAGTTTTTGATGATGAATAGTATACTTTTATCTTTTGGTATGAGGCGAGTTGCCATTACGATTTGTTCTACTGTAGGCGGAGTGAAGATGCTGCCGTTTACTGCAGCCGTAAGCATTCCTTTTCCTACATAACCAATATCAGCAGGTTCATGTCCGCTACCACCGCCGCTTATAATGACAACGTTTTGCTGCAGTTTTTCGATATCTTTTACATAAATGATGTTATTAGTTTCGTCGTAATTTACTTTGTCGTTATGTTCAAAATAAAAGCCATGCAGCATATCTTGAACGATATTTTCTACATCATTCATAATCTTTTTCATTGCTTTTGCCACCCTTTAATTACTTTGCTGATTGCTCCAGTAATAGTAGTAATTGATTGTTTATCATATTTTTCATGAGAGAAGACATAATGGACGGATCTACTTCGCATTTGCTTTCAATCCAATCTTTTATCGTTCCAACGAAGCCGTGACTATAAAAAGAAGCAATCGTATTTTTCGTCGCATCAGAAAGGCTGAATCCACAGCTCACAGATAATTCATCAATAATTTTCATATATAAGTTTTTCGTATGCTCAAATAAATAGTGATTAAACGAGTTTTGTTCAATGACTTTAAAAGCATTTCGGTAAAATTTTTGATTTTCATAAAAGTAATCAAATAATAAATCGAAAATGTTTTCCCACGTTTCATAGTCGAGAAAGTCGATAATGTTCTCTTTCGTTTCTTCTCTATAAATCCAGCTTAATAGCTCAAATTTATCTTTAAAATGATAATAAAAAGTTTGCCTACGCATTTGACAGTGTAACATAATATCGCTCACTGATATTTTATGAAACGACTCTGTTTCCATTAAATACTTCAATGAATTCGCGATTATCTTTTTAGAAATTATAGAAGAGGTCATCTGAATCATCCCTAGAATGTTAGTAATATGAAAATCCTACCTACAAATGAGAGCGGTGTCTTTAGACAGATTGTCCATTTTGTCCGTTTACTATAAAACGCTTTCATTTTAACATGGATAGTAAGAAGAAGATTTCAAATATATCACAATATATTAAAGGAATTGAGGGAGAATCACAATGAAAAAGATTATAAATAAACCAGAAACATTAGTAATGGAAATGTGTAACGGAATGGTTATGGCGCACCCAGAGCTTGAGCTTTTGAAAAAATATAAAGTGATTAAGAAGAAAGAAATGAACGAAAACAAAGTAACGTTAATTAGTGGCGGCGGTAGTGGTCATGAGCCAGCGCATGCAGGGTTAGTCGGAAAAGGAATGTTAGATGCGGCAGTGTGCGGAGATGTGTTTGCTTCGCCTTCACAAATTCAGGTATATCAAGCGATTAAAGAGACAGCGAGTAAAAAAGGTACGTTATTAATTATTAAAAACTACAGCGGCGATATTATGAATTTCAAAAATGGTGCGCATTTAGCGACTGAAGATGGAATTGAAGTTGACTACGTAAAAGTGGACGATGATATTGCGGTAGAAGATAGTCTATATACAGTAGGACGACGCGGCGTTGCGGGCGTTATTCTCGTTCATAAAGTTGCCGGCGCAGCAGCGGAAGCAGGTATGGATTTAGGAGCGGTGAAAGCTGTCGCAGAAAAAGCAGCGGCTAACGTGCGTACAATTGGTTTAGCGTTAACTTCTTGTACTGTTCCGGCGAGCGGATCACCTACTTTCACACTTGCGGAAGATGAAATGGAATACGGCGTAGGTATTCACGGCGAACCAGGAATTAAACGTGAAAAAATGTTGTCAGCAGATGAACTAGCGAACCGTATGACAAATGATCTTGTAAAAGATTTAGGAGTAAAAGATGGCGAAGAAATTGCGCTTCTAGTTAACGGTTTTGGCGGAACTCCACTGCAAGAACTTTACTTATTTAACAACGCAGTTACGCGAGAATTAGCTGCTAGAAACATTAAAATTAATAGAGTATTCGTTGGTAACTATATGACGAGTATCGATATGGCTGGTATGTCTTTAACAGTAATGAAATTAGATGATGAGTTAAAAACATTACTATCGAAAGAGTGTAATACACCAGCGTTTAAAGTAGATGGGCCAGTTGAAAATGTTGAGTACGTGAATGTGCTTGAAGGAGCAGAAGAGAAGGAAGTTTCCTTTGAAATAGAAACAGCGGAAGAGCACACTGTTATTAAAAATAATGTCATTACATTAAACAACATGATCTATCTCGTTGATAAAATGAGCGACGTTATTATTAAAAACGAAGTGCCGTTCTGTGAGTTAGACACACATGCTGGTGACGGCGACTTCGGAATGAGTGTAGCAAAAGGATTTAAGCAATTAAAACGTGAGTGGCATTCTATTGTAGATCAAGAGAACGTAACGATCGGGTCATTCCTTGATGGTTGTTCGATGATTATTATGGAACATTGCGGCGGCGCATCTGGTCCAATTTGGGGCGGAGCATTCCGCGCAGCTAGTAAAGCAGCAGGTGAGAAGCGTGAGTTAACAGTGAAAGAATTCGCTGAAATGTTACAAGCAGCACTGCAAGGTATACAATCTATCGGTGAAAGATCGTTCGGCAGAGGAGCAGTAGTTGGTGATAAAACACTTGTTGACGCACTTGCTCCATGTGTAGACTCTTGGTTAGCTAGCGCTTCAAACGAAGAAGACATGAAAACTGCCTTTGAAAAAGGAGCAGAAGCAGCGGTTAAAGGAGCAGAGTATACGAAAGAAATCGTAGCTCGCATGGGCCGCGCCGGTACAGTTGGTGAAAGAAGCTTAGGCTATCCAGATGCAGGTGCACATGCACTTGGGGTTATCTTTACGGAGATTGCGGGTAGTTTGAAATAGGAATGAGAAGATCCCCTCTGCCTTGTGGTGGAGGGGGTTTTTATTTATAACCATCATTCTTCCAGTGGGAAAAATTATTTGTTAGCCAATCTAGAAGCCGCCTCTTCAACTTCTTTATATGCATTTTGTAATACTTCATTTGGATCTAGTACTGCTGTGCCTTGTGGACGAACAATTTGATAATCTTCAATACCAAGGAAATTAAACATTGCTTTTAAATATTTATGAGAGTATTCCACTTCTGTATACCAATCATCATTTGTATAGATTCCTCCACTTGCTTGTATAACAAGCATTCTTCTTCCGTCTTTAAGTAGTCCAACTGATCCAGTTTCAGTATATTTAAATGTTTCACGTGCAATCATGATATTGTCCATGTAATCTTTTAACTTTGATGGAATATTAAAATTATGCAAAGGTAATACGATAACATACGTATTTGCACTTTTAAATTGTTGTAAAATTTCGGACATCCGTTCTGTTACCTTTTGTTCTTCATCAGTTAACTTCTGTCCATTTCCTTGCTTTTCCCATGCGCTTAAAACAGTTTTATCAATCATTGGTACAACATCATCGTATAAATTAATTTGTTCAATCGTTTCATTATTAGGAATTAATTCTTTATAAGATTCTAAAAAGTGGTTAAGAACCTTAATGCTGATTGATGATGTATCATCCACTTTTGGATGTGCGTTTATGATAAGTGTTTTGTTCATTTGTATTTCCCCTTTTTAAAAGTTTTTACGTTTTAATTGTCGACTAAATTAATCGTCGATTAATATGGTCTTTAATATAAACTCTGAAATTATTTTTGTCAAATGAAATACATACTATTCTAAAAGAGCCTTTTTTTATTTGACTAAAATTCTAAATGGTCCTAAGATACAATTTGATAACCCTTAAAATAAAAAGCAGGTGATTTGTATATGCAATATAGTGTTGGGGTTGAATATGCCTTGCATTGCCTAGTTTATTTAATTAATATTCCTTCCAAGGAAAGTGTTGGAATAAAAGATTTGGCAGAGTTTCAAGGACTTTCTGAAACATTTCTTTCAAAAGTTTTCGGTAAATTATCTAAAGCTGACATTGTGAATTCTGTCCCAGGTGTAAAGGGAGGATACAGGTTAGCTAAGTCTCCAGAAGATATTTCTTTTTGGGATGTAATAGAAGCCGTCGAAGGTCCAAAACCTATTTTTCAATGTAAAAATATTGTACAGAATGGTCTACTATATCGAGACGACGCTTGTAATTCTTGTGAGCCTAGCAATTCTTCTTGTACAATTAACTTAGTAATGCTCGAAGCAGAAGAACACATGCGTGAGTTTCTCCGTAAAAAGACTCTTGCATGGTTAGATAAAGAACTTGACATTGTTTTACCTGAAAAGACAAGGGTAGATACTCGTGAATACTTCAAACAAAAAAACTCTAACTAAATCGCCATGACGAATTAGTTAGAGTTTTTTGTTTTTTAACATTAATTCCATTATGTGAGTACTTCATCATAAATTTCTTCTTTCAATATCACATTTAATTAACTCATAAAGTTTCAAATTGATTAACATTAAAATTCTAAACAACACAATTTTATTTTCGTAAAAAGTAAATGGATTTATGTGTTTATATATTTTAAATATAGTGAAAATTATCTTTGAAAAAGGAGCAGAGTATACGAAAGAAATCGTAGTTCGCATGGACCGCGCCGGTACAGTTGGTGAAAGAAGCTTAGGCTATCCAGATGCAGGTGCACATGCACTTGGGGTTATCTTTACGGAGATTTCGGGTAGTTTGAAATAGGAATGAGAAAGTCCCTCTGTCTTAAGTCGGAGGGACTTTTATATAGTTGATATGTAGAAGACTTCTTTCGGTACTTTTTGCTTATTTGAGAGATTTCTTCAATCAAATTGTATGTTAGACTTAGTTTTTTTGTGATTGCAACTTATCGATTTTCCAGCGTGCTCCTAGAGGATCTAAAGAGCTTTCAATATAAAACATATATTCATCTGCGGTACTTGGTACTTCAAAAGCTATTTTTAATTCTACCGTTTCATTTGGTTTAACTTGTATATCAGAAGGGTTTTGATCAAGCACCTTTCCTTCATAGGTTTTTCCGTCTTTTTCATCTTTTAAGTTATATTTTAATTCTGATAGTCCAATCATTTGACCTCGTACATTTTTTACAGAGACATTAACAACTATAGAATCGTTGCTATCATTTAAATATGCACTTTGAACGGCGCTCAAGTAATAGCCTCCCTTAACACTCTCACCAACTAATAAAATACCTTGTTCCAAGCGGCTCATATCTTCTTTTTCTTCAAAATTTATTAATTCTTCATTTTCATTTTTTGCGGTTGGTTCTTCTATTGGACCATTTTCAACGGCACTATCTTTTTTATCTTGTGTGCAAGCAGCCGTAACACTGACTAATACTAGAATTAAAGTAAGTAATATGAATGATTTTCTCATAAAATTGATCTGTCTCCTTAAGTTTTTCAATTTTCTGCAACTATACATATAAGATTAACATAATGTCTCATTATTGGCTCGAAATAGGGAATCTTTTAGACACCTTATTCTTTTTACTTTTAATATACATTCGATTGGGTCTCACGATATTTGTTAATCTTTTAAATCATTGTCTTAGTAATACCGAGGGTTATTATAGATATATTAATCATATAATTTGTCCCTATCAAAACGAACGTTTCTTGCATCTAATATATTGTAAATATATTTTATTTTGAAAGGATGTGATTATATGGCTCATAAATCTACTGGAGTGTTTCGAGTTCCAGTTTCTGAAAATGGGATTATTCCAGCTGCTCTCAACATTATGTTAAACAATGATTCACGCTGCCATACTAGTAATGTAACGGTAACTGTTAAGAGAAGTCCAAACACTTCTTTCCCAACTCAAAATGAATTAGTTGAAATCTCTCGTACTTTTGTTTCTTTAGAACCAAACAGAACAACTAAGATTGTGTTATTTACTCCAGAATTCCAAATAGAAGATTTTCTTGATGTTATTATTAGTGGAAATAAAGATGATGTTAAGGATGTTCTTGTATATTCTTTCTTAGCAGATTCAGCAGGTCACAATCTGCCATCTACTGTTTTCAGAAATGCAGAATACACTTTTGCTTGCTGACACCGTGATGATGTATTCTTTACTGTCATATATCTGAAGGGAAAAGTTAAATAGGAGTTGATTTAACTTTTATTTGAGTTTTCCAAAGGAGTCTGCTTTAGCTAAATAAACAAGGAACCGACTAATAGGTTCCTTGTTTATTTGCAATTCTGACGCAGAGTCTGTAGCGAATCAATTTGGTATGCTTGAGCTTGCTAAATTCCTTGGAATTGAATTAGAAAAACAAGTAGAGTCAGTTAAATAGTATAGAAGGTTCTAGTGAAAACCTTTGTTAAAGTAATCGTGGTCATATGACCAAGTTTAGGATATCCAGATGCAGGTGTGCATGCGTTTGAAGTGATATTTGCGGAGATTGTGAGTAGTTTGAAATAGGCATAAGAAGATCCCCTCTAGCTTAAACTAGGGGGGATCTTCTTATGCCTATATATATTTCAATAATCGCTTCTATTGTATTGAGAATAATGGCATCTAAATTAAAAAAACGGCTTATAAAAGGACTTATCCGATGATATTTCCTCTAATAGAATTGTGTGATAATCTGCATATAACTGTATATTGTGAGGGTGGGAGGTTGCTATCCTTTCTCTGATTTTATATAAGAAAAAAATTATCTGAGCTTTAATGGAAATGGAGAATATATTATATGATTTTAGGAATTTCATATTTTGATATTTTTTGTACTGTAGTGATTGTCTCGTTTTTCTTGATTTTTTGGAGATTAAACGTATGGTATAACAAAAAACATAATGTTCCTAAGGTTTTGCAATGGTTTCCTAGAAAATGGGGTAAAAGAAAAGTTTCAGAACATTTATCACAATTAAATGAAAAGCTAGCGGCTGAAGGTAAAGGTATTTGGGTTACAATCTATGCTATAGATTTATACATTGTAACTATTCCTTATACAGTCAAAAAATATAAATTTTAATAAATATATTTAAGGAAAGACCTTTTAACTAAAATAAAAGGTTTTTCTTTTTATAAATTTTAGAAGTGATTTGTTGAGTCCATGTGTTTATGTGGAGAAAGTTACTTGAGTTTGATGAGATAGAGGCAGATTGTAGTCAAGTGAACCGTGTAATAATCAGTTTAGGACGAGGCCTTAGTAAAGGGTAAAAACCAACGGGTATTCCGCAAGAAGTTCGAGAAAAATTAGTAGGAAGAGAATTCAAATCTTTTGACGATTGTAGAGAAGAATTTTGGAAAACACTTTCTGATTCGAGCTATGCGGCAGAATTTAATCCTATGAATATAAAACTTATGAAGGGATAGACTTTCATATTTCATCATTATCAATAATAATGTGTTATTTTTTATATAGAAATGAATAAGGAACAGAAAAAATTTTAAGTTTAAAGAGCTAAAATGGTGAAATTGTATTGAGAAATTTTTTGAAACAGTAATATTCAGAAAATTAAAAGTTTTATCAGCTGATTTTTGTTATTATGTTAGTAATCTATAGACAAAGGAGAAGGGGCTATATGAGTGTACACGTAATAAAAAAGGAAGAAATCACTTTACTTTTACAGGATTGGTATCGAGAAATTCGTTCACAGAATTTCGTTAAGGCAAAGGAATTAAAACAAAGTATTGATACAAAAGTTAATAGTATGGAAGAAGATCAAAAGAATACAGAGTTTTATTCACTTTTAGATTTTAGATTTAAAATGTTGAGTGCAGAGTTTTATCCCCATCAATCTGACATATCTAAGAATGATCTAAGAAAAATGAAGTTAGATGAAGCGCCATCAGATGAATCTTTATTATATTATTACCATTTCTTTAAGGCTTCTCATGCTACGGTAAACGGTGATTTTAAAGTGGCTGAAAAGCATTATGGAATAGCAGAATCTTTGTTGGAAAATATTCAGGATCCAATCGAAAAAGCAGAATTTAACTTTAAGCTATCTAGCTACTATTATCATGTTTGCCAGCCTATTTTAGTTATTCAATATGCAACTAGAGCAAGAAATATATTTGAAGGGCTGTACGGGTATAGTAGGAAGGTCGCAGCATGTGACAATGTTCTGGGGTTAGCATGTGTAAAGCTAAATGAATTTGAGCAGGCAGAAGTTTATTTTATGTCGTCTCTGGATATCTTGAAAAAGCAGAATGAAGAAGAGCTAATGTTACGAGTTCGACATAGTTTAGGAGTTATGTATGCAGAGCAAAACCTATCTGATTTAGCAATTCGTTATTTATCAGAAGTATCACAAAAAATCCCGAATCACTTTAGAGCGATTTTTTTGGAAGCTAGAGAGAATTTAAAGTTAGGAAAAACAAAGCTTGCAGCCTCTTTAATTGAAAAAGGATTAGTAATCTGTAATGAACTAGAACAAAAAGAATATGAACATCATTTTACCATTCTAAAGGGAATGAATGAGAATGTTTCTGCTGAAGAATTAGAGTTAGCTATTTCTAAAGGAATTTCTTTCTTTAATGAAGTAGGTTTATGGCAATATGTCCAGGAATATGCTGAAAAGTTAGCGGTTAAATATCATGAAGAAGGAAATTCAATAAAATCTAGTGAATACTTCTATTTAGGATATAAAGAAAAAGAAAAAGGTTTTCAGAAAGGGGCTTTAAAATGAAAAGAATCATAAGCAGTTCAATTGGATTAATAATTACGGTCATACTATTAAATGGAGTAAATACTCCAATAGACCAATCAAAGGTTAATACAACAAACGTTATACAATATACGCATGGAGAGCCGTGGGGCTGATGGAATATTGAAGTATAAAGAGTTGTTGGATCAAGGGATTATTACTGAAGAAAAGTTATCAGTGAAGAAAAAGTAATTATTAGGTATATAGATGAAACGCTCAAATGAGCGTTTTTTATTTTATAATCAGATGACTTATTTTCATATATATCCTGGTAAAATTTATTCCTTTCCCTAAAAGAAAAGACACCCAAAGGTGCCTTCTTCGGACTTGCCTCTTCTTTTACTTGTACACTTGGTGTTAAGAAGGTATTATATTGCTTAAAAACCATAAAAAAATATAACAATCATCGAGTAAGCCTATTATAGCTCAATAAACAAGCTTTAATATGAAATATTACATATATATAGATTTATTCATGTTTAATCTATATAGTTAAATTGTCTGTTATTTGTTTTAATTCATTTACTTATTTTATTTTTGAGTGCTCCAGCAATGGAGCCTTTTTTTATATTGGTGAGATTGTACTAATATGAAAGAATAGAATTAACTGTATATTGTAAGGGTGATATACCTATGGAGTTTTTGTTTGAGCTTCTAAAAGAATTGGTGAAGCTATTGTACGTGAAGTTTCTGCATATGTTTTATTTACATAAAATTCGTTATCGGTAGCAAGAAAAAGGCGAATTCCTAATTTCAAAAGGAATTCGCCTTTTTCTTTTTCTTTTTCTATAACCCTATTTATCTTTTTATACATTCCTATCATGGCGGTACCCCATTTATAGGCTATGAGAAAGTGTATTTTTTGCACTATTATCCATTCTTGGATATTATTAATAATATATATGAAATTATTTTTTTATTAAAAAGGTTTGGCGGTGTGTAAAATGATTAAAGGGATTAAAAATATTGAAACGAAAGAACCGATAACCATGTTTCTATTTATTCCCTGTAGTACTCTTTTGTTTGATAATATTTATCAACATTTTATTCTTAGAAAGGATTTTACACTACAGAAGCTTTTATTTGAACTCGTATTTTTATTTATTTTCACTTCATTTTTTTTATGTAATAAGTGTTTACAAAAAATGAATAAACAAATGTTTACAAAATATATTTTTCTTGGCGTTAGTATTATTTATCTTTTGGCATACGATCTTATGTTTATACGTAATCCAGGTGCTTCTTTACATATTCCTTATTTAGAGTGCTTCTTAGTAATTTCTGCACCTTTATTTTTAAGTATTCATTATCTTCTATCGGTATCTATTTGTATGATATGTAGATTTTTAATTGCTATTTATTATTTTGAAATTAACTATCCAATATCATTAATATTATTGTTTCTAACAATTTTTGTTACGTCATTTTTTGTATTTCTTTCATTAAAATTTTTAGTACAAAAAATTAAAGCATCCTATGAAAAACAAATGAAAGAAACAGCTTTATCGATAATGAGGATAATGGAATTAAAGGATCAATATACGAAAGGGCATAGTGAACGTGTAGCCAATTATGCTACTATTCTTGCTAAAGAAACAAATGAATATGATGATAATTCTTTAAAACAATTTCATTTTATTTGTTTATTACATGATATAGGGAAAATAGGTATTCCTGATGAAGTTTTAAAAAAAGCATCTTCTCTTACAGAAGAAGAATATAATATTATTAAGACACACCCACAATTAGGGTTAGAAGTTTTTAAAAATATATCTTTAATAAAAGGTAATGAAGACATAATTCTTTCTCATCATGAAAGATGGGATGGAAAGGGCTATCCTCAAAGACTAAAAGGAAATCAAATACCATTATGCGCAAGAATTGTTGCAATAGCTGATGCATTCGATGCAATGACTTCTTCAAGAGCATATCGTTCGGCTCTATCTCCTGAAGAAGCTTATAGACGTATTATAGAAGGATCTGGTACACAATTTGATCCTTCTATAGTAGAGGTTTTCAAAAAGGTATTTCCTTTGTGGGAAAAAATGGTCCCAAATTCTTTTAGTTAAAAGCTCATGTCTGAAATCGATTCATATTTGAGGTATGATGAATGCGAAAAATGAAAAACCCGAATCCAATCATGATAAAAGTTTGGAACTAGATAATGAATAAGGCACATAAAGAAAAGGTACCTATATATAGGTACCTTTTCTAATAGTTTGTTAGCAGAAACAACTGCATCCGATAATGATTAATAGAATAAATAATACAACTAATAAAGCAAATCCTCCAGCGAAACCGCAGCCTTCGCCGCAACTACCACCATATCCCATAACAATAGTGCCTCCTTTAGATAAAAGGGTAAAACTAGGGTTCATTCCATGGATTTTAATGGGTTCACTTTACTTTATGTTTTAAAGAATGAATTGAGGCAGCCGTCCTTTTAGGTAGATAAGACTTTAGTTTTCCAATCTAAAGAAATTTTGTATCAGTTCTTTGTGAGTATATCATAATATCTGATTGATTTATTATGCATTGTTACATA